>NZ_JALQDW010000005.1:0-372271 GCF_023631025.1 Caballeronia sp. GACF4
CAAGTCGCTCGGCGGCCCGCCACGGTTTGAGCAGTCCGTCGACCACTGACTGAATCACTTTGAATCGGTCCAACTCGCGCATCGACATGGTAATCGTGTCCGTTGCAGCCATCGCGGTCTCCTGCGCCGCAGCATCGGCGCGGGGTAAGCTTAGGCGGCTCGAAGCGGACATTTGAATCTGGCTAAAAGCGGACATTACAATCTAGCCGCTACACGCAAAAACTGCGCTAATTTATCTTATGTAAACTCAAAGATTAGACACAGCAACCACGACCCCAACATCACCCCATTTCCTCCGCCCGCCCCAAAAGAAACGCCTGCTCCCGAGCATTCCTGGTCAACGCAGCCGCACGCGCGAACTCCTCGCGCGCTTCGTCTTTGCGTCCCAACTTTGCCAGCAAATCCGCACGCACACTCGGCAACCAGGGATAAGTCCTGAGCGCTGGCTCCTTACGCAAATCATCGACGATATCGAGCGCAGCCTGCGGCCCATAAGCCATGCTCACCGCGACCGCGCGATTCAGCTCGACCACCGGCGTGGGCGCCGTTTGCATGAGCGCGTCGTATAACGCGACGATCATCAGCCAGTCAGTCGCGTCGGCGCTCGGTGCGCGCGCGTGACACGCGGCAAGCGCCGCCTGAAGCGCATACACGCCGCGTGCGCCGCCCAGGGTCTCCGAGCGCTGCAAGGCCGTCAACCCGCGACGAATCAAAAGCGGGTCCCAGCGGCTGCGGTCCTGATCGGGCAGCAAAATCGGCCGTCCCTGGGCATCGACACGCGCCTTCGTGCGCGACGCCTGAATCTCCATCAACGCGACGAGGCCGTGAACTTCGCTCTCCGTGGGCATCAGCTCGGCGAGAATGCGTCCGAGACGCAGTGCGTCTTCACAGAGCGCGGGGCGCATCCAGTCGTCGCCGGCGGTCGCTGAATAACCTTCGTTGAAAATTAAATAGATGACTTCGAGCACCGACGCAAGCCGCGCCGCCCGCGCGTCCGCCTGCGGCACCTCGAACGGCACGCGCGCCGCCGTCAGCGTGCGCTTCGCGCGCACGATCCGCTGCGCGATGGTCGGCTCCGGCACCAGGAACGCGCGCGCGATTTCATCCGTCGTCAAGCCGCCGAGCAGGCGCAAGGTCAGCGCGGCGCGGGCATCGACGGAAAGAACGGGGTGACACGCCGTGAAAATCAGCCGTAGAAGATCATCGCCGATGTCGTCTTCGCGGGCCGCGTCGAGGGCATCAACGAAATCGGGCGTGATGTGCATCTCCTGGGCGTCGAGATCGCGGCCCAGTTCCTCGTGCTTGCGCGCGTGCAGCGTGTGCTGCCGCAGCCGGTCGAGCGCCCTGTTCTTCGCTGTCGTCATGAGCCACGCTCCCGGCTTGTCCGGCACGCCCGCATCGGTCCAATGCTCGAGCGCCGCGACGAACGCGTCCTGCGCGAGTTCCTCGGCAAGCGCGACGTCGCGCACCACGCGGGCCACGCTCGCAATCACTTTCGCCGATTCCATTCGCCACACCGCGTCGATAGTCTTGCGCGTCGCGATCGACTGCGCCGCCCGCCCGGCGTCCGAACGCTCGCTCACGCCGCTTCCGGATTCATATGCACGAGTTCCCAGATGTGACCGTCCAGATCCTCGAAGCCGTGGCCATACATGAAGCCGTGATCCTGCGGTTCGCGCGGCGCCCGCCCGCCCGCTTTCAACGCCTTCGCGACGAGGTCGTCCACTTCCGCCCTGCTCTCGCACGACAAACACACGAGCGTTTCGGTGGCCTCGTGCGCATCGACGATCGCTTTTGCGGTGAAGGTCTGGAAGAACTTCTCGACGAGCAGCATCGCGAAGATGTTTTCGCCGATAACGAGGCACGCGGCATCGTCATTGGTAAAAGCCGGGTTGAACGAGAGGCCGAGTTCCTTGAAGAAGGTCATCGAGCGCTTCAGATCGCGCACGGGCAAGTTGACGAAAATCTGTTGATGCATGGCGTAAGGCTCCGACGCGAATGGAAAGACGAGCGAAATTGCCGGCTTCATTGGGACGACGTTTGACGCGCCCGCCGATCGACAGGAAATCACCCGGGAGCAGCGAAACTCGCCTCAGAGATAGCACGGCCCGACTTTGCGGACCTCGATCGTGCACCACGCGGCCGCCGGGCACGTTGCGGCAATTTCAACTGCTTCGGCGTGCGTTTCGCAATCGAGCAGGAAAAATCCGCCGATCATTTCTTTTGCCTCGGCGAACGGTCCGTCGATGATTCTCGCGTCATCCGCCAATGCCCGCGAAACCCGCGACGCATCCTTGAGCGAAGTCAGCGACTCGCATGCGCGCAAAACGCCGCGCGCTTTCAGGCCGTCGGCGAACTCTCCCATCTGCCGATACGCCTCGCGCCCTTCTTCCGGCGTGCGTTGGCCGCGTTGCTCCACCGGCTCGATCACAAGTAGCAGATAAGCCACATCCACCTCCACGAAAAGTTTTTTAGCGTCGCTCAAGTTAAACCGTCGTGGCGCTATCGGCAAGGCTGGCGTGGGTTTGCCATGCGTATTCAAGCAAAAATCTATCCTCATACGTAACATTTTGTTACTCAGTATTACTCAACGTCATTCAATCCATCGAGTAGTATTTGCTTCAGACGAGCCGGAAATGTCTTAGAAGCGAGCAATAGTTACCTTGCATCGATTTCTTCTCATCATTAGTTCCAGCAGACCACCCGCTTTTCGTCACCCTTCTATCTCGCGATATCGAGCGATATCGAGCGATATCGAGCGATATAGCAAACGTTTGCGCGTTCAACCGTTCGTGTAGCAAAAGCGGGATGCGTGCATGTCGAAGCCGGTCGGATGGCGTATCAGAACCCAGCCCGCCTGTCGAAAACCAGATGCTTTTTGCATCGCTGGGCGTAATCGAAATGAACGCCTGGTTTTATCTGCGCTTATGCGTTTTGAATCGATGACCAAAAGTCCTTTCCTGCTTTCGACGCTCGTCCTCGCTCTTGCCGGTTGCGGCGGCAGCGACGGCGGTTCTCCCGCCTCCACGAGCGCGGCTAGCGCCGGCCCCGCCGGCGTGGCAAACGCCTCCGCCGCCTCCGGCTCCGAAGCCGATGCCACCGAACAAGCGGTTGCCAAGGCTGCCTCGAATTTGCGTCTGACGTGTGCTTCGCCGGCGGTGTCGTCGGCATCGGCCGGCAACGGCAAGATTACCGTCGATACCCCCGGGGGCGACGGTTCGCGCATGTTCGCGATCAACGCCAAGTTCAAGGTCGCCGTCACCACGCGCGCCGGCAGCGCCGATACGCTCAAGTGGACTATCGCCGATGCGCTCGGCAAGACGGTCGCGAGCGGCAGTTTCGCGGTGCCTTCGGTTGCAACGACCACCACCCTCACGTGCTCGTCCACGCTCGCCGGCTACTTTGCCGTGTCCGCGACGCTCGCCAATGGCGGCGGTCAGGTGCAAACCTCGGGCACGCGTCCGAATGGCTTCGCGAGCTTCGGCGTGACGCCGGATCTGAGCGGCACGATTCCGGCCGTGACCTACACGAAGCAGGAACAACATCGCTTCGGCATGCAAGGCTTCAACGACAACGGCGTCATGCTGTCGGCGCTCGGCATTTCCTCGACTATCGACGATCGTCAGATGTCGGTGATGGAACCGAACGGCCGCAACACCTTCAACCCAAGCGCGAACAATCTCGATCCGTTCTACACGTCGGGCAAGGTCATGCGTCTCGTGCGGCTCGACGGCATTCCCGGCTGGGCAAGCGGTCACGGCCTGAGCCCGGACTACGGCTATGCGCCGGCCGATCTCGGCTACTTCTCGAACTACCTGTCGCGCGTCGGTCAGGAAACCGAGGCGATTCGCCAAAAGTACTATCCGACGATGTCGTCGAACTACTATCAGGTGACGTGGGAGCCGTACATCCTGTGGAAAGACACGGATGCCAACTTCGTCGCGCTCTACAAGGCCGCGTATCAGGGCCTGCATGCGAAAGATCCGCACGCCGTCGTGATGGGCCCGGCCGAGCCGTTCCCGTCGCTGACGACGGATCGCCTCAAGCGCCTCGCGCCCTTGGGTTACGCGCAATATATCGACGGCATCGCGACGCACGGTTATTACGATGCGGGCACGTCGCCCTCGCATCCGCCGGAGCGTCATCACACGGACCCGAACCCCGCCGATGCCGCGAATTCGCTGCTCAACGAGATGCGCAACCTGCGCGCGGAGATGGCGAAGGAATACAAGCCGAACATGAAGCTGTTCGTGACGGAAACGGGTATCAGCTATGACATCGGTTCGAGCTATGGCCCGAACTATCCGTCGCCGAACATTCTGTACGCACAGGGCGCGGTGGTGGCGCGTACGCATATCATCATGCTCGGCGAAGGCGCGGATCAAACCTATGTCTTCTTCGGCCCGGACTTCCCGGGCGAACCTGGCTACGGCACGTTCTTCGACCTCGACAATCCGCAAGCGGCATTCGGCACGACCAACATCAGCCCGAAGCCGGCCGCGATGCAGGTCGCCACGATGACCCGCGTGCTCGACGGCACGGTGACGCTCGGTCCGGTCAAGAACCTGCCGGCCGGCGTGTACGCCTATCAATTCCAGCAGCTTGGCAGCGGCAAGATCATCACCGCGTTGTGGACGCATAACAATGCAGTGTGGCCCGCGGCCGACGGCACCTTTAGTTCGAGCTACAACACCTCGTACAAGCTGCAGGTAGGTGTGCCAGGCACGGCGGGCACGGTGGCGTTGATCGATCCGATGGGCAACGTGTCGAGCGCACCGTACAACAACGGCGGCATCACGCTCACGCTAACCGAGTCGCCGCGTTATATCGTGTCGACGCTGGCGGACATCGCGAAGAACAACACGACGAAGCCGCTGGGTTATAGCGGCAACTAAGCGCGATCGAGATACTCGAACGAAGAGAACCCGGACCGTGGCAACGCGGTCCGGGTTTTTTATGACTTTGAAAATCCTGTCTCGATATTGACAGCGCGCCTGGTTCCAACTGATACTCCATTCCATGCACGCAGACCTCGTCCTCGCCATCGCCGCGATTAAAAACCCAATGAACGCCATTAAGCATGGCGGGTCATCGGGAGAACGTGTGCGCTAGCAGCCAAGGCTCAAGCAGACAAGTTGGTTCCGAAGGCCCCGCCGAAAGACGGGGCCTTTTGTTTGATGCGTGCTGGCCTTCCGTCTTCGGCTTACAACATGGAGAGCGAGATGGAAGAAGGTTCGGAAGTGCTACAACGCGGCGTGTTGCACGGCGTGGCAGCGGGCAAGCTGGATGCGAGCGGCGCACGCGTGGTGGTGTATGTCGAAGTCGCGCCGCATCAGACGGTGTCGTGGCGTCTTGCACGCGATGCCGACTTGCGTATCGCCGATGCATCCGTGTGGCTCACGCGTCATCAGGATCCCTACGATTACTGGATGAAGCCCGGCGATATCGTGCGCCTGAAGCGCGGCGAACGCGTGTGGTTGTCGTCGGAGAGCGAGCACGCGGTCGAGGTATCGCTGACGTCGTATCGCAAGAATAAGGCGCGCACGTGGGCGCGGATTCTCGCGCGCTTCATGCCGCGCGCCGCGAACGCGACCAGCTTCTGAGCGTGCGCTCAAGACGGGCGCTCAAGGCAAGCATTCAAGGCAAGACACAGCGAAAGTTCGCCGCGACATTGATGCTGCCCTTACCCAGGTAACGCGGATAGCCGGGGTAACGGCAGATCGGCCGCGTGCGTCCGTTGGTGGCCGGCGCAATGTCGCTGCCGATGAGCGTCTCGGGCGCCGTGCCATTCGTGACCCACTCGTCGAGCGCGCCCAGTTCGTCCCATGCGGGAATGAACACGCCGTTGCCATGCTGAAAACCCGGCACCATGTAAAGCCGCATGAAGGAATCGACGCTGTCTTGGCCGTACTTGTCGATGAGCTCGTTGAAGAACGCGATGGTTTGGTTCGGGCTGATGACTTCGTCGGAGAGTCCGTGCATTGCAATCAGCTTGCCGCCGTGCGCGATGAATGCCGCGAAGTCCGGGTTCATCGCGCCGACCGTGTAGGCGAGCGTGATGAGCCGCTGCTTGTAGAGCGCGGGGTCGTTCAGGTCGAAATTGAGCGAGTTGAACGAGAGATCGCGTGTGACGAAGTGGCGGATATACGCGTCGCCTTGCGCGAAGAGATAGCCATTGGCGCCGAAGGTTGGCGGCGAAAGCAGCGTGGGTGAATCGCCGAGACCGAGCGTGCCGGAGAAATCGACGCCCTGAAACACGTTGTAGCCCGGATAAGTATCGACGTTATACGCGAGCGGATACGGCAGCTTCAAGCCATCACGCAGGAGTTCGAGCGTCTCGATCTGCGCGTCGGAAAGACAACTGTCGCGCAGTGAAGGCCGCTGCCCGTTCGCGCAGCGCAACGACGCGATGATCTGCGGCTCGAGCTTCCGGCAAGCTTCCACATTGCCGACGATGCCATCGGCCGCGCCGTCGAGCTTGTCGCATTCATGCACGACCGTTTCGAACAACCGCCGCTGCTGCGCGAGGCCGACGAATCCGCCGGGCTTGGCATAGGACGCCTGCCCGACTTTCACGCCCATCAGCCGCACGCCCGAGAAGTTGATAGCCGGCGCATTGGCGATCACGCCGTCGTAATCGTTCGGAAAGCGTTCGATGACCGTGAAGCCTTCGCGTCCGCCGGTCGAGCCGCCCGCGAAGTACGTCTTCTCGGGCGAACGTCCGTAGCCCATCTGGATGAGCGCGAGCGCGACATCGCGGGTCTTCTTGAGATGCGCGAAGCCGAAGTTGACGATGGCTTCGTCGTTCACGGCGAAGTCCGCGCGCCCCGCGTTGCCCGAGTGCCCCGAGTCGGAGCCGAAGGTCGCATAGCCGCGCGCGAGCGGCGTCGAGTCGGGCGCGAAAGGCATGGGTTCGGTGCCGGAGACGAGCGTGCCGTTATAGCCACCGCCGCCCATCTGCAACGCGCGGCCGTTCCATCGGCTTGGCAGATTCACTTCGAAGCGGATGTCGGGCGTGTTGTCCTGGATTGCCCGGATGATGCCCGTGACGCGGCAATACTCGCCGTTGCGATTACCCGGCGCGGCGGCCTTCGTCACCGACGCGCTCTCGATCAGCGCGCCGCGCGTCGGCAGACCGATGATCGATGCGGGCACCGTCTTGCCACCGAGGTCTTCGCAATGCTTCGTGAGATACGTGGCGGCATGCGCGCCCGCAAACGACAAGGCGAGCGCCAAGAAGACGAGCAACTGCCGCCATGTCCTCATGGACAGGCCCGCGAGACAGCTAGATGAAAGACAGCGAAGACGTGACACGAGATGGGTTGGCCGCTTCGAACGCCGCTCAATATATAAGAAGCGATCGGCGAAGGCCAATCGCACCGGCTGCACGTTGTTGCGGCACAACCGCCGCACATCTCGCGCCTGCCCTCTTTCGCTTCTGGTCGAAGCGTTCATTCGCCGTCCCATTCGCCGCGCAGGTCGCTGCTTTCGAGCAACTGAAGCAGGGTCTCGGCGGGCCGGCTCAGATGTTTCGCGCCGAACGCGATGAACTCCACCTCCGGCAATCCCGGCAACGCTTCGCGATTCACAGGCGGCGCGAGTCCGCGTCCCGCCAGAAAATGCGAACGCACCGTGAGCCCGAGTCCGCCGCGCGCCGCCGCGATGCAGCCCGCATGGCTGCTGCTCGTGCAGACGGTTTGCCAGCTCGCGCCGGCCATGGCGAGCGCATCGAGTACCACAGCGCGCGTCACGCTCGGCTCGGCGACCAAGATGAGCGGCAAGGGCTGAGTCGTATCGACGATGGTGCCTGGCTTTGCAAGCCACTCCAGTCGGCCGCTGAACAGCCGCGTGCCGCGCGCATCGCCGATACGGCGCTTGCCGACGGCAAGATCGAGTTCGCCAGCATCGACGAGTTGATACAGCCGTCCCGTCATGCCAATCGTGATCTCCAGTTCGACATCCGGATGCGTGTCGCGAAAGGCGGCAAGCACGCTCGGCAGCGGCCCGAGCGCCAGATCGTCCGATGAACCGAGCCGCACGCGTCCGCGCAGCCGCGGCGAACTGAACTGCGATTGCGCATGCGCCATCGCTTCGAGAATCACGCGGGCGTGAACGAGCATGGCTTCTCCGTCGGCCGTGAGCGCGAGAGAATGGGTATCGCGCACGAGGAGCCTTCGTCCGACGCTTTCTTCGAGGCGTCGAATGTGCTCGGAGACGCTCGACTGGCGCAGACCGAGCTGACGGCCGGCGTCGGTAAAGCTGTGCGACGTGGCCACGGTCGCGAAGGTGGTCAGCCACACGGGATTCAGCATGCGGCATTGTGATCGGAAATCACGATCACAGTCAATGCGGTTAGCGGTCTTCCCGATAGCGTGCGGAGTCATTAACATTCACAATGCGCGCTGACGGGCTTTTCACTGGCCTTTCGTCAGGCTTTCGCGGCGCGCCGCTTCCTGCCACTTCGCCCCTCAAATGAACAAACTGTCATCGCACACGGCTCTACTCTGGATCGTCGCCGTGGGCTTCTTCATGCAGGCGCTGGACACGACCATCGTCAATACGGCGCTGCCGTCCATCGCCCGCGATCTGCACGCGGCGCCGCTCGCGATGCAGTCCATCGTCGTTGCCTACACGCTCACGATGGCGCTTTTCACGCCTGCTTCGGGCTGGCTCGCCGACCGCTTCGGCACGCGGCGCGTGTACTTCGTCGCGATCACGTTGTTCGTGATCGGCTCGCTTGCCTGCGCGAGCGCCCACACGCTCGATCAACTCGTCATGGCGCGCGTGCTGCAAGGCATCGGCGGGTCGATGTTGCTGCCGATCGGCCGCCTTGCCATTCTTCGCACGATGACGGGCGAAGCCTACGTGTCCGCGCTCGCGATGATTTCGGTTGCCGGACAGGTCGGCCCTATTCTCGGTCCGACGCTCGGCGGCTGGTTCGTTCAGTCGTTCACGTGGCACTGGATCTTTCTGATCAACGTGCCGATCGGCGCGGTCGGCCTCTATGCCGTGCGGCGCTTTCTTCCCGACGACGCCGTCAGGAACGCGCCGCCTTTCGATTTCGTCGGTTGCGGGCTCTTGTCCCTGTGCATGGTGGCGTTTTCGTTGGCGCTGGATAGTCCGGTGAAAACGCACCGCGGGCTCGTGTCGGCGGCGCTGTTCGTCGTGGCCGCCGTCTCGGCCTTCGCGTATATCCCGTATGCGCGCAGAAAGCGCAATCCGCTCTTTCATCTCGCGCTCTTTCGCGAGCCGAACTTCAGCGTCGGGCTGATCGGCAATCTGGTGTGCCGGATCGGGTCGAGCGCGGTGCCGTTCTTGTTGCCGCTTCTCATGCAGCTCGAACTCGGCTACAGCCCGCTGCATTCCGGCTTGATGATGCTGCCTATCGCGTTCGCGGGCACCTTGTCGAAGCGCTGGATCGCGGGCCTCGTCAAGCGCTATGGCTACGACAATTTTCTGCTGGTGAATACGGCGCTGGTGGGCGCGTCGATCATCGGCTTTGCGTTGTTTTCGCCGTCGCTGCCGCTCGTCGTGGAGATCGCCATTCTCGCGCTCTTCGGCGCCTGCAATTCGATGCAGTTCGCGGCGATGAACAGCGTCACGCTCAAGGGCCTTTCCATCAAGGATGCGGGCAGCGGCAACAGCCTCTTCTCGATGGTGCAGATGCTTGCGATCGGGCTTGGCGTGTCGATCGGCGGGTCGCTCGTGCAGGTGTTCGAGCATCAGTTCGGCTCGGGCGCGATCGGTTTCAGACTGAGCTTCCTGTGCATGGGCGTGGTGACGTTGCTATCGGGTCTCGTGTTCAGACGGCTCGACAACGCGCCGCGCGCCGCCGCGCCCGCGCCTGCCGCGCGCTGATAGCGGCGTGCGTCCGGGTAGCCCCGAGCGCGCGGCACGCATAAAGACTATCCTGTCGATCGCTATTCAACCTCGGGAGCGCAATCGTGCAATATCGCAAATTCGGCAGCACCGGTCTCACCGTCTCGCGTCTCACCCTCGGCACGATGACCTTCGGTTTGCAGACGGAGGAAGACGCGTCGTTCGCCATCATGGATCGCGCGGCCGAGGCGGGCGTCAATTTCATCGACACCGCCAACGTTTATCCGCTCGGCGCGACGAACGACCTCGCGGGCCGCACCGAGGAAATCGTCGGACGCTGGTTGAAGGGCCGGCGGCATCAATACATTCTCGCCACCAAGGCCGTGCACGCGATGGGGCCGCTTACATGGGATCAGGGCGCATCGCGCAAGCATCTGCTCGATGCAATCGATGCGTCGTTGAAGCGTCTTGGCACCGACTACGTCGATCTCTATCAACTGCATAACGACGATCGCGACACGCCGCTCGACGAGATGCTCGAAGCGCTCGATATCATCGTGAAAAGCGGCAAGGCACGCTATGTCGGGGTATCGAATTTTCTGGCGTACAGGCTCGCACGTGCGCTAGGTCGCGCCGATGTACTGCGCACCGCCCGCTTCGTTTCCGTTCAGCCGCGTTATAACCTGCTGTTTCGCCAGATCGAGCGTGAACTGCTGCCGCTGACGGTGGAAGAAGGGCTCGCCGTGATTCCGTATAACCCGCTCGCGGGTGGCTTGCTGACGGGCAAGCACAAGCACGACGCCGCGCCTTCGGACGGACGCTTTACCGCGACGGTCGGCAAGGCGGGAGAAATGTATCAGCAGCGCTACTGGCATGAGCGCGAGTTCCAGACCATCGAAAAGCTGAAAGATGTGGCGAAGGAAAACGGCCGGTCGCTTGCGAGCACATCGCTTGCATGGGTGCTGGCGAATCCGGCGGTGACCTCGGCGATCATCGGTGCAAGCCGCGTCGAACAGCTCGACGAGACGCTCGCGACAGTGGATCAGCCGATCGATACCGAACTCAAGGCGAAGCTCGACGATCTGACGGTGGAGTACCGATGGGGTGACGCGTTGCGTTGATCACCCTCGCCCCGGCCGCGCCCGATACAAGCCTTCGAGCGAATAAATCGCCAACGCCGCCCAGATCGCGCCGTAGCCGATCAGACGGTCATGCCCGAACGCCTCCTGATAAATCACCACGCCGATGAGCAACTGCAGCGTCGGCGTGATGTACTGAATCAGGCCGAGCATCGACAAGGGAATGCGCCGCGCGCCGGCCGCGAACAACAGCAACGGCACGGCGGTGATCGGCCCGGCCGCCGCGAGAAGCACCTCGATGCCCACGGACGCATCCAGGAAACCGCTATGTCCGTTCGCGCCGAGCACGAATAAATAAAGCAGCGCGACAGGACACAGCAACATGGTTTCGAGCGTGAGCCCTTCGAGCGCGCCGAGCTTCGCCGTCTTGCGCAACAACCCGTAGCCGCCGAAAGTCAACGCGAGCGCGAGACTGATCCAGGGCGGCGCGCCGTTCACCCAGGTGAGCCACAGCACGCCGAGCGCGGCGATGACAACGGAGAACCACTGCATCGGCCGCAACCGCTCGTGCAGGAAGGCCATTCCGAACAGCACGTTGACGAGCGGATTGATGAAGTAGCCAAGACTTGCCTCGACGATTCGCCCGTCGTTTACCGCCCAGATGTAAATGCCCCAGTTCGTCGATAGCAACACGGCGCTCGCCGCGAAGCGCGCAAGCAGACGTTTGTCGCGCAGCACCGGGCCGAGCCAGCGCCACTGACGCCGCACCGTCAGGACGATGAAGAGGAAGATCAGCGACCAGGCCATGCGGTGCGCAAGCATCTCTAGCGCGCTAATCGAATGCAACGCCTTGAAGTAGATCGGAAACAGGCCCCAAAGCGCGAAGGCCGCGAATGCGTAGACGACACCAGGATTCATTGTTGGATACGTAAAGCGCACCGTGCCACGCACGTGGAACGCGCATTGCTCTTGCATCCGGCTCGATTGAGACCGGAAGCGGTCCGCAAGGAATGAAAGCCGGATTTTAGTCGAGAGCGGTATCAATGGTTGAACGCTGACCGAAGCGCCGGTCGAAACAGCGCTCCAACGCAGTGCACGAATGACGTCGGCAGCCGCGTGCTAGCATGCGCGAACTCGAGCGGCGCTGCCCGCTCCCCTTCCGCTTAACCGGTCCCAATGAATAATCAGTCCGTCCATCAAAGCTTCTTTCATATCCTGTTGTTCGTCGTCACGCTCGCGCTTGCGTGGGTGCTCCTGCCTTTCTTCGGCGCGATCTTCTGGGGCGCGATTCTCGCTATCCTGTTTCAGCCGATGCAGCGCTGGCTCACCGTGCGCTTCGGCAAGCGGCGCAACCTCGCGGCGCTGACGACGTTGGCTGCGGCGATTCTCATCGTCATCATCCCGTTGGCCGTGGTGGCCGTGACGCTCGTGCAGGAAATCGCGCTTGTCTACGCGCGCATCAAGAGCGGCGACCTGAATTTCGGAGTGTACTTTCAGCACGTGCTGCATGCGCTGCCGACTTCGGTGCAGCAGATGCTCGGGCGCTACGGTCTCGACGATATCCCTGGCATCCAGCGTCGACTCATGGAAGGCGCGGCGCAGATCAGTCAGTTCGCGGCGGCGCAGGCGTTGTCCATTGGCCAGAACACGTTCCAGTTCGTCGTGAGCTTCGGCGTCATGCTGTATCTGGTGTTTTTCCTGCTGCGCGATGGCGGCGAGATCGGCCGGCGCATCCGTCGCGCCTTGCCGCTCGATCCGGCGCCTAAGCAGCATCTGATCGCGAAGTTCACGACCGTCGTGCGTGCGACGGTCAAGGGCAATATCGCGGTCGCCGCCGCGCAGGGTTTGCTGGGCGGGCTCATCTTCTGGATTCTCGGCATCAACGGCTCGCTCTTGTGGGGCGTGCTGATGGCGTTTCTCTCGCTCCTGCCCGCGGTCGGCGCGGCGCTGGTCTGGGCGCCCGCGGCGATCTACTTCTTCGCGACCGGCCAGATCTGGCAAGGGCTCGTGCTGGTTGGATTTTGCGTGGTCGTGATCGGTCTCGTGGATAACGTCCTGCGCCCGATTCTCGTCGGCAAGGACACGAAGATGCCTGACTGGGTCGTGCTCATTTCGACGCTCGGCGGCATGGCGCTTTTCGGCATCAACGGCTTCGTGATCGGGCCGCTGGTTGCGGCGCTCTTCATGGCAAGCTGGGACATCTTCACGCAAGACGAGGAAGGCAAGGAAATCTGAAGCCTGCTTCGGACAAGAAAAAAACGGCTCCGCGAGGAGCCGTTTTTCTTTAAAGCTACCGATCAGCGCGCGTGATTCGGCGGCGTGTACCGACAGTCGAAGCGCTTTCTCACCGTGCCATTTTCATCGACGCTCTCCAGATAAACGTCGAACTGCCACAAGCGCGCCATGTGCTTGAGCACTTCGTCGCTGTCGTTCGACAGATGCCGGTTGTCCGTCATGAAGTGGCGCAGCGTGAGACTGCGGTCGCCGCGCGTGTTCACCGAATAGACCTGAATGTTCGGCTCGCGATGATGTATGTCGTATTGGCGCGACAACGCCTGCCGCACATAGCGATACCCGCTGCCGTCGTGAATGGCCGAGACTTCGAGCGAATCGCGCATGTCGTCGTCGAGAATCGAGAAGAGGCGCATTTCCCGGATCAGATGCGGCGACAAATACTGCGCGATGAAGCTTTCGTCCTTGAAGTTGCGCATGGCGTAGTGCAGCGATTCGAGCCAGTCGCTGCCCGCGAGTTCGGGGAACCACTCGCGATCTTCATCCGTCGGGTTTTCGCAAATGCGGCGAATGTCGCTCATCATCGAAAAGCCGAGCGCGTACGGGTTGATGCCGCTGTAATACGGCTTCGTCACGGGCGGCTGATACACCACGTTGCTGTGTGAATGCAGAAACTCCATCATGAAGCCGTCTTCGAGCCGGCCTTCGTTATAGAGCGTGTTGAGCAGCGTGTAGTGCCAGAACGTGGCCCAGCCTTCGTTCATTACCTGCGTCTGCCGCTGCGGATAAAAATACTGCCCGACCTTGCGCACGATACGAATGACTTCGCGCTCCCACGGTTCGAGCAGCGGCGCGTTCTTTTCCGCGAAGTAAAGCAAGTTCTCCTGCGGCTCCGGCGGATAACGGCTTTCGATTTCCTCGGCGGACTGTGCCTTGCGATTCGGCAAGGTGCGCCAGAGTTCGTTGACTTGCGACTGCAGATATTGCTCGCGTTCACGCCGCATCGCGGCTTCCTTCGCAAGCGAAAGTTTCTGCGGGCGCTTGTAGCGATCGACGCCGTAATTCATCAGCGCATGGCAGGAATCGAGCAGTTCCTCGACGCGATCCAGCCCGAAGCGCTCCTCGCATTCGGCGATGTAATTCTTCGCATACACGAGATAGTCGATGATCGCGTGCGCGTCGGTCCAAAGCCGAAAGAGGTAATTGCCCTTGAAGAAGGAGTTGTGCCCGTAGGCCGCGTGCGCGATGACGAGCGCCTGCATCGTCATCGTGTTCTCTTCCATGAGGTACGCAATGCATGGGTTCGAATTGATGACGATCTCATACGCGAGACCCATCTGCCCGCGCCGATAGCTCTTCTCGGTCGACAAGAAGTGCTTGCCGAAGGACCAGTGCCGATAATTCACGGGCATGCCGACGGAGGCGTAAGCATCCATCATCTGTTCGGCGCTGATGATTTCGAGCTGAATGGGATAGACGTCGAGCCCGTATCGGTTGGCGACGCGCGATATCTCGGCGTCGTATTCCTCGATCATCTCGACGGTCCAGTCGGACGGGCACGGCAGCGGCCGCTTTTCTGCAACATTCATCCTGCCTTCCTTGTGCGTCTCCTCGGACGCCTTGTCTTCGACTACTTCCTTGTCTGCTTCCTTCCCTTCTTCCAGTTCCAACGTCGATGCAACCGCACGATCGTCCGTGCCATCCGGTTGAGCCTTGCGCGCTTCCTTCTGCACATTCCGTTTCGTCATGCAGCCGCCTGTTGCTTTTCGAAGAGTTCGCGGAATACGGGGTAGATGTCCGCCGCGGAGTCCACCTTCTTCATGGCCAGTTCAGGCGCGCCGAGCGCAAGTTGCGCGTATTCCACCCACAGATTTTGCTCTTCTGGCGCAACTTGAATATAGGCGAAATAACGTACCTTCGGCAGGATGTCGTCCGAAAGGAGCTTGCGGCACTTGGGGGAATCGTCGGTCCAGTTGTCGCCGTCCGATGCTTGCGCGCCGTAAATGTTCCATTCGGTCGGCGAATAACGCTCATCCATGATTTTCTTCATGAGTTCGAGCGCGCTCGACACCACGGTGCCGCCGCTTTCGGTCGAATGGAAGAAAGTGTCTTCGTCCACTTCCTCGGCTCGCGTGTGATGGCGGATGAACACCACTTCGATTTTCTCGTAGTTCCGCTGCAGGAACAGGTAAAGGAGAATGAAGAAGCGCTTGGACAAGTCCTTGCGCTGCTCGTCCATGGAGCCGGAAACGTCCATCAGACAGAACATGACCGCCTTGCTCGACGGCGTGGGCTGCTTGACGCGATTCACATATCGCAGATCGAATGGGTCGATGAATGGGATACGCGTGATCCGGCCCTGCAGGATCACGATGTCCGCTTCCAATCGCGCGATGTCTTCGGGATCGGCGTTATCGCTCTTGAGTGCTTCGAGCTGACGTTCCATCTCGCGCAGTTGCGCGGTGAGCGGCATGCCGAGCGCGATACGCCGCCCGAGCGCGCTTCTCAGTGAACGCACCACGTCGATGTTGTTCGGCGTACCTTCCGCCGCCCAGCCCGCACGCACGTTCTTCCACGTGGGCACCGCGAGCAATTGCGTCTTCACGAGACGCGGCAGTTCGAGATCGTCGAAGAAGTACTGCATGAATTCTTCACGCGACAGTTCGAACACAAAGTCGTCCTGGCCCTCGCCTTCGTTGCTCGCGCTTTTGCCGCCGCCGCCCGAACCGCCTTGCGGACGCGGAATCTTGTCGCCGCGAATATAGTCGGCGTTGCCCGGATGAACATACTCGCGCTTGCCGCCCGGTCCATGACGGAACGAGGGCTCGGCGATATCCTTCTTGGGGATGGTGATGCTCTGAGTGCTCTGAATATCCTTGATGCTGCGATCGCGCACCGCGTCCGAAACCGCGCGGCGAATGTAGTTCTTGACGCGTCGCAGAAAGCGCTCGCGATTGGCGATGCTCTTGTTCTTACCAGCTAACCTGCGGTCGATGATCTGGTGCAGCACATTCAGTCTCCCGCGTTGATGGCGAGGATGCGAGGCGCTGCGCGAGCCTTGGGCCTGCCGCGAAGGGCATGCCAGCGTCTCTCTCTCGCAAAGTGCCCGCTTTGCCGCTCAGGAAGTCACACCTTGCGGCGCAAACTTCGGTCCCGAGCGGCGCGGACCTACATTACAGCATGCGTCCTGCTTACGACGACTTGCGCACGCGCAGATACCAGTCGCAGAGCAGCCGGACCTGCTTCGGCGTATAGCCCTTCGCGACCATGCGATTGACGAAGTCTTCATGCTTGCGTTGCTCTTCGGCCGAACCTTTCGCATTGAACGATATGACCGGCAGAAGTTCTTCGGTGTTCGAGAACATTTTCTTCTCGATCACCACCCGCAGCTTCTCATAACTGATCCACGCCGGGTTCTTGCCGCCGTTGGCCGCCCGCGCACGCAACACGAAGTTCACGATCTCGTTGCGGAAATCCTTCGGGTTGCTGATGCCTGCCGGCTTTTCGATCTTTTCCAGTTCCGCATTGAGCGAGGCACGGTCGAAACTTTCACCGGTATCGTGATCGCGGAACTCCTGGTCCTGAATCCAGAAGTCGGCATACGTCACGTAACGGTCGAAGATGTTCTGCCCATACTCCGAATACGATTCCAGATAAGCAGTCTGAATTTCCTTGCCGATGAATTCGGCGTAGCGCGAAGCCAGCACGTCCTTGATGAACGACAGATACTTCTGCTCCGTCTCCGGCGGAAACTGTTCGCGCTCGATCTGCTGTTCAAGCACGTACATGAGATGCACCGGATTCGCCGCGACTTCCGACGAGTCGAAGTTGAAGACGCGCGACAAAATCTTGAACGCGAAGCGCGTGGACACGCCTGTCATGCCTTCGTCCACACCGGCGAAGTCGCGGTACTCCTGATACGACTTCGCCTTCGGGTCCGTGTCCTTGAGGTTCTCGCCGTCGTACACCTGCATCTTTGAAAAGAGGCTGGAGTTTTCAGGTTCAGCCAAACGCGTGAGCACGGCCATCTGCGCCATCATCTTGAGCGTGCCGGGCGCGCATACCGCTTCGGCCAGCGACGAGTTGCGCAGAAGCTTTTCGTAGATCTTGACCTCTTCGCCGTAGCGCAGGCAATACGGCACCTTCACGACGAAAATACGATCGAGCAGTGCCTCGTTGTTCTTGTTGTTGCGGAACGCCTTCCACTCCGACTCGTTCGAGTGGGCGAGAATCACGCCGTCGAAAGGGATCGCGCCGAAGCCTTCCGTGCCCTTGAAGTTGCCTTCCTGCGTAGCCGTCAACAACGGGTGCAACACCTTGATCGGCGCCTTGAACATTTCGACGAATTCAAGCATGCCCTGATTGGCGAGGCACAGGCCACCCGAATAGCTGTATGCGTCCGCGTCGTCTTGCGAATAGGTTTCGAGCTTGCGGATATCCACCTTGCCGACGAGGGAGGAGATGTCCTGATTGTTCTCGTCGCCAGGCTCGGTCTTGGCAATGCCGATCTGACGAAGAATGGAAGGATAGCGACGCACCACGCGGAACTTGCGGATGTCGCCGTTGTACTCGTGCAGGCGCTTCACGGCCCACGGAGACAAGATGCTCTTGAGATAGCGGCGCGGAATGCCGTATTGCTCCTCGAGCACGGGACCATCTTCGTCGTAATCGAAGAGGCCAAGCGGTGATTCGTTGACAGGCGAGCCCTTGATCGAATAGAACGGGACGCGCTCGGCAAGCTGCTTCAAACGTTCGGCGATCGACGACTTGCCGCCGCCCACCGGACCCAGCAGATACAGGATCTGCTTCTTCTCTTCCAGACCCTGCGCCGCGTGCCGGAAATACGACACGACGTTCTCGATCACTTCCTCCATTCCGTAGAACTCACGGAATGCCGGATACACCTTGATGACCTTGTTCGCAAACACACGCGAAAGCCGCGGGTCGAGTCTCGTGTCGACGAACTCGGGTTCCCCGATGGCCGTCAACATACGTTCGCCCGCTGTTGCATATGTGGCAGGATCTTCCTTGCAGAGCGCGAGATACTCTTCGAGCGAGAATTCCTCCTCGCGGGTTTTTTCGAAGCGGGTCGCGAAACTGCTGTAGATATCCATGCTACCTCCTCGCCGAAGTCAGAAAGCTATGCCGTGCGCAACGCGCGTAATCGAAACGACATCGCTTGAATTCATCCTAAACCCTTTCGAATTTTTTTTCACGCACTTGCGAAGCTATCCATCTGAGAAGAAGTGCTAGCTACACGAATTATTTTCGGTGCCCTACAATCCTCATCCCAATCTCCTCTTTTGCACATGGTCTTGCGCGGCGTTCTCGCCGCCTGTACGCATGACCGCGCTTTTGTCACTCTCACCCTGCCTTCATCCGCCAGCATCGTTGGGCGCCGTACGCTGTTGTTTCCATCTCATGACTCATACGTGCGCGCATGCATGTCAGATGCAATAACGCGGGTTACGCGGCTGTCGTGACAATAACCGCGCGTGGCGTGTGGACTCTATGAACGCGTGGTGCGACGTGACATGAAGCGTCAGGTAAGAACGAGTTCGAGCTCGCCGATGCGGTCGATCGCGCCATGCACCATCGCGGGACCTTCCACGCGATAAGCGCCCGTATAAGAACCCGTGGTGATGGTCCAGAACGGTTCGACCGTCAGCCCCATGCGCGAACAATGATTGACGAGCCACGGCAGCACGACGCGGGGATCGCCCGCTGGATGGCCTTGCGCGGCCGGAGCAATCGGCAGGCCATCGAGCGTCAATTCGATACGCGGCGACAAGAAGTCGAAGCCCGCCGATACGACCTCATAAGGCTCCATGCCGCTCACGATGAGCGCGCCGTTGTTCTGCGAATCGGCAAGTTGCGCGAGTGGGTCGACGTTGGGCCATTGCGCGAGGCGGCTATCGACGATTTCGAGTGCGACGGCCATGCCGCCCAGTGCGTCGAGGACTTCGGCGTGGCTGTAAGGGTCGCTACGCGGCGGCAGCGGGTAGGCAAAGCGAAACGCTATTTCGAGTTCCACCAGTACGTGAAAAAACGAGTCGAACGCGAGCCGCGCAGGCGATACATGCACGAGGTCTGCATCGATGGGTGCGCCTGCGGCGAGCGCATCGGGCGCGCGGGCGCCGATCTTCCATGCGCCGATGCGCGCGTTTGCCGCACGCAGCGTCTCGTGCTGGATGGCATAGGCCGTGGGCGCGTCGGCGGGAATGTCGCGCGGCGCAAGCGTCTCGATGCTCCGATGCTGCCGGCGCGCGTCCACGAGCTGTGCGGCGAGTGTCGATCCGGTCATGTCGATGGTCCTCGTATGCAAGATGATGCGGTGGCATCAGTGTACGGGGACGAGCTCGATGATGGCGACAGGTGCGTCTTGCGTTCGCACCTCCGGCTTTAGACTTGGCGCCGTCACGCGCGCGACGGCGAAGTTCTGTTACCGCAGCGGGCTCAAAACGTCTCCCAATCCCCGCTTGCAGCCGCCGCTGCAACCGCCGGCGTGGCAGCCGGCTTTGCTGCCTGCGAAGGCTTGGCGGGGACGGGGCGCTTGCTTGCCGCCACAGCCGCTGGCTTGCGCGTAACGCGCCTGGCGGCGCTCACCGAAGTCGAAGCCAAAGGCGCATCCGCGCTGAAACCCTCATTCACCTGAAACACCGCAACCGCCTGACGCAAACGTCCCGCCTGATCTTCCAGCGATTGCGCCGCTGCCGCCGCTTCCTCGACGAGCGCGGCATTCTGCTGCGTCACTTCGTCCATCTGCGTGACCGCGAGCGACACCTGGTCGATACCACTCGACTGCTCCTCCGACGCCGCCGCGATCTCGCCCATGATGTCGGTCACGCGCTGCACCGCGCCGATGATCTCGTTCATCGTGCGGCCCGCTTCATCGACGAGTGTGGTGCCCGACTGCACGCGCGCCACCGAGGTATCGATCAACTCCTTGATTTCCTTCGCCGCCGCCGACGAACGCTGTGCAAGCGAGCGCACTTCGCCCGCGACCACCGCGAAGCCGCGCCCTTCCTCGCCCGCGCGGGCCGCTTCCACGGCTGCGTTGAGCGCGAGAATGTTGGTCTGGAACGCAATGCCCTCGATGATCGTGATGATGTCCGCGATCTTCGACGAACTGCGGTTGATCTCGCCCATGGTATCGACGACCTGCATGACGACCGTGTTGCCCTTGCCCGCGATCTCCGACGCGTTGGCCGCGAGCGCGCTTGCCTGACGCGCATTGTCGGCGTTCTGACGGACCGTGCCGGTCAGCTCTTCCATGCTCGACGCGGTTTCCTGCAACGCGGATGCTTGTTCCTCGGTACGCGACGACAAATCGGTATTGCCAGCGGCGATCTGCTGCGTGGCCGACGCGATCGATTCGCTGCCCGAGCGCACGGTGCGAACGGTCGTCAGAAGGCTTGCGCGCATCTTGGCGAGTCCTTCGAGCAATTGCCCCATTTCGTCGCGCGAAGTGACCACGACTTCACGGCGCAGGTCGCCCGCGGCAATCGCCTCGAAATGGCCGAGCGCGGCTTCGAGCGGGCGCGCGATGGCGCGTCGGAGCGAAACCCACGCGAACGCCGCCGCGGCCAGCCCGAGCGCGATGGCAGACATCGCGACCGCGCGGAACCACAGAAACTGGCTCTGCGCGTCTTCGTAGCTCTTGTGCGAGGACTCGGACAGGAACTTGCGCAGCGTTTCGTTGGCGTTGGCGTAATCGTTGTAGATCGCCTGCATCGACTTGGCGGAAGCGATGATCGCGTCGTGGTCGTTGGCGGCAACGGCCTGGAGGCCCTTGTCGAGCTCACGCTGCAGTTCGAGACGTTTGGCCTGCGCCGCTTCCGCGAGGCGCGCTTCGCCGGGCTCTTGCGGCAGCGCCGTGTATTGCTTCCAGAAGCCATCGGCGCGCTCGCGCATGAGGCGTGAACGCTCGATGGTCGCCGCGACTTCCGCCGTGCCCGCGAGCAGCGCGCCGCGATCGAACACGAGCCGTTCGCGCATGGCGTACATCTCGGTGTTGCCGACGGCGATGGCGCTCGGCATCTGATTCGAGTAGGTATCGAGAAACGCGGTGTTCGAGTGATTCATGCCGCTGAGGCCGAGCGCCCCGATGGCGATCAGCAGCGCGCCGAGAAACGCCATCGAGATGCCGATGCGCGCCTTGATGGTCAAAGCCTTGTTCATGTGTCGTCCCATGCCGCTCGTCAATGCGGTCGTAGCCAGGTGAGGGCCGGCGCGCGCGGAGAGTCGCCGCAACCGATTCGCGTAGCGGCGCTTCTGCGCTCGCTCACTATGTAAACGGCGCGAAAGGGACTGGCTTGAGGATATTTATTTCATCAGACGAAAAGAACGGCGCAAGCTACGCGCCGGTTTTCAGTGAAAACTGAACACTTATGCGGAAATTTCGCAGCGATGCGGAATCGAAGGCTGCGCGCCCTCACGCGTGACCGCAAGCGCGGCGGCGCGCTGGCCGAAACCGATGGCGTCGAGCACCGCCGAGCCGCGCGCGAGTTCCGCGGCAAATCCGCCGATGAAGGTATCGCCCGCCGCGGTGGTATCGACGGCCTGCACTTTCGGCGAAGGCAAGTGCTGGCCGCCGTCGTCGCCATTACCGTCTGATTCGAGCAGCGCGAAGACGCCCTGTCCGCCGAGCGTCACGATCACGTTGCGCGCGCCTTTTTGCCGGAGCGCGTGCGCGGCGCGGCGCGCATCGTCGGGTGTGGAAATGGCAATGCCCGACAGCGTCGCGGCTTCGAGTTCGTTCGGAATCAGATAATCGACGAGGCCGAACCAGTCGGCCGGCAACTCGTTCGCGGCGGGCGCGGGGTTGAGGATGGTCGTGCGCTGCAGGCGCCGGCCGGCGGCAAGCGCCGCGCGCACCGTGTCCGGCGGCGTTTCCAGCTGGCAAACGATTACGTCGGCGCGCGCAAGAAGCGCCTCTTGAGACGCGATGCTCTCGGGCGTCACCTGCGCGTTGCTGCCTGCCACGATCACGATGGCGTTCTGGCTCGCATCGTCGACGATGATGAGCGCGACACCCGTTGGCGCGTCGGTGCTGAGAGCCACCGTGGCGCAGTCGATGCCTTCCGCCTCGAGACTCGTCTTGAGCGTCGCACCGTTGCTGTCGTCGCCGACGCAGCCGATCATCGCGACCTCCGCGCCCAGGCGCGCCGCCGCCACCGCCTGATTACCGCCCTTGCCGCCCGGCACTTGCGCGAACGCGTGGCCTGCGAGCGTCTCGCCGGGTTTCGGCAAACGCGGCGCGCGTGCGACCAGATCCATGTTCAGACTGCCGACCACGGTGACGCGGCCTTGCTTGGCTATTGACTTGTCGCTCATTACGCTCCTTGTGTTGCTTCCAACGTCTATCCGGCGCGTCGCGCCTCGTGCACGACCGCCGTCGATTCGCGCCGCACGAGACGCGGCGCCACGACGCGCCGCCGCGTATTGCCCGCGAGCTTGCCGGTGATCCGCTCGATCAGCGTTTGCGCGGCCATTTCGCCGAGCGCGCGCACCGACTGTCCGACGGTAGAAAGCGCGGGATACGTGTACCGCGAGAGTTCGACATCGTCGAAACCGATGATCGAGCAATCCGTCGGCACGTTGATATGGCGTTCCGCGGCCGCCCGCAATGCACCGATGCCCATCATGTCGTTGCACGCGAAAATGGCCGTCGGCTTCATCGAGTCGAACAGTTGCGATGCTGCCGCGTAACCGCCTGTCGCCGAGAAATCGCTCTGCACGATCGCGTTCGGCTCGATCTCGATACCGCGTTCGGCCATCGCGCGAATGAAGCCATGCAGACGCATAGCGCTCACCGCCGTCGCGACCGGCCCGGTAATGCAGCCGATCTCCGAATGCCCGAGTTGCAGCAGATGCCGCGTGGCGAGATACGCGCCCTTCTCGTGGTCGATCTGCACGAGATCGGCCGTGACGCCTTCGATATTCCGGTCAACGATCACGAGCGGTTCGCGCGATCCGGAAAGGCTGTGCGCGAGCACCGAATCCTCACCCGCCGATGCAATGACCAGCCCGTCGATGCGCTTTTCCTGCAGCACGCGCAGGTAGTGGCGCTGCTTCGCGGGATCGTCGTCCGAATTGCAGAAGAATACGCAATAGCCGTTCTTCGCGCAGCCGTCCTCGACGCCGCGCGCGAGTTCCGCGAAATAAGGGTTCGTCGCGTTCGGCACCAGGAGGCCGATGGTCGCGGTGGACTTCGCCTTCAGCGAACGCGCGACGGCCGAGGGCACGTAATCGAGTTCACGAATTGCCCGTTCTACCTTCGCCCTGACATCGG
Organism: Caballeronia sp. GACF4; assembly: GCF_023631025.1. Classification (NCBI taxonomy): domain Bacteria; kingdom Pseudomonadati; phylum Pseudomonadota; class Betaproteobacteria; order Burkholderiales; family Burkholderiaceae; genus Caballeronia; species Caballeronia sp. GACF4. The sequence continues at coordinate 23,425 of NZ_JALQDW010000005.1, forward strand.
CCGATACCGGCCTCGAATTGTTGACCACATGGGACACCGTCGTAAACGACACCCCGGCAATGGCTGCCACGTCTTTTATCGTCGCCATACATCGTCCTTCGCTATCTTTGTGCTGCTGCTCTCTTATTTGAAATAGGCGTTCGGTGCGCACTGGCCTCGCGTGCGCTTTTTGGTTTCGCTGTTCCCGTCAGCTACGGCGTAATGCTGCCGCTTCCCCGATCGCCCTGGTCTTTGCTGCATGCTGCCTGTCATCCCGGCGCGCCCCGTGCGCGCCGTACTGCCTTACCCTTTGCTCCTTGGTCAATTCGCCTGGCGCTCCCCGTCAAGCCCGCTTACGCCGGCTGCGATACGTGTCGAGCACGACCGCCACCACGATCACCGCCCCGGTGATGATGCGCTTGGTCGGTTCGTTCGCGCCGATCTGCGCGAGCCCCGCCGCCAGCACGGAAATGATCAAGACCCCGAAGAACGTGCTGATGACCGAGCCGCGCCCGCCCATCAGACTCGTTCCGCCGATCACCACCGCCGCGATCACCTGCAACTCCAGCCCCGCGCCGCCGTTAGGGTCGGCAGCTTCGAGGCGCGAAATCTGAAATAGCGCGGCGAGCCCGGAGAGCGCGCCCATCAACGCGAAAACGATTACCTTGTAAGGACGCGGATTCACGCCCGCAAGCCGCACGGCTTCCTCGTTCGTGCCTATTCCTACGAGATATCGGCCAAAAACCGTCCGAGTCAAGACCAGGTGCGCAATTATCACCACGGCGACCGCGATCACGAACGACGGCGAGATGCCGAAAGCGATCGGATTCGACAGAAAATCGAAGGCGTCGCCAATATACGCGGTCCGCGAATTGGTCATCTGGTAGGCGACGCCGCGCGCCGCTTCCAGCACGCCGAGCGACACGATGAACGACGGAATGCGCCACGCCACCGTCACGAGCCCGGTCAGCGTGCCCGTCAGCGCGGCGGCGGCCATGCCCATCAGCGCGGACGGCAACGCGGGCCAATGCCACTTCAACGCGGCGACGCTCACGACCGATGCGCCGAGCGCCAGGACCGACCCCACCGACAAGTCGATTCCCGCGATGATCAACACGAAGGTCATGCCCACCGACATCACGACCAGATCCGGAATCTGGTTGGCGATGGTGCTGAACGTCTCGTAGGTGAGGAAGTGCGAACTCAGCACCGAAAACAGCGCGATCATCGCGGCGAGCGCGCCGACGAGACCGAGGTAATTCGAAAAGCCGAGCCGCGTGCCGATGCCCTTCGGACTCTTCGGCGCATCGGCTGGCAGATTGGCTTGAGTCTGACCGGTCATTCAGTGCTCCACTTTTTGGTCTTGTTCGGGCGGCTTCGCGTCCGGCGCGAGCGGCTCGTGCAGCATGGCTTCGCGTTTCGCATAGCCCGCGAAGGCTGCGGCAAGCAGCGCATCTTGCGTCCAGTTGGCGCGCTCGAACACGCCCGTCATCCGTCCCGCCGACATCACGCCGATACGGTCGCAAATCAGCATGAGTTCGCGCAGATCGCTCGACACGACCACGAGCGCGCGTCCTTCGCGCGCCAGTGCGCCCATGAGCCCGTAGATATCGAACTTCGCGCCCACGTCGATGCCGCGCGTCGGTTCGTCGAACAGGAGCACGGTGCAGTCGCGGGCGAGCCAGCGGCCGATCACCACTTTCTGCTGATTGCCGCCCGACAGTTCCGAGACGGCCTGCGCCGGCCCGGATGTGCGAATACGCATGGCGTCGATCTGCGTCTGCGCGAGCGCGGCTTCGCGCTTCGTGTCGATCACGCCGTGACGCGACACCGCGTCGAGGTTACCCAGTGAAACGTTCGCGGCGATAGGCAAGCCAAGCAGCAGGCCCTCGCCCTTGCGGTCCTCCGTGATGAGCGCGATGCCGTGCTTCACCGCATCCGATGGCGAATTCACGGCAACGGGCCGCAACGCCTGCCCGCCGTGCGCAATCGAGACCGTGCCGGAATCCGCGCGATCCGCGCCGTAAATCAGGCGCATGAGCTCGGTGCGGCCTGCGCCAATCAGCCCGCTCACCCCGAAAATCTCGCCCGCCTTCACTTCGAAGGAGACGTCGCGCACCACGCTGCCGCGCGTCATGCCGGCGACCTTCAGCGCCACGCCGCCGATTCTTCTTTCGCCCAGGTCGATACGCTCGCCGAGTTCGCGTCCGACCATCAGCGTGACGAGCCGATCGCTCGACAGTTCGGCCATTGGTCCGAGATGCACGAGACGCCCGTCGCGCAGCACGGCCGCGCGCTCGGCAACGCGGCGCAATTCCTCGAGCCGGTGCGAGATGTACACGAGCGCGACGCCGCGCGCTTTCAGGCGGTCGATCTGCTCGAACAGCAAATCGACTTCGCGCGCGGTGAGCATGGCGGTCGGTTCATCGAGGATCAGCACGCGGCAATCGCCGATCAGGTTGCGCGCGATCTCCACCATTTGCTGATGCCCGATGCCGAGCGCACCCACGAGCGTGTCCGGGTCGATGGCGTCGAGCCCGACTTGCGCCATTGCGTGGCGCGCATCTTCCGCGAGCTTCTTGCGGTCGATCCAGCCAAAGCCGCCTTTTTTCGGCAGGCGGTTGAGGAACAGGTTTTCCGCAATCGACAAAGTCGAAAGCAGATTCAGCTCCTGCATGACCATGCGCACGCCGAGCGCTTCGGCCTCGGTGCGGCTTTGCGGCGTGTACGGCTTGCCGGCGAGCGTCATCGTGCCGGCCGTGGGGTTCACCAGCCCGCCGATGATCTTCGACAAGGTGCTCTTGCCCGCGCCGTTCTCGCCCGTCAGCGCGAGCGCTTCGCCCGGCACGAGGTCGAGGGTGACGTCCGCGAGCACCGGCTCGACATAGGTCTTGCCGACGCCGCTGACTGTCAGCACGCTGGCATCGTTCACGTCGTTCGCTCCTCGAAAGGGGCGCCATGGAATTGGCTACGCATCCTCGCTGTGTGTTCCGCTTGGGGCCCGACGGCTTGGCGCAAAGCGTCGCGCAGGCAAGAGCCTACGTCGACGTTCAAACGCGCTCGTTCGTGCTTTATCGGCATGAAAGCCGCGAAACTTGAATGGACCGAGGCTCGCGCATTCATGCCGTAGTGAAGGTTTGCGCCCGCTCCGTGTTCCGGCGGGCGGAGCTGACTGCTGCATCGCCGCGTGCGACGACAGGCAGCAGCTCGTCATGTCATGCCTACTTCGTGATCAGTTCGACCGGCGTTTCCACGACCGTCGACAGCTCCGACTGCTTTTTCTTGCCGGAAATCGCCTTCAGCGCCACGTCGATCCCGAACACCGCCTGTTTTGCGGCGTATTGATCGGCGGTGGCGAGCACGCGGCCGTCCTTCAACATCGGCTTGATGGCCGTGATGTTGTCGAAGCCGACCACCTGCACCTTGCCCGCCTTGCCCGCTGCGCGCACCGCCGACACCGCGCCGATCGCCATGTTGTCGTTATCGCACAGGAGCGCCTTCACGTTCGGGTTCGCGTTCAGGATCTGCGAGGCGACCGCGTTGCCCTTGTCGATTTCCCAGTCGCCCGACTGCAGCGCGACGACCTTCATGCCGCCACCTTCCATCGCGTCCTTGAAGCCGGCGCTGCGCGCCTGCGAATTGGTCGTCGTGGTCACGCCTTCGACGATCGCCACTTCATCGCCCTTCTTCAGATGCTTGGCCAGATAGTCGCCGACCTTCTTCGCGCCCTTGCGGTTGTCCGGACCGACGAACGGCACGTTCAGATTCTTCGACTTCAACACGTCCGGGTCCAGCCGGTTGTCGATATTGACGACGATGATGCCCGCGTCCGCCGCCTTCTTGATCACCGGCACGAGCGCCTTCGAATCCGCCGGCGCGATGATGAGCGCGTCGACCTTGGAGACGATCATCTGCTCGACGATGCGAATCTGCGCGGCGGTATCGGTTTCGTCCTTGATGCCGTTGGTGATGAGATCGAACTGGCCGGAGTTGTGTTGCTGATAATCCTTCGCGCCGTTTTCCATGGTCAGGAAGAACTCGTTGGCGAGCGACTTCATGACGAGCGCGACCTTCGGCTTGGCCGGCGTCTGCGCAAAGACGGACGACGATGCGAACGGCAGCGCGGAGCACGCGATCAGCGCGACGGCGGCCGACAGCACGCGGCGGCGGATGTTTCGATTCATGGATCTCCTCCAGTACTTTCGTTTTGAGTTGTCTGGGCGAAACTGATTCTGGTCAATCTCATAGCCTGACGAGCGTTGGCAAACGCAAATGTCCAGTCGCTGCTTTCAACGCTGTTCAACGTTTGCCCGCCGTCGATTCTCGTTGCGAAGCGGCGTCGGGTCAATCGGGCTAACGTGTAGTGGGCGCTTTGAACATGCGCCGAAATGATGGCTCGACCGCATTCGCAAGAAGAAAGCCGCCAGCCGCGGCCGTTGGAGGATGCAATGTGCTAGCGGTCAAGGGTTTCAAAGGTCTTCCACCGACTCGCCTTCGATCTCGTTGTCGATGATCTTGCGCGCGTAGTCGATGCCCGCGCGCACCGCGTCGATCGGGCTTTCGAAAGGTTCCTGATCGGGCACGCCGAACATCGCGGTGCGGCCGCTGTCGCCGTGCGCGCTGCGGGATATCGTCGTGACGATATCGAAATGGCGCGGACCGTCGTCGGGTTCGTCACGCTCCTTCGCGCGCCGCAAAGCCTGCACCTTGATTTCGAAACCCTTGTAGTGATCGGATAGCGGAGTGGACATGCGCGTGCTCCTTGTCGTTGGTGGCGGCCGTGGGTAGGACAGCCGCCTTTTCTGAATGCTGCACTAAAAACTCTCGAGGCGTCCATGAACATGCCGGTCTTACGGCGAGCTGCATACGCGCGCTCTTTCGCCTTGTAGCGAAAGCCGTTTGCAAGGCGTATTCCCTCTCGTCTCCCGATTTCACCCGATGCCACACATCAGTGATATTCGGTTTGCCATAATGCACGGGCGGATGGCGCATGCTTGTCAGGCGCATCCGGCATTCGTCGTCCAAAGAACAAACTTCATTCAAATCAGGGAGCGTCACATGATCATTCGAGCCACCGCCCTTGCAGCAGTCATCGCTGTTTCCAGCCTCACGATCAGCGCGAGCACGGCGTTCGCCGCCAACAGCCAGCAATCGAAAATGACCGACTGCAACAAGCAGGCAGCCGACAAGAAAGGCGATGAGCGCAAGGCGTTCATGAAGAGTTGTCTGTCGTCGTCGGCGCCCGCCGCCGCGCCCATGACCCAGCAAGAGAAGATGACCGCGTGCAATGGTCAGGCATCCGGCAAGAAGGGCGACGACCGCAAGGCGTTCATGAAGAGCTGCCTCAGCAACAAAGGCTGATTGCCGGCATTGCGTAATGCGCCGCGCGGCATCGCGCGGCGCCCATCCTTCGCCACTTGCTGCTTGGGGATATTGCACTGCACCCAAGCAAATGATTCGCACCGTCGTCTTTTTCTCCTAAGATGGCGCGAAGGCGGCCCCCCAATATTCGAAGAAACACGCCATCGGCCGCCGCTCGTCTAGCGGGGCGTCATGCCTCGCACGGAGGCAATGGATGGCATGGAGACACAAGAACCGCTGGTTCAGGCGGTGGCTCGTCACGATCACCTTCTGGCTCGTGCCGGTGATGATCGTCGCGGTCAATGAAGTACGCGACGAAATGGCCTACAACACGGTCGATCTGCAAAAGTCGCTATCCACGTGGGAACTGACCGATGCCCAACGCGCATCGGGCGCCGCGGCCCGCTGTCATGGCGCGCCCGACGAAGCGCGGGCCGCCGGCTGTCCCGCCGACATCCTCAGCGCTAATGCGGGCAAGCATCAGGAAGCGCTCGACGAATACGATCATCGCAAATCCACGCTCGCGGGTTATCTCTGGCACGCGTTCGTCGGCTACTGGGTCGTTCCTGCTGCATTTTTGTTCGTGCTCGGCATGGTGATCGGCATCATTCGACGACTGCTACGGCGCACGCCAGGCGAGCAAAACGCTTCGGCAGCCGCGCCCGCGTCCAAAGTAAAAACGACGAGTCACCCTTGAAGCCGGGTCGGGAACGGTCGTTGCTACTGGTGACAGCGGCCGCAGCGTAACATCAACGGCCGTGCGGTGAAATAAATGCAAGCCATACGGAAACGGTTCGGGCGAAAACGCGCTGTCAGGTCTTTCCAATCGAGCGGTTTCCGGGTGAGCGTTGCGCTGTATCGCATGACGAAGGTTTTTGTCGTGTAGCTACGCAACAACGATATCAGTGACAGATTGGGAGTAAGCTTGCCAAGTCAAAGTTACCGAAGGGAGCGGCGGCACTGCGCGCGGGTTGGTTCGAAGCAATTTTTCGGGTCACCCGGCGGGGTCTGGTGGTTGCACGGTGCTGTGCTATAACTTGGCGAACCTCACCCTCCCGATCTAATGGGGTTTCCCAAATTCCACGATGGAGAACAACGATGCAAAGACGAAACTTCATGCTCAAGTCGACGGCTGTGCTGGCACTTGGCGGCCTCACGCTGGCGGGTTGTACGACCAATTCCAACACGGGTCAGGAAAAGGCCGCAGGCACCGCTGACGACCGCCGCTCCATCGACGCGGACGTCGACAGCGCAATCCAGCGCCTCTATTCGACCGTCGCCGGTTCGCGCGAACTGGTCGCCAAGTCGCGCGGCATTCTGGTGTTCCCGTCCGTCATTCAGGCTGGCTTCATCGTCGGCGCGCAATACGGCAAGGGGTCACTGCGCGTGGGCGGCGGCACGGTCGGCTACTACAGCACGACCTCCGGCTCGTTCGGCTTGCAGGCAGGCGCGCAGTCGAAGTCGCTGATCTTCCTGTTCATGACGCAAGACGCGCTCGACAAATTCCGCAATTCGGACGGCTGGTCTGCCGGCGCGGATGCATCCGTGGCACTCGTGAAGATGGGCGCAAACGGCGCGGTGGATACGAACACGGCCACCAGCCCGGTCGAGGCGTTCGTGCTGACCAACGCCGGCTTGATGGCCGACGTATCGCTGGCAGGCACGAAGGTGACGCGCCTGAAGATGTAAAAGCGGGGCTCGCGCGGCCTGGCCGCGCGTTTTGCTGCTTTTGGCGTCGACAAAGCATGACCGCCGTGTGTCGCGACTTGACGGTCGCGGCACACGGCGGTTTTTTTGTGCTTTCGCGTTACGGACTTAAGTCGTCGCGCGATCGATCAGCTTGAAGCGCGAGCGCTTCTGCGCGCGCACGACGGACTGATACGCATCGATATACTGCCGCGCCATCCGGTGCGCGGTGAAGCGCTCCTCGAAACGCTTGCGCACGCCTTCGCGCGACAGCGTATGCAGCCGATTCACGGCGGCGACCGCACCGATCTCGTCTTCGACGATGAACCCCGAGACGCCCTCGTCCACCACTTCCGGCACGGCGCCGCGATTGAACGCGATGACAGGCGTGCCGCACGCCATCGACTCGATCATCGCCAGACCGAATGGCTCCGGCCAGTCGATCGGAAAAAGCAAGGCATGTGCGCCCGATAAGAACTCGGCCTTCTGACTGTCGTTGATCTCGCCGATATATTCCACGTACGGCAACTTGAAAAGCGGCGCGATCTCACGTTCGAAGTATTCGTGGTCCGCCGCGTCCACCTTGGCGGCGATCTTGATCTTCAAGCCACAACGCCCGGCAATGCGAATGGCCGTATCCACGCGTTTTTCCGGCGAAATGCGCCCGAGAAATGCCAGATATTCCTGCTTGACCGGTTGCGGTTCGTAGAGCTTTTCCGGCAGCGCGTGATAAACCGTCGTCACCCACTTCGCCTGCGGCAGCGGATGACGCTGCGCATCGGAGATGGACACCACCGGCGCGGTGTTGAAAGTATCGAAAACCGGCTGCTGCTCGGGCAGATCGAGCCGGCCATGCATGGTCGTGAGAAACGGCGTGTCCTGGCGCTTGAACAGCGAGAACGAGTAGTAGTCCATGTGGAAGTGCAGGACATCGAAGTCTTCCGCGCGGCGGCGCACCATTTCCAGCAGCAGCATGTGCGGCGCGATGCGGTCGCGAATGGCCGGGTCCAGACGCAACGCGCGCGGCCAGACGGCTTCGAGATTCGCTTTGGTTTGCGAGTCGCCGGTGGCGAAAAGCGTGACTTCGTGACCGAGCTCGACGAGCGCCTCGGTCAGATACGAGACGACGCGCTCCGTTCCGCCATACAGCTTGGGCGGCACCGATTCCGTCAACGGGGCAATCTGGGCAATTCTCATCGTTCTCGTCTCCCTGTCGGCCGTGAACTTCGTGCCGGCCGGCGTCAGCGCTGCAATGCTCGTTCTCGCGTCATGCGAAAAGGTCGCGCCAAGTTCCCTAAACGTTCGGGCAAGTCGCCTGAACGTGTGTCGAGTATGACAGTAGGCCGTAAGGTCTGGATAACGAGGTTTGCCCTAGGCGACGGCGCGCTCGTTTTGCGCGCTGGTTTGGCACGTGATGTCATTATCGATGGCTCATGCGTCAGCACCGCCGCCTATTTCACTTTCATCGCTCTGTTACAGGTCCGAAACAATCGTTTCGGATGGCGGTTACGGGTTCTTTTTCATGGCCGGCGCGGGCTTCTTGCGCGGTTTGCCACGAAGATCGGCAAGGAAATTGTCCCGCCACACGCCCAGATCGTATTTGCGCAGCGAAGTCATGTTGGTTTCGTAGCGCTGGCGGCGTTCCGCGAGCGGCATGGCGAGTGCGCGCGAGATGGCGTCGCTGGTGCCGACGATGTCATGCGGATTCACCATCACCGCGCCCGTCATTTCCGCGGCCGCGCCGGCGAATTGCGACAGCACGAGCACGCCCGGATCGTCGGGATTCTGTGCGGCGATATATTCCTTGGCGACGAGATTCATACCGTCGCGCAAGGGCGTGACGAGCCCGACTTGCGATTCGCGAAACAGCGACATCAGCTTCCACCGGTCGTAACGCTGATTCAGATACCGGATAGGCGTGTAATCGAGGCCGGAATAGCGCCCGTTGATGCGCCCTGCTTCGTATTCCAGATTCTGGCGGATCTGTTGATACGTCTCTACGTCCGAACGCGTAGGCGGCGCAATCTGCACGAGCGTGACGTTGCCGCGCCATTCCGGCGACTTCTCCAGAAAATGCTCAAACGCGCGAAAGCGCTCGACGAGCCCTTTCGAATAATCGAGCCGATCGACGCTCATGATGAGCTTGCGCCCTTCCAGACTCTGCTTGAGGTCCATGACATCCTGACGCGCTTCGCCGCGCTCGGCCTGTTCGGCGATCTCGTCCGGAAACACGCCGATGCGGTAGACGCCCGTCGTGAGCTTGCGACCGAACGCTTCGACATGTCCGTCGGGCGTCGCCGTGCCGTGCGCGTGCCGCACGATGTAATCGTGGAACGCGGTCTGATCGCCCTCGGTCTGAAAGCCCACGACGTCATAACAGCACAGCGACTTGACGAGCTCCTCGTGAGGCGGAATGTTCAAGAGAATTTGCGGCGACGGAAACGGGATATGCAAAAAGAAGCCGATGCGATTCGTCACGCCCGCGCTGCGCAACGCCTCGGCGAACGGAATCAGGTGATAGTCGTGCACCCAGATCACGTCTTCCGGTTCGAGCAGCTTGATGAGTTTGTGCGCGAGCCACGAATTCACGCGCCGATACCCCGCGTATTCGTCACGATCGTAGACGGCAAGATCGTTGCGATAGTGGAAAACCGGCCACAGCATGGCGTTGGAAAAGCCGCGGTAGTACTGGTCGTAGTCCTTCTTCGGCAGGCCGACGGTGGCGAACGTCACCGCGCCGTCTTGCTGTAGCGTCGGCCCCTGGTTCGCGACGGTCTCGCTCACCACGTCCCCGCTCCAGCCGAACCACACGCCGCCGCTGTCTTTCAGCGCGCCGAACACGCCGACGGCGAGGCCGCCCGCAGAGCCCTTGGTTTCGGTCGGGGTAGCGACCCGGTTGGATACGACGACGAGACGGCTCATGAGTATTCCTTTTTCGTTTGCTGACTACGATGATTCGGTTACGGTGCTTCGCTTGAGATTTCTATCGCTTCTATCGCTTCAGCGCATCCACCGGCGCGGTCGATGCCGCCGAGTTCGCGCGCGGATCGGGACCCGTGCGCTCGCCCCGGCTCGCGACCGGGTCCGCCGCGGTATTCGCGGTGGTGGGCGATGCCGTGTTGGCGCGTTCCAGCGGCGGCGCGAAGTCTACGTGCTTGCTGTCGGTGGAGAGATCGGCCCGTGCGCGTGGCAGATACTGCGGATACGCCGCCTGCACGAAATTCAGCAAGCCTTCGCGCACCCGGCAGCGCAAATCCCAATTGAGCGCGGAGTCGAAGGAACTGACGAGCGCGCGCAATTGCATGGCGTGCTCGGTGGCATCGGTGACTTGCAGCACTTGCACGCGGCCGTCCCACTCCGGCGCGCTCGCCAGAATGCGTTCGAGTTCCGCGCGCAGCGGCGCGATCGGCATGCGGTAATCGACGAAAAGAAACACCGTGCCAATGATCTGCGAGCTATTGCGCGTCCAGTTGGTGAACGGATTCTCGATGAACCATTGCAACGGCACGATCAGCCGCCGCTGGTCCCAGATGCGGATCGACACATACGTACCCGTGATCTCTTCGACGCGGCCCCACTCGCCCTGAATCACGACGACGTCATCGAGACGAATGGGTTGGGACAGCGCGATCTGCAAGCCGGCGATCAGATTGCCGAGCACGGGCCGTGCGGCGATACCCGCGACCAAACCCGCCACGCCGGCGGAAGCCAGCAAGCTCGCGCCGATCTGCCGCACGCTCGGAAACGCCATGAGCGCCCCGCCAAAACCGATGATCACGATCACCACCATGACCGAGCGCGCCAGCACGCGCGCCTGCGTGTGGATGCGGCGCGCGTTGAGATTGTCGTCGGTATCGAGCGGATGCGCCTGCACGATCGCCTCGCCCACCGCGCTCGCCGAACGCGCGGCGAGGAACGTGAGCGCACCGATCAACGCGACGGTTTCGATATCGCGCAATACGCCGATGAGCGGCAGCGTGTCCGGCGCCTCGAAGATCACGAAGCCGAACGCGAGCATGATGACGAGGACGAGCGCGGGCGCGTCGATGTAGCGCAACACCGTGCTCATCAGCGGATACGGCCGCGCGACGCGCGTCAAGACGCGCGCACCGATCCGATGCACCCCGATGGCGACGATCAGTGCGATGGCGGCGGCGCACAGCGCGCCGGGCCAGGTGCCGAGCGGGCGCTCGGCTAGATCGAGAAAGCGGTCGAAAGAAAGCATGAGCGTCGCGGGATCAGCCTCGCAGGAAGGTGGATACGGCGGCCGCGTGCACGAGCCTTGCCACTATGCGCCATGTCGGACGCATCGTGCGCGGTTCGTGCTGCCGGGGTGCGTCTTTAGTCGGCGTCCAGGTCGGCTTCTACGTCTTCAAGTGCAGCGGCGGGCGGCGTCGAGCATCAAGCAAATTCGCTGCCCGCCTCGCAGCCTTGCGATCAACGTTCCGCCTTGCAGGGAAACGCCTTGCCAAGTCCGAGCGACACCATGGTCGTCGCATTGAAGCCGGACTTGTCGGGATTGTCCGCGATGTACTTGCGCACTGCATCGGTCAGTTGTTGCGGCTTGACTTCGGCGGGCAGGCAAAAGTATTGGCCGACTTGCGGGCCGGAGGTTCCGCCAATTGCCTCGATGGTGTTATACACGCCGTCCGCGGCGCCTTCGATATAGGCCGCGCAGGCAGTACGGGAGTTCGGGTCGGTCTTGGTGCAAAGTTGATTCAAATCGCTGCCAGTGAATGCGAACGCGCTGACGGGCGTGGCGAGAACACAGGCGAAGACGAATTTCCGCAGCATGGTCTTCCTTTTATGTGGAGCGGCGGCTCGAAGGGGCGCGGCGGCCGCGCCTGGCCGCCCGCTCCCCGTGGTTACGTTATTTTGCACTGTTTGTGCTGCTTGCGGCGCCCGTCGAGGCCGCCGGCATGGCGTCGAGGCGAGCCTGCAGGCCTTCCGCGACGTCTTTCTCGTTGTACTTCTTCGCGAAATCCACAGCCGTCATGCCAAGCTGGTTCTTCACGCGCAAGTCCGCGCCTTCGTCGAGCAAAAGCTTGCAGGTGGACAGATGCCCGCCGCGCGCGGCCATCATGAGCGGCGTCGTGCCGTTCGGCGCGCCGGCATCGATATAGGCCGAATGGTCGAGCAGAATTTTCACGATATCGTCATGACCGTTGGTTGCCGCGTAGTGCAGCGGCGACCAGCCCTTCTTGTTCACTTCGGCATCCTTGGCGATCAGGAGATTCACGAAAGTCGCGTCGCCGTTGAGCGCGGCGAGCATCATCGCGTTTTCACCGGCCGGGTCCTGCTTCTCCAGATCGGTCTTGGGATTGTCGGCAAGCGCCTGGCCTACCTTGTCCGACTTCTCGCGCGCGGCGATCACGATGAGCGGTGCGCCCGTGTTGTCGACGGTATTCGGGTCCGCGCCCTGCGAAAGCGCCTTCTTGACCGAGGAGATGTCGTCGAACTTGACGTCCTTGATGAGCGCGTCCACGGACTCGGCCAACGCGGGTTGCGCGAACGCGCACGCGGCGAGCAGCACGCCGACCAACATTTGCCGCGTGCTCGAACGTGTGCTCGTGCGCTTGCTTTGTCCCGCTTCACGCGAGGAAGACATCATGGATTTATTCATAGTGAACCTTTGGATTGCCTTTGAAACAGTGGTTCTCGCCGAGCGTGCCGGTCAGACGGCCTGCGCGCCCGGCGGGAGCTTGAACAGCCGGAAGAAGTTGTCGGTGGTGGCTTTCGCGACCGCTTCGTCCGTCTCTTCGCGCAACTGCGCGATGTGACGTCCGACATAGCTCACGTAAGCTGGTTCATTCGGCTTGCCGCGATACGGCACCGGCGCGAGATATGGCGAGTCGGTTTCGATCAGCAGACGTTCGAGCGGCACGCGCCGCGCCACGTCGTGCACGTCCTCGGCCTTCTTGAACGTGACGATGCCCGAAAGCGAAATATGAAAGTTCTGCGCGAGCGCGGCTTGCGCCACTTCCCACGTCTCGGTGAAGCAATGCATCACGCCGCCCGGCACGCTCGCGCGTTCTTCTTCCATGATACGCAGCGTGTCTTCCGCCGACGAACGCGTATGGATGATGAGCGGCTTGCCGGTCTCGTGCGCCGCGCGAATGTGGTTACGAAAGCGCTCGCGCTGCCATTCCATGTCGGCGATGCTGCGGCCTTCCAGCCGGTAATAGTCGAGCCCGGTCTCGCCGATTGCGCAGACTTTGGGATGCCGCGCCAGTTCCACTAGTTGCGCGACGCTCGGTTCCGTTGCGTTTTCGTGGTCCGGATGCACGCCAACCGATGCGAAGATGTGCTCGTGCCGCTCGGCGATATCGAGCACCGATGGCAGCGTCTCCAGATCCACCGACACGCAAAGCGCGTGGGTGACCTTCTGCTCGCGCATCTTGTCGAGCACTTCAGGCAGCCGGTCGGCGAGGCCTTCGAAATTGATGTGACAGTGGGAATCGACGAACATCCGCTACTCCTTTGCTCTCGCGCCAAGCCGCAAGCCGAGAATGACGAGATCGCGCTCGACGCCGTCCAGCACCGCGACGCGCGGCAGCGTGCCCCACGACTCGAAACCGAAGCTGCCGAAGAGCTTCATGCTCGGCTCGTTATGTCCGAAGACGAAGCCGAGCACGGTGTCCACATCAAGCGTCGGCGCGCGCTCCAGCGCCTCGTGCAACAACAGCTTGCCGAGCCCCTTGCCGCGCGCGCGTTCGTCGAGATAAATGCTCACTTCGACCGTGCGCGCGTAGGCCGGACGGCCGTAGAAATCGGAGAAACTCAGCCACGCGATGACTTCGCCGCCCTCTTCCACGACCCACAGCGGACGCTTGTCCGGTCCGTGCGCGTGAAACCAGGCAAGGCGGCTTTCGACTGGGACCGGATCGAGGTCGGCCGTGACGAGGCGCGAGGCGACCGTCGAATTGTAGATGGCGACGATGGCGGGCAGATCGTCCAGCGTGGCGTCGCGGTATTGAAGACTCATGGCGTGATTGCGTTCAGGTTCAGGCGAAGATGCCGCGATAGCCCATGAAGAGTTCCTCGAACACGAGACGCGCGTTCAACGGATGATTCTCCACGGCGCGTTGCCGCGTGACGGTTTTCATGTAGCGCGAAAGCGCAGCCGGGTCGGCGCTGGCGGCGCATCGCGCGAGCGCCTTGGCCGCGCCCGGAAAATAGCGCGGACGGCCTGCCGTGCGCTCGGCGAGCACGTCGTAAAGCCAGCGTTGCAGCCAACCGAGCACCAGCGGCACCGGCAGTTTCTGCAGGTTTTCGCCGCACGCGAAGGCGTCGCAGTTCGGGCCGGCCGCAAGTTGCGCCAACGTGAAATCGCGCAGCGCGCGGTTCTCGTCGCTCGCGAGCGCAAGCGCGTTGAGCGGCGCGCCGCCCGCTTGCGCGAGAAGCCCGGCGGCATCGTCGATACCTCGTGACGCAAGCCACGCGCGCGCTTCGTCGAAGGGCGGCACGCTCATCGGCCACTGTCGGCAGCGGCTGATGATGGTTGGCAACAAGCGGTCGATACGCGCCGACACCAGCAAGAACACGACGCCCGAAGGCGGTTCTTCCAGCGTTTTCAAGAGCGCGTTGGCCGCCGCGACATTGAGCGCTTCGGCGGGATACAGCAGCACGACACGCAAGCCGCCGCGATGCGATCCGAGACTGCAGAAGTCAAGCAGTGCGCGTACCTGTTCGATCTTGATTTCCTTGCTCGGCGCGCGGCTCTTCTTGCCTTCGTCGCCATCGGCTTTCTCGGCTTTCTCGGCGGATGCATCGGCGGAAGAATCCGCGCCTGCCGCCGCAAGCCCTGCAAGCGCCTCGGGCAACACCGCGCGGTAGTCGGGATGATTGCCCTGCGAGAACCACAGGCAAGCGGAACACGTGCCGCACGGCTCGCCGCTCGGCAGATGCGTTTCGCACAGCAACCCTTTCGCCAGATACTGCGCGAATTGCAGCTTGCCGATGCCCGCTTCGCCATGCAGCAAAAGCGCATGCGGCCAGTTCGCGCGTAGCTGCTGGAGACGCTGCCAGTCGTTGGCTTGCCAGGGATAAATCATCGGCGGTTCAGTGGGTTAGGCGTTGCTTGAGCGTGGATCAAAGGCTCGCGATGACATCTTCGAGCTGCGTGCGGATATCGTCGATGGGCCGGCTCGAATCGACGATAAAAAACCGCTGCGGCGATTCGGCCGCGCGCCGCAGATATTCGGCGCGCGTGCGCTTAAAAAATGCCTCCGATTCGCTCTCGAACTTGTCCGGCGCGCGCGCGGCCGAACGGCGCTCGCTCGCGGTCTCCGTCGGAATGTCGAACAGAACGGTAAGGTCCGGCTGAAAACCGCCCTGCACCCAGCGTTCCAGGGCTTCCAGCTTGTCGCGCGGCAGACCGCGTCCACCGCCCTGATAAGCAAAGGTGGCATCCGAAAAACGGTCCGATAGCACCCAGTCGCCATGCGCGAGCGCCGGTTCGATGACCTGCGCGAGATGCTCGCGGCGCGCGGCGAACATGAGGAGCGCCTCGGTTTCGAGGTCCATTGGCTGATTCAGCAGAATGCCGCGCAACGTTTCGCCGAGCGGTGTGCCGCCCGGCTCGCGCGTCATCACGACAGAGCGCGCGTGCGCGGCGAGTTTTTCGGCGAGCCGCTCGCGAAACCACTCCAGATGCGTGGTCTTGCCCGCTCCGTCGATACCCTCGAATGTAATGAACTTGCCCCGCGCCATTCACTGACCCCGGATGTATTTGTCGACGGCCTTGTTGTGGTCGCCCAGGTTGTCGGAAAAGATGCTGCTGCCGTCGCCGCGCGACACGAAATAGAGCGCATTGCTCGCGGCGGGATTGAGCGTCGCGGTGAGCGCGGCCACACCGGGCAGCGCGATCGGCGTGGGCGGCAGACCCATGCGCGTGTAGGTATTGTACGGAGTGTCGGTCTGCAGATCCTTTTTCTTCAGATGCCCGCCGTAAGCCGGACCGAGGCCGTAGATGACGGTCGGGTCGGTCTGTAGCGGCATGCCGATCCGCAGCCGGTTGGCGAACACCGCCGCCACCAGCGGCCGGTCGGTTGCGCGCCCCGTCTCCTTCTCGACGATCGACGCCATGACGAGCGCCTCGTAAGGCGTCTTGTAAGGCAAATTCGGCGAGCGCGTGTTCCAGGCTTCGGTGAGCCGCTGCTGCATGATCCGGTACGCGCGCTTGTAGACCGTGAGGTCGCTCGTGCCTTTGTCGAAAAGATAGGTATCCGGGAAAAACAGTCCTTCCGCCGATGCCTTGTCCACCTCGGGCGCGCCGATTGCACGCAAGAGGTCCGTGTCGGACATGCCGGCGGTGTCGTGCGCGAGCGCGGGGTTGGCGTCGAGTTCGGCGCGCATTTTTTGCAACGTCCAGCCCTCGATGACGGTGGCCACGTACTCGTTGACGTCGCCGCGCGCGATCTTTTGCAGCACTTCATACGGTGTCACGCCGCTTTTGAACGCGTAATTGCCGGATTTGAGCTGCGACGAAAGCCCGAGCACGCGCGTCATCAACACGAAAAGCTCGGATTCGACCGGCACGCCGCCGCGAATCAACTGGGCGCTGACGCTGCGCAAGCTGCTATGAGGCTTGATGGTGACGTCGAGTTCGGCGGGCGTGAGGTTCATTGGCCGA
The DNA here is from genome assembly GCF_023631025.1 of Caballeronia sp. GACF4. Taxonomy (NCBI): domain Bacteria; kingdom Pseudomonadati; phylum Pseudomonadota; class Betaproteobacteria; order Burkholderiales; family Burkholderiaceae; genus Caballeronia; species Caballeronia sp. GACF4. The sequence continues at coordinate 40,085 of NZ_JALQDW010000005.1, forward strand.
TTGGCCCAGTAATAAACGCCACCTGCGAGCGCCGCCGCGAGCACCGCGACGATCACCACCGCCACGACGCATTTCTTGAAAAGGGACATGCCAGACACACTAGGAATAAGACCAATATAATAACTTGCCCGCCTGCGCCCCGGTCAGTTTGACCGGCCGGACCGACTGACAGGATTGACCGCACTTGACGCCATGAATTCCCAAACCCAGCTTTCCCCCGGTTCCGCTCCAAGCGCCATTCCCGCCGACGACTTCGAAGCCGTGAAGACAGCGGGCGTTTTCGTGCCGCTCACGCAGTTCGGCGTGATCGACATCAAGGGCGAGGATGCCGCTTCGTTTCTGCACAACCAGGTCACCAACGACGTCCAGCATCTCGACGCATCCACGGCGCGCCTCGCGGGCTATTGCTCGCCGAAGGGACGCCTGCTGGGTTCGTTTCTCATGTGGCGTTCAGCCGATACCGTGCGTCTCTTGATCTCGCACGACGTCCAGGCGCCCGTGCAAAAACGTCTGTCCATGTTCGTGCTGCGCGCAAAGGCGAAACTGAGTGACGCGACGCCGGAACTCGCGGCAGTCGGCTTTGCGGGCGATGTGCGCGCGGCGCTCTCCGGCATCTTCGATGCGTTGCCCGACGGCGTGCATGTCAAGGTGGAAGGTCCGCATGGCGCGCTGATTCGTGTGCCGGATGCGGCGCATCGGCCGCGTTTCCTGTGGGTCGGCCCGAGGGCCGATATCGAAGCACGACTGCCCGAGCTCGGCGAGAAGTTGCGGCGCGCGGGACCGGCGCTGTGGGACTGGCTCGACATCCACGCGGGCGAGCCGCGCATCACGCAGGCGACGACCGAGCAGTTCGTCCCGCAGATGGTCAACTTCGACGTGCTGGGCGCGGTGAACTTCAAGAAGGGTTGCTATCCGGGACAGGAGATCGTCGCGCGCAGCCAATATCGCGGCACGATCAAACGACGCACGGCGCTCGCGCACGGCGAATCGGCCACGCCGGGCGCCGAGCTGTTCCATTCGGCCGATCCCGGTCAGCCTTGCGGCATGGTGGTCAACGTGGCGCCGGCCGAAGGCGGCGGCGTGGATTGTCTTGTGGAGATCAAGCTGGCGTCGCTGGATAACGGTTCGGTGCACGTCGGCGCCGCCGATGGCCCCGCGCTCGAATTCGTGCCGCTGCCCTACGCCTTTCCTGCCGACGCCTGAACGCCATGTGCCTGATCGTCTTCGACTGGCAACCCCAGGCCGCGCCCGCCAACGGCCGCGCGCTGCTTACACTGGCGGCGAATCGCGACGAGTTCTTCCGCCGCGAGACCGACCCGATGCATTGGTGGACCAACGCGCCCGGCGTGCTCGCGGGCCGGGATCTGACGGGCGGCGGCACGTGGCTTGGCGTAACGCGCGACGGGCGCTTTGCTGCGCTGACGAACTATCGCGCGCCGAGCGAGATGCGGCCGGATGCGCCCACGCGTGGCACGTTGGTCAGCGAATATTTGACGGGCGAGCGCGTCGAGCCTTTGAAGTATCTCAAGCGCGTTGCCCTGGAAGGTCATCGGTACAACGGCTTCAATTTACTGTGCGGGGATTTAACACGACGTGAGCTCGGCTGGTACGGCAATCGCGCCGATGCCGAGCCGGTTTTGCTCGAAGCGGGCGTGCATGGGTTGTCGAACAGCTTGCTGAATACGCCGTGGCCGAAGCTCGTCGCCCAGCGCGATGCTTTACGCGATTTGATTCACGCCGATGAGCGGCCATCGCTCGACGAGCTGATCGAAACCTTGCGTGACCCGCGTATCGCCGACGATCACGTCTTGCCATCCACTGGCCTTTCCATCGAGCGTGAACGCGTGTTGTCGGCGGCGTTTATCGAGAGCGATGGATACGGCACGCGCGGGACGACGGCGTTGCAAGTGTTGCCGCTGACGCATGGTATGGAGCTGCATGTCAAGGAACGCAGTGACGATGACGGTTCGCACAAGGTCGTGCGGCCGGGGGATTTTGTGCGGGCGTTCAGGTTTGAGGTGGCGTGACGCATGATCGCCGCGACCCACGTTTCAACAGTAAGAGCACTATCGCGGTAATCGCAATGGCGATAAATTCGCCAGGTACTTTTCAGAATCTAATCAAGCCCTCACCCCAACGCCTTCCTCAACGCAGCCACCGCATCCGCATGCGCCCGCGCCACGTCGCGAACAAACCCGCCCATCTTGAAGAACTCGTGAATCATCCCTTCATACCGCATGAGTTCCACCGATACGCCCTGCGCTGAAAGCTTCTCCGCGTAAGCGATATCTTCATCGTAAAGCGGATCATGATCCGCGGCCGCGATCCACATCGGCGCCACGCCACGATAATCCGGCTGCCCGCCCGCCGCATCCAGCGGCGCAAAACGCCAGTCGTCCCGGTCGCGTTCATCGCGCACGTACTGCTCGAAGAACCATTGAATCGTCTCTGCGCTCAGCAAGTACCCTTCGGCAAGCCGCGCATGCGATTCGCTTTTCTGCCACGCGCTCGTCCCCGGATAAATCAGCATCTGCAATTGCAAGGCGATGCCTGCATCGCGCGCCAGCACCGAGCACACCGTCGCGAGCGTGCCGCCCGCGCTGTCTCCACCAATCGCGATGCGAGCCGGATCGATCCCCAACGTGGACGCCTCGCGCGCGAGCCATTGCAAGGCGTCGAAGGCATCGTTCACGGCGACCGGAAACTTGTGTTCGGGCGCAAGCCGGTAATCGACCGATACCACCGCGCAGCCCGCGTCGTGCGCGAACTTGCGGCACAGCGCGTCGTGCGTCTCGATGCTTCCCACCGTAAAGCCGCCGCCATGCAAATACATGAGCGCGCCAAGCGGCTCCGCCCAATTCGGCTCGATCGGATAATACGCACGCACACGAATGGACCCGCCATCGCGCATAGGAACGGGAAGATCTTCGACACGCGCCATTGGCAACGGCGCGACATCGAGAATGGGCGCGCTCATCGCATAGGCGGCGCGCGCTTCTTGCGGCGTGACCGTGTGATAAGGCGCGCGCCTCGCGCGTGCGACCATCTGCAAGACTTGCGCGACCTGGGGATTGAGCTGCATTGTCATGCCGATGCCGAGGTCAACGCGACTTGAGCGACATGGGATCGCTCGGATCGCGCAGCTGCGCGATGTCGTCCAGCCGCAGCTGAACCGAAGGCATGATGTTCGGATGCGTGACCACATAAAAACGATTCGCGCGGATAGCGTCGAAGGTCAGTTCGGCGACATCCCGCGCCGATAGCTTGCCGTGCTCCACCGCCTTTGCCAGTTGCCGCGCCGCGAGCTTCTGCGACGCCGTCATCTCTTCGTCGTTGACGAGCGCGCCGGGCCGCGCGCGTTCGGAATCGGCGATACCGGTCGGCACGAACGCCGGACACAACAAGGACACGCCGACCGACGCGTGCGCGAGCCGCAGATCGTGATAAAGCGTTTCGGTCATGGCCACGACCGCATGCTTCGACGCGTTATAGACGCCCATTGCGGGCGCGGCGAGCAGCCCCGCGACCGAAGCCGTGTTGACGATATGCGCCGGTTCGTTCTGGGCCAGCATGATCGGCGTGAACGCGCGAATGCCGTTGGCAACGCCCATCACGTTGACGCCGAAGACCCATTGCCAGTCGTTCGCGCTGCTCTCCCAGATGAAGCCGCCGGCGCCCACGCCCGCGTTGTTGAAGAGCAGATGCGCGCCGCCGAAGGCATCGAGCGTGGCGCGAGCGAGTGCATCGACGTCCGCGGCATTCGAGACGTCCGTTCGCACGCCGCGCACCTCGGCGCCTCGTTCGCGCAGCGATGTTACGGTGGCATCGAGCGCGGTGGCGTCGATATCGGCGAGTACGAGCTTCATGCCGAGCGCCGCGCCCTTTAGCGCAAACTCGCGGCCGAAGCCGCTCGCCGCGCCGGTGATCACGGCGACTTTTCCTTCGAAGCGGTCCAAGCGGGCTCCTTTCTCGCGTGGTGTGGTACTCGGCGCGTCAGATGAGTTTGACGAGCTGCTTGCCGAAGTTCTTTCCGCGCAAAAGACCGAGGAACGCTTCGGGCGCATTTTCCAGTCCCTGCGCAATGGTCTCGCGGTAGATCAGCTTCTTGGTCGCGACGCGTTCGCCGAGTTCCTTCAACGCTTGCGGCCACAATTCCATGTGCTCGCTCACGATGAAACCCTGCAGCTTCAGACGCTGCGTGAGCAGAATGCGCGGCGCCTGCAGCGGCAATGGCTTGCCGTCGTAGCCCGAGATCATGCCGCACAACGCAATGCGCCCGTGTGCGTTCATGCGCGGCAGCACGGCATCGAGCACTTCGCCGCCGACGTTTTCGAAATAGCCGTCGATGTCATCCGGCGCCGCGGCTTTCAGCTCGTCGTACAAATGGCCCGCCTTGTAGTCGATGCATGCGTCGAAGCCCAGCGTTTCGACGACATAGCGGCACTTCTCGGCGCCGCCCGCAATGCCGATCACGCGGCAGCCCGCAGCCTTCGCCAGTTGCCCGACCACGCTGCCGACCGCGCCGCTTGCCGCGCTCACGGCGACCGTATCGCCAGCCTTCGGTTCGATGATGCGATTCAGGCCATACCAGGCCGTCACGCCCGGCATGCCGACCGGACCGAGATACGCGGACAGCGGAACGTGCGTGGTATCGACGGCATAAAGACCCGTGCCGTCCGATGTCCCGTATTCCTGCCAGCCGTACATGCCGACCACGTTGTCGCCGACCTTGAACTTCGGATTGCGCGACTCGACCACTTCACCGACCGTGCCGCCGATCATCACTTCGTTCAAAGCCTGCGGCGCGGCGTATGACTTGGCATCGCTCATGCGCCCGCGCATGTACGGATCGAGCGACAGATAGTGATTGCGCACGCGCAGCTCGCCTTCCCGTAGCGGCGCAAGCGGTGTTTCGACGAGCCTGAAATTGTCGGTCGATGCCTCGCCTTCCGGTCGCGATACCAGCAATACCTGGCGATTCTTCTGAGCGTCTGCCATTGCGAATCCTCCTGTTCGGAATGAATCAAGCGTCGCTCGGTCCCGGCGTGGCCTTGGGATCGGAACGCATTTTCTGTTTCACGATATCGCGGCCCACTGCGAGCCTGCGCATGTATTTGAACGTGCCTAGCGCCTTGGCGACGAAATGCCCTTCGCTGTCGCGCACTTCGCCTTCGCAATACGCCATGGTGGTGGAGCGATGCAGCACGCGCCCGATGCCGCGCAATTCACCGCGTCCCGGCTGCATGAAGTTCACCTTCATCTCGACGGTAACGACGCCGATGCCATTGCCCGCGAGACTGCGCGCGGCGAGTGCCAGCGCGGAATCGAGCAAGGTCATGGTGACGCCGCCGTGCGCGATGCCCCACGTGTTCAAATGCGCATCTTCGAGCGCGAGCCGCACTTCCGCTTCGCCGTCGGCGGCCTTGACCAATTCCACGCCGAGCGAGTCGATGAACGGGCTTTCGATGGCGACGTCATGTGGCTTGTCGGTCATGGTCGTCACACTTCGTAGTCGACGCATTGACGGTCTTCGCGCACCGCGGCAATGAAGTCTTTCAGCGCCACGTGCTTCGGATGCACCTGATAGGCAACGAGCGCCGCTTTGTCGTCGAAGTCGGAGACGAGCACGACATCGTAAGTGCAGTCGAAACCCGGTTGCGCCGTACCGACCTCGAAGTGTCCCTGCCCCTTAACGATGCTGCGGCAGGTTTCGAGCTTCTCCTTGAGCTTCTGCGCATTCTCCGCGCGGCTCGCGCCTTCCGCCGACTCCTTCAGCTTCCACATGACGATGTGACGTAACACGGCAACTCCTGGTCAAGAAAACGATGAAGGCAGAAGCGTAGCAAAGATTCGACGGTAGCTTCGGAGGCTCACGCGAGCAAATAATCGGAGCGTATGCGTTCGACACCCGCGTCGCGCATTTCGCGCCACGCTCGATCCAGCGAGCCGTCGAGATCGATCGCGCGGCACGCGTCTTCTATCACGCTCACTTCGAAGCCCGCGCGACGCGCATCCAACGCGGACCACGCAACGCAATAATCCGTCGCCAGCCCCGCGACCCATACGCGCTTCGCACCGACGTCGCGCAGATAGCCTGCAAGACCCGTGGGTGTCACGCGATCCGCCTCGAGAAACGCGGAGTAGCTGTCGACATGTTCGTGATGCCCCTTGCGGATCACGAGCCGCGCGTGCGGTAATTGCAGGCCGCGATGTAGCGCCGCGCCCTCGGTGCCCTGCACGCAATGCACCGGCCACAGCACCTGTTCGCCGTAAGGCATTGTCATCATGTCGAAGGGCGCGCGTCCTTCGTGATTCGCCGCGAACGAGACATGCGAGCGCGGATGCCAGTCCTGCGTCAGAACGACATGCGAGAACGCGCGCGCCAGGCGGTTGATGACGGGCACCACCTCATCGCCTTCCTTCACGGCGAGCGCGCCGCCGGGCATGAAATCGTACTGCACGTCCACGACGAGTAAAACGTCTTCTACGGGTTTCATCATGCTCATCTTCAAGGGTTGAACCGGCCGTTGACCGCCGCGAGTTGCGTCACGCGGGCGGCGGGCTGCCATGCGTCGCCGTTGGGCTGTTGCGCGTAGCGGCGCATGGCGCGTTCCACGGCGGCAAGGCCGATGGTGTCGGCGTAGAACATCGGGCCGCCGCGCCAGAGCGGGAAACCGTAACCCGTCAAATAGACCATGTCGATATCCGAGGCCTTCGAAGCGATGCCCTCTTCGAGAATACGCGCGCCTTCGTTGACGAGCGCGAGCATGAGCCGCTCGACGATTTCATCGTCCGCGATACGCCGTCTTTCGATGCCTGCTTCCTTCGAATACGCGACGATCATGTCGTCGACCGCTTGTGATGGCAGCGCATCGCGCTTGCCTGGCTCGTAGTCGTACCATCCCGCGCCGGTCTTTTGTCCGAAGCGGCCCGCTTCGCACAGCCGATCCGCGATTTTCGAATAGCGCAACTCCGGCTGCTCGACATAACGGCGCTTGCGAATGGCCCAGCCGATGTCGTTGCCCGCAAGATCGCTCATGCGAAACGGCCCCATGGCGAAGCCGAAATTTTCGATTGCGCGATCGATCTGCGCGGGCAGCGCGCCTTCCTCCAGCATGAAAAGCGCCTGCCGCAAGTACTGTTCGACCATGCGGTTGCCGATGAAGCCATCGCATACGCCCGAGACCACGGCCGTCTTCCTGATCTTCCGCGCGAGTTGCATGACGGAGGCGAGCACGTCCTTGTCCGTTTTTGCGCCGCGCACCACTTCGAGCAGCTTCATCACGTTGGCGGGACTGAAGAAGTGCGTGCCGATGACATCGCCCGGACGTTTCGTGAACGCGGCGATTTTGTCGAGATCGAGCGTCGATGTGTTCGATGCGAGAATCGCGCCGGGCTTCGCGACTTCATCGAGGCGGCGGAAGACTTGTTCCTTCACGCCCAGGTCTTCGAATACCGCTTCGATGATCAAGTCCGCGTGCGCGAGGTCTGCATAATCGAGCGTCGGTTGAATGAGGGCCATGCGTTCATCGACCTCGTCTTGCGTGAGCTTGCCCTTCTTCACTTGCGCTTCGTAATTGCGGCGCACGTTCGCCAAACCCCGGTCGAGTGCGTCCTGTTTCGTTTCGAGCAACACGACGGAAAATCGCGCGTTGATGAAGTTCATGGCGATGCCGCCACCCATCGTGCCCGCGCCGATCACGCCGATGCGCTCGATCTTTCTGACGGGCGTGTTCGACGGCACATCCGCGATCTTGGACGCCGCGCGTTCGGCGAAGAACGCGTGCCGCAGCGCGCGGCTTTCCGGTGTCTGCACGAGCGCGAGAAAGCATTCGCGCTCGAAGGCGAGCCCGCGTTCGAAGCCTTCTTTCAGGCCTTTTTCGATGGCATCGATGCACTTGTGCGGTGCCGGAAAATGCTTCGCCGTCGCGATGGCGTTCGCGCGCGCGGCCTGGACGATTCGATCGGCATCCGTGTGTTCGATGGGGCGTTCGCGCACTTGCGGGTGCTTGCTGTCACGCTTGGCGACGTGCTGAGCGAAACGCACGGCGCCATCGAGCAAGTCGCCTTCGATCATTTGGTCGAAGAGCGCGGTATTCGCGAGTCGTTCGGATGATACCGGCGTCCCTGACACGATCATGCCAAGTGCCCTTTCGACGCCAACCACGCGCGGCAGCCGTTGCGTGCCGCCCGCGCCGGGCAGGAGGCCGAGCTTCACTTCGGGCAGCGCGATCTGCGCGCCGGGCGACGCCACGCGGTAATGCGCGCCGAGCGCGAGTTCGAGGCCGCCGCCCATCGCCACGGCGTGAATCGCCGCGATCACCGGCTTCGCGCTGCCCTCGATTGCTTCGATGACCGTCTTGAGCGTCGGTTCTTGCGTCGCCTTCGGCGTATTGAATTCGGTGATGTCCGCGCCGCCCGAAAACGCCTTGCCGGCGCCGATCACGACGATGGCGCGCACGTTGTCTTCGTCACGCGCGCGCTCGATGCCTTCCACGATGCCAAGCCGTGTCGCGTGCCCGAGGCCGTTCACCGGCGGGTTGTCGAGTGTGATGACGGCGACGCCGTCGTGGATCGTGAAGTGCACAGCCATGAAGATGTCTCCCGTTCGCGCGTCTTTGGCGAGGTTATTGTGAGTGATCGACGCAGAATACACAAAGGAGAACGATCGTTCAAATGCGCGTCGTCCGGCGAATGAAAACGCCCCGGATCGACCGGGGCGCGAGGTCAGCCGGAAGCGCTGGTATCAAGATGTCTTCTCACCCTTCTCCGGCAGCACATGCTCACGATACAACGCGCGCAGCCGCACCTTCTGCAGCTTGCCCGTCGCCGTATGCGGCAACTCGTCGGCGAACACGACATCGTCCGGAATCCACCACTTCGCGACCTTGCCCTCGAAATGCGCGAGCAAATCCTCACGCGTGATGGTCGCGCCCGGACGCAGCACGGCGACGATCATCGGCCGCTCCGTCCACTTCGGATGCGAGCACGCAATGCACGCCGCCTCCGCCACCTGCGGATGCGACACCGCGATGTTCTCCAGATCGATCGAACTGATCCACTCGCCGCCCGACTTGATCACGTCCTTGCTGCGATCGGTGATGTTCATGAAGCCATCGGCGTCGATGGTCGCGACATCGCCCGTCGGGAACCAGCCGTCGATGAGCGGCGACTCGTCGCGCCGGAAATAGCGGTCGATGACCCACGGTCCGCGCACGTGCAGATCGCCGAACGACTGGCCGTCCCAAGGCAGTTCGTGGCCGTCGTCGCCGACCACTTTCATATCGACGCCAAAGAGCGCGCGCCCCTGCTTTTCGAGCGAGATGCGCTGTTCCTCGGCCGAACGCTGCTTCTGCCGGAAACTCAGCCGCGCGAGCGTGCCGAGCGGCGACATCTCCGTCATGCCCCACGCATGAATCACCTGCACGCCGTAGTCTTCCTCGAAGGTCTTCAGCATGGCGGGCGGACACGCCGAGCCGCCGATCACCGTGCGCTTCAACGTCGAAAAGCGCAAATCGTTCTGCTTCATGTAGGCGAGGAGCGCCAGCCATACGGTCGGCACGCCCGCCGAATAGGTGACGCCTTCCGCTTCCATCAACTCGTAGAGCGACTTGCCGTCGAGGTCCTTGCCGGGGAACACCAGCTTCGCGCCGACGAGCGGCCCCGCATGCGGAATGCCCCACGCGTTGACGTGGAACATCGGCACGACGGGCAGGATGGAATCGCTCGATGAAGCGCCCATCGCATCGGGCAAGGCCGCGCCATAAGCATGCAGCACCGTCGAGCGATGCGAATACAGCGCGCCCTTCGGATTGCCCGTCGTTCCCGACGTGTAGCAAAGAAACGATGCCTGACGTTCATCGAGCATCGGCCATTCGTAGACGCCATCCTGTTCGCCGACGAGACTTTCGTAGCTCATCACCGGCACGCTCAGGTTCGAAAGATGCTGCTCGATGCAGGCGGCATCGCCGAGTGCGATCCAGCCTTTCACGTTCGGACACTGCGGCGCGATCATCTCGACGAGCGGCGCGAAGGTCATGTCGAACAAGACGTACGAATCGTCCGCATGATCGATGATGAACGCGACCTGATCCGGAAAGAGACGCGGATTGATGGTGTGGCACACGGCGCCCATGCCCGCCACGCCGTAATAGCACTCCAGATGCCGGTAGCCGTTCCAGGCCAGCGTGCCGATGCGCTCGCCCTGCTCCACGCCGAGCGCGATCAAGGCCTGCGCGAGTTGCTTCGCGCGCTTCTCGCAATCGCGGTACGTGTAGCGATGGATATCGCCTTCGATACGCCGCGACACGATTTCCGTATCGCCGAAGTGGCGCGAGGCATGGGACAACAGGGACGACGCGAGCAACGGTATTTCCATCATCTGGCCGTAAAGCGGCGACGTCATGGGTGATTTCCTCGGTGAGTCGGTTGGCGAGTCCGGGCTCGAGTCATTGGGTCGGTCATTGGCTTTGCGCCGCCCGATGCCCGGCCGGGTGCGGCCCTGCAGGCCCGCGGGCGCGGATTTACAATATCGTTTAACCAAAAGGCGCTCAATATGTCGTTTTCCCCAAGCAATGCCGTGCGTGCAGCGTCCGGCGAGAAGGCTTCCGGCGCTGATTCCATGGACGCCATCGCCGCCGCGATCAAGGTTGGCCAGCCCGGCTCGTTCGCGGCGCTCGGGGCCGCGTTCCTCACGCGCCTTCCCGCCACGCCGGTGCCCGATCCTTATCTCGTCGCGATCTCGCGCGAAACGGCGGACATGCTCGGCATCGATCCGGATGTCGCGGAAGGCAGCGAGCAAAAGCGCTTTGCCGAATACTTCGCCGGCAATCCCACGCGCGAATGGCCCGCCGGCGACCTGCCTTACGCAGCGGTCTATTCGGGGCATCAGTTCGGCGTATGGGCAGGTCAATTGGGCGATGGCCGCGCACTTACACTCGGCGAGATCGAGCCAGACGCTGATCGGGACCATGACGGCACACGCTTCGAACTTCAGCTGAAGGGCGCGGGCCGCACACCGTATTCCCGCATGGGCGATGGCCGCGCCGTGTTGCGTTCGTCGATCCGCGAATTCCTGTGCTCCGAAGCCATGCACCATCTGGGCATTCCCACGACGCGCGCGCTCGCCATCGTCGGCTCCGATATGCCGGTGCGGCGTGAGAGCATCGAAACAGCGGCGATCGTTACGCGCGTCGCGCCGAGCTTCGTGCGCTTCGGGCATTTCGAACACTTCTATTCGAACGACCGCGTCGACGATCTCAAAGCGCTTGCCGATCACGTGATTGAGCGCTTCTATCCGCATTGCCGCGATGCCGACGATCCCTACCTCGCGCTCCTCGACGAAGCCGTGCGCAGCACCGCCGATCTGATGGCGGAGTGGCAAGCCGTCGGCTTCTGTCACGGCGTGATGAACACCGACAACATGTCCATTCTCGGTCTCACGATCGACTACGGCCCGTTCGGTTTCATGGATGGCTTCAACGCGCATCACATTTGCAACCACACGGACACGCAAGGGCGCTATTCGTACAGCCGTCAGCCGCAGGTCGGCTATTGGAACCTGTTTTGTCTGGCGCAGGCGCTGGTTCCGCTCGTCGGCGCGAACCTGCCGGAAGAAGGCCATGCGCAACGCGTGGTCGAGGAAGCACAGAAGGTTCTCGAACGCTACAAGGCGCGCTTCGGCCCTGTGTTCGAAGCGAAGATGCGCGCCAAGCTCGGCCTCGAAATCGCGCGCGAAGGCGATGACAAACTCGCCAACGGTCTCCTCGAAATCATGCACGCGAACCGCGCGGACTTCACGCTCACGTTCCGGAACTTGTCGAAGCTCGTGAAATCCGATACCTCGAACGATTCGCCCGTGCGCGACCTCTTTCTCGACCGTGCCGCTTTCGACGCGTGGGCGGTGCAGTATCGCGAACGTCTCGCGCACGAAACGCGCGACGATACGAATCGCGCGGCCGCGATGAATCGCGTGAATCCGAAGTACGTGCTGCGTAATCACCTGGCCGAACAGGCGATTCGCCAGGCGAGCGAAAAGGATTACACCGAAGTGGCGCGGCTTCTCGACGTGCTGCGCCGTCCCTACGACGAACAACCCGAATACGAAGCGTACGCCGGCCTGCCACCCGACTGGGCGAGCGATCTGGAAGTGAGTTGTTCTTCTTAGGATCGCCCCAAAATAGCTGGCCTGATCCGTTTTTCCGACTTTCGGCCGATAAAAGGAATGATATGAGCAGAGACGACACCATCGACAACACTGGCGCCACGGCGTATCCGCTGCAAAAGGACGATGCGGCGTATCGCAGCGAACTCAACGACATGCAGTATCAGGTCACGCGCCACGCGGCGACCGAGCGCCCGTTCTCCGGCGAATACTGGGACCACTTCGAGCGCGGCGTGTATGACTGCGTGTGTTGCGGCACGCCGCTTTTCGAATCCGCGACCAAGTTCGACGCGGGCTGCGGCTGGCCCAGCTACTTCAAGCCGATCAACGGCGAAGTGATCGAAGAGAAGACCGACCGCTCGCACGGCATGCTGCGCATCGAAGTGCAGTGCAAGAACTGCGGCGCGCATCTCGGTCACGTCTTCGAAGACGGCCCGGCGCCCACCGGTTTGCGGTATTGCATCAACTCGGCTGCGCTACAATTCGAATCCAAGTAAGCGCGGGCGGGTTGTGGCGGGCTAATCAATAAGCCCGTGCATAATTTTCTGCCGCATGGAACGCCCGCTTCTCGAGAGCGGGCGTTCGTTTCGCGCGCCGCAGCCTGCTCGCTGCCCACCTCATCGCCACGCCAATGAAATTTCTGTTCGATCTGTTTCCGATCATCCTGTTTTTTGTCGCATTCAAGATCTGGGGCATCTATACGGCAACTGCCGTAGCCATCGCGGCGACGCTCGTGCAGATTGCGTGGGTGGCGTTCCGCCATCGCAAGGTCGATCCAATGCTGTGGGTGAGTCTCGGCGTGGTCGTGGTGTTTGGCGGCGCGACGCTCGTGCTGCACAACGATACCTTCATCAAATGGAAGCCCACCGCGCTTTACTGGCTCTTCGCCGTGGCGCTGATCGTCGCGCAACTCGGCTTCAAAAAGAACCTCATTGAAGCGATGATGGGCAAGCAGATCGTCCTGCCGCATCGCGTGTGGGGACAATTGAACGTGGCGTGGGCGGTGTTTTTCGCGCTGCTCGGTATCGTCAATCTCGTGGTGGCGTTTCACTTCACCACGGACCAATGGGTCAACTTCAAACTCTTCGGCGCGACGGGGTGTCTCGTGGCGTTTATCGTCGCGCAAAGCTTCTGGCTCGCCAAATACATGAAGGAGGATGGTCAATGAACGCTTCCTTCGATTTTCCGAACGCGAGCGCGGCCGACAAGATCGCGCATCTCGAAGCGCGCCTCGAAGCGGCGCTCGAACCGCAAACCGTGCATATCGAAGACGACAGCGCGGCGCATGCCGGGCATGCCGGCGCGGCTTCGGGCAGTCATTACACGGTCACGGTCATCGCCGAATGCTTCGCGGGCCGCGCGCGAGTGGCGCGGCATCGACTGGTGTATGATGCGCTGGCCGCGGAAATGCAGCATGGCGTGCACGCGCTGGCCATCCGGGCTTATACGCCGCAAGAGTTCGCAGAACAATTCGAATAGACTCCGCGCGGGCTTTGGCGCCTGATTGCCGCGCTTTTGCCTCGCCTCTCCCGCGTGTCGATTCACTCAGCTTCTTCCAGATCAACCTCTCAATCAAGCGCCTTTCGAGGTCGCTCGTTGCTCAGTTAGGAACCTCCGATGACTTTGAAAAAAACCCGCGTCTGGGTCTTGCTGGCTGCGTTCGCCGCGGCTCCCGCGTTTGCGCAGAACATCGCCGTCGTCAATGGCACGCCGATTCCCACGTCGCGCGCCGATGCGCTCGTGAAGCAACTCGTCCAGCAGGGTCAGCAGGATTCGCCGCAATTGCAACAGGCGGTGCGCGAGGAACTCATCAACCGCGAAATCCTGATGCAGGAAGCATCGCGCGAAGGCCTGCCCATGCGTCCCGACGTGAAGGCGCAGATCGCGGTCGCGCAACAGACGGTCGTGCTGCGCGCGATGATCGAAGACTTCGTCAAGAAGAACACGCCGACCGACGCCGAGATCCAGGCGCGCTACGAGCAACTCGTGAAGCAGACGGGCGGCGGCAAGGAACTGCATCTGCATCACATCCTGGTAGAAAGCGAAGCGCAGGCGAAGGACTTGATCGCGAAGATCAAGGGCGGCGCGAGCTTCGAGGATTTGGCGAAGCAATACTCGAAGGACCCGGGATCGGGCAAGAACGGCGGCGATCTGGACTGGTCCGCGCCGCAAGCCTACGTGCCGGAATTCGGCGCCGCCGCCGAGAAGCTCAAGAAGGGTGAAGTAACGCCGCAGCCGGTGAAGACGCAATTCGGCTGGCACATCATCCGTCTGGACGATACCCGCGACGTCGCCCCGCCGCCGCTGGAACAAGTGAAAGCGCAGATCGCGCAGCAGATTCAGCAAGAGAAGCTGCAGGCGTTCGAGGAAGGGTTGCGGAAGAAGGCAGTGGTGAAGTAAGAGCGCTGATCGCCCTTCGTCGCTGTCGGACAAAGCCGCCTTCGGGCGGCTTTGTCGTTTTCGGTGCGTGTCTGCAATCGGCAAAAAAACACCCCGAAAAACCACTTCGGGGTGCTCTCATCCCACCGATACAACCGAACCTCACCCCATGAACCGCCGCGCGTTCTGAAACACGCGCAGCCACGGACTGCCGTCAGTGGTCCAGTCATCCGGTGTCCAGCTCATTTGCACATTGCGATGCACGCGCTCCATATGCGGCATCAAAACGGTGAAGCGGCCGTCGGGCGTCGTGACCGACGTGATGCCTTGCGGCGAGCCGTTCGGGTTGAACGGATACTGCTCCGTCGCGCGGCCGTGATGATCGACGAAACGCATGGCGACGAGTGCCTTCGCGGCATCGCCCTGTTGCGAGAAATCGGCGAAACCTTCACCATGCGCGACCGCCACCGGAATGCGCGAGCCTTCCATGCCGCTAAAGAAGATCGACGGCGAACTCTCCACTTCCACGAGCGAGAAGCGCGCTTCGAACTGCTCGGACTTGTTGCGCGTGAACTTGGGCCACGCCTCGGCGCCGGGGATGATTGACGCCAGGTTCGACATCATCTGGCAGCCGTTGCAGATGCCGAGCGCGAAGGTATCGGCGCGGCTAAAGAAGGCGGCGAACATATCGGAAAGACGCGGGTTGAAGCGAATGGTCTTGGCCCAGCCTTCGCCCGCACCCAGCACGTCGCCATACGAGAAGCCGCCGCACGCCACCGCGCCCGCGAAGTCGGCGAGTGTCGCGCGGCCTTCGAGCAGATCGCTCATATGTACGTCATGCGCATCGAAGCCCGCGCGGTCGAATGCATACGCGGTTTCGAGATGCGAGTTCACGCCCTGCTCGCGCAGGATCGCCACGCGCGGACGCGTGTTCGTCGCGATGAACGGCGCGGCGACGTCTTCCGCCGGATCGAAGGTCAACACGGGCGACAAGCCGGGATCGCCGGCATCGAGCAATGCGTCGTATTCGGCGTCGGCACAAGCGGGGTTGTCGCGCAGACGCGCGATGCGCCAGCTCACCTCGCTCCATGCGCGCTGCAACTCGGTACGCGGCGCATCGAAAATCTTCTTCGCGTCGCGATAGATCTCGACCGTGTCGCGCTCGTTCGGCTTGCCGATGACATGCGCGCACGCCGACAAACCATGCCCGCGCAACGCGCCGAGCACGGCATCGCGATCCGCCGCGCGCACTTGCACCACCGCGCCGAGTTCTTCCGTGAACAGCGCGCGGATCGTGCGGTCGTCGCGCCGGCCGCTCGTCTGCTTGGTCCAGTCTTTCGCGTCGCCGTAATCGGATTCGTGGTCGGCATCGAGTGTCAGCATGTCGACGTTGAGCGACACGCCCACGTGCCCCGCGAACGCCATCTCGCAGACCGTCGCCCACAGGCCGCCGTCCGAGCGGTCGTGATAGGCAAGCAGCTTGCCGTCGGCGTTGAGCGCCTGAATGGACGCGAAGAAGCGCTTGAGGTCTTCGGGATCGTCGACGTCGGGCACGGCATCGCCCACTTGCTGCGTCACTTGCGCGAGGATGCTGCCGCCCATGCGATTGCGCCCGCGCCCCAGATCGATGGCGATCAGCACCGTATCGGACTCCGCGACGAGTTGCGGCGTGAGTTGACGGCGCACGTCCTCGACCGGCGCGAACGCCGAGATGATGAGCGACACCGGCGACACCACTTCCCGTGAGCCGCCGCGTGCGTCCTGCCACTTGGTGCGCATCGACAGCGAATCCTTGCCGACCGGAATGCTGATGCCGAGCGCCGGGCACAGTTCCATGCCGATGGCCTTCACCGTGTCGTAGAGCGCCGCGTCTTCGCCCGCGCTGCCGCACGCGGCCATCCAGTTGGCGGAGAGCTTGAGCTTGCTCAACGATTCGATCGGCGCGGCAGCGATATTCGTCACTGCTTCGCCCACTGCCATGCGGCCGGATGCGGGTGCGTCGATGACGGCGAGCGGCGTGCGCTCGGCCATCGTCATGGCTTCGCCGCGATAGCCCGCGTAGTCCATGGTCGTGATGGCGCAATCGGCCACCGGCACTTGCCACGGGCCCACGAACTGGTCGCGCGCCGTCGTGCCGCCCACCGAACGGTCGCCGATGGTGATGAGAAACGACTTGCTCGCGACGGTCGGGTGCTTGAGCACATCGACGGCGACTTCCGAAAGCTGCAGGCCGGTGACATCGACCGGCGTGAAGCTCGGATGTTCGCGCGCAACGTCGCGATGCATTTTCGGCGGCTTGCCGAGCAGCACATCCATCGGCATGTCGACGGGTTCCTGACCTTCGTTTTCATCGTCGATGAGTTCGAGGTCGCGCTCGTCCGTCGCCACGCCAACCACTGCCACCGGGCAGCGTTCACGCTCGCACATTGCCTCGAAGGCCGGCAGATCGGCGGGCGCGATGGCCAGCACATAGCGCTCTTGCGCTTCGTTCGACCAAATTTCGCGCGGCGACAGTCCGCTTTCCTCGAGCTGTACCTTGCGCAGTTCGAAGCGCGCGCCCTTTCCCGCGCCATCGACGAGTTCGGGGAACGCATTCGAAATGCCGCCCGCGCCGACGTCGTGAATCGACAGAATGGGGTTGTGCTCGCCCAGTTGCCAGCACGAGTTGATGACTTCCTGCGCGCGGCGTTGAATTTCAGGATTGCCGCGCTGCACGGAATCGAAGTCCAGCTCGGCGGTGTTCGCGCCCGTGGCCATCGAACTCGCCGCGCCGCCGCCCATGCCGATGCGCATGCCCGGTCCGCCGATCTGGATCAGCAGAGTGCCCGCCGGCAGATCGTTCTTGTGCGTGTGCTGGTCCGAGATATTGCCGATGCCGCCCGCGATCATGATCGGCTTGTGATAGCCGCGCACGCGGCCCGCGACGTTCTGCTCGAAAGTGCGGAAGTAGCCGCCCAGGTTCGGACGGCCGAATTCGTTGTTGAATGCCGCCGCGCCGATGGGCCCGTCGATCATGATCTGCAACGGCGACGCAATGCGATCCGGCCGGCCATACGCCTCATGCGTTTCCGACGGATTGCGCGAGACGAGCGGCGTGGCGGCATCGCGGGCGTTTTCCCACTTTTGACGCGCATCGGGCAAATCGAGGTTCGATACCGTGAAGCCCGCGAGACCGGCTTTCGGACGCGCGCCGCGACCGGTCGCGCCTTCGTCGCGGATTTCGCCGCCCGAGCCCGTTGCCGCGCCCGCGAACGGCGAGATCGCCGTCGGGTGGTTATGCGTTTCGACCTTCATCAGCGTGTGCGTCAACTCGACCTTGCGCTGATACTGCTCGCTCTCGCCGCGCGGAAACCAGCGCTCCGCGACGCCGCCCGCCATGATCGCCGAGTTGTCCGAGTACGCGACGATCGTGCCTTCGTGATTCAGCTTCTCGGTGTTGCGGATCATGGCGAAGAGCGACAGATCCTGCTTCTCGCCGTCGATGGTCCATTCGCCGTTGAAAATCTTGTGGCGGCAATGTTCGCTGTTGGCCTGCGCGAACATCATCAGTTCGACGTCGGTCGGATTGCGGTTGAGGTTTTTGAAGGCATCGACGAGATAGACGATCTCGTCTTCCGCGAGCGCGAGGCCCAGTTCCGCGTTGGCCGCTTCGAGCGCCGAACGCCCGGCGCCGATGATATCGACCGTCTGCAAGGGCTTGGCGGGCAGTTCGTCGAAGAGATGCAGCGCCTGATCGCGCGAGGCCGCGACGCTTTCGGTCATGCGGTCGTGCAACGCGTCGGCAACGGCGGCGCGCGCTTCGTCCGACAGGGTTTTCTTGCCGCCGAGCAGGCCGCTCTTCAGGACGACCGTGTATTCGACGCCGCGCTCGATACGCCGCACTTGCGTGAGGCCGCAATGATGCGCGATGTCGGTTGCCTTGCTCGCCCAAGGCGACACCGTGCCGAAACGCGGCACGACCAGAAACGTTTCGGCGTGGCCGCGTTCCTTGCCTTCTTCGAGCGGCGCACCGTAGTGCATCAACGCGTGGATGCGGTTGCTGTTCTCATCGGAAAGCGGTTCGGCCGAATTCACGAAGTGCAGAAACTGGCCGCGCACGCCGACGATGTTCGCGTCGATGCGCGCGAGCGTCTCGAGGAGGCGGGTCTGACGGAAATCGGAGAGGGCCGAAGCGCCGGGGAAACACGAGAAGTGGGCCATTGTGACGGTGCGTCGATGACGTCTGTGTGCCGCTGGGTGCCGCGCTCGAAACGCCGGAAACGGCCACGAGCGTGGATGAGCGACGTGAGGCGAAAGGAAGACCGCGATTATACCCCGGATGCGTCTCAAATTCAGCCGGCCCGACCGGCGCCATTGCCCGTCGCGCGTGCGCATCCCGCCGCGGACGTGACGCATGGCTTATCCTGAAATCGATCCTGCAGTGTACGCAGTGCAGAAACGTTCGCGACGGACATGCTGCGATCTGGCACCTATGGTCCCGGCGCGGCTCATTTGGCGCTATCATGGCGCGCTTTCTTCGGGTGTGGCGAGTCTGCCGCGCCCGCCGTCTCATCGTCGACATGCGCGGCGCGCCCGAGCTTGCGGCGCGGTGTGCGGCGCAAGTTCGCGCCTTCGGGCAAAAAAGTCATGGATGTCATCGTTATCGGCGGAGGAATCGCCGGCATCGCCACCGCTTACCAGTTGCATGCGGCCGGGCATCGCGTCTGCGTGGTCGAGCGCTACGCGACGGTCGCCCAAGGCGCCACCTATGGCCAGGGCGGCGCGCTTCTGCCCTCTCCGCTCGATGTCTGGTTCGGACCGACCTTCATGTCGTCGAACCGCGCGAAGCAAAACGGCATGGTCGTGAAGACCGGCTTTCATAGCGCCGTGCGCGATTTTCTGAAACAACTCGCCATGCTGCGCGAGCCGGACGCGTTCGCGGCGCAATATGCGTTGCTGGAACCGCTCGTCGCGTTGTCGCGCCGTACCGTCGCGGAAATCGAGAGCGCACTGCAACTCGAATTCGAACAGCGGCGCGGCATGTTGCACGTGTTTCGTCACGCGCGCGAGCTGGAGGAAGCGCAACCGGCCATCGATCTGTTGCGGCAGTTCAAGGTGCCGCATCGCGTGCTGACGCCTGAGGAATGCGTCGCAGCGGAGCATTCGGTGCCCGAATATCCCGAATTCGCAGGCGGCGTTTTGCTGCCCGAGGATCGCACGGCCAATTGCCCGCTCTTCACCAAGCAACTGAAGCAGGTGCTCGAAGACGGCGGCGTGCAGTTCCGCATGAATCGCACGGTAACGGCGCTGCGTCTGGACGATAAGCGCGCGGCCGTCGAACTCGCCGATCCGGACGCGAGCCGCAACAAGCGCAACGAAAATGTCGAGTTGATCACGGCGGACGCCGTCGTGGTCGCGGCGGGAGCCGAGACGCCCGCGCTCGTCAGGAAGTCCACGCCGTGGCTGTATCCGCTGCGCATGCATACGCTCACCGCGCCGATTGCCTACGAAGAGCGCGCGCCGCATCTGACGGTCGTCGATTCGATGAAGCGCATCACGATGACACGTGTGAACCAGCGTCTGCGCGTGGCGGGCGCGGGCGTATTCCAGAGCGCATCCAAGGCCGACAAGCCGCTCGATGCGAGCCTCGCCCGTCGTGCCCTCGACGTGCTCGGTCAGGGCACGCACGACTGGATTCCGGGCGCGGGACGCGTCTCGGCCGCGCGTCCGTGGGAAGGCCTGCGCCTCTTCTCCGCCGATGGCCTGCCGGCAGTCGGCGCGACACGGCATCCGCGTGTGTTCGTGAACGCGGCGCATGGTCCGGCGGGCTGGGGGCTCGCGTGCGGGTCGGCGAAGGTGGTGGCGGATCTCGTGTCCGATGTGACGCCCGAGGTTCCGGAACAGACGCTTGCGGCGTTGAGTATCGAGCGGTTTTGAAGAGCGCGCGTCCGTGCTCTCGCGTGCTGCGGTGCTAGTGGCTGCGTCGGCCTGGCATTCGGTTTGTGCGAGCCGCGCGCGTCGGCTTGGCATTCGGTTTGTGCGAGCCGCGCGCGTCTTTGAGCGACTCACGAAACTTGCGATCCTGGTCGAGCCGAATCGCCACATGCTTCAGGCACGAACGGTGCGAATCGACGCAATGTTCGCTGCACGCCTATCATCGTCGACATGACCGATTCCCGAACGCCCTACTTCACGCCCCGCGACGATGCCCTCGCGCTCCTGACGCTCACAGAGCTGCGTTCGCTCGAAGCGCGCGCCGCCGCCGCGCTGCCGCCTCACACGCTGATGGCCCGCGCAGGCGCCGCCGCCGCACAGCTTCTGCTCCATACGCGCGACTTTCATACGAAGAAGCCCGTCTGGATCGTCGCCGGCCCCGGCAACAACGGCGGCGATGCGCTCGTGATGGCCGAGCGGCTTCACCGCGCGGGCGTGACGGTGCGCGTTTGCATGCCGGTCGAGGTCAAGCCCGACGACGCCCGCTGGGCGCTCGAAGCGGCGCGTGCCGCAGGCGTGACGATCGACACCGAAGTCCCCGCATCGTTCGATGAATTCGGCTGGCTGGTCGACGGCATGTTCGGCATCGGCCTGACACGGGTGCTGGACGGCGTGTTCGCCGGCATTGCGACACGTCTGTCGCAAAGCGCGCGCGATGCCGACAGCCGCGACCACGGCCGCGTGCTCGCGCTCGACGTCCCGAGCGGTCTCGACAGCGACACCGGCGCACCCGTCGCGGGCGGTGCAAGCGTGCGCGCGAACGAGACGATCACGTTCATCGGCGCGAAGCCGGGCCATTTCACGGCGGAAGGCCGCGATCTGTGCGGCACGCTGCATGTCGCCACGCTCGACATCGAGCCGCCCGCCGCGCCTTCCATCGTGCTCAACGTGCCGGCCCTTTTCGCGGCCCACATGCCGCTGCGCGACAACGCGACCAACAAGGGCACATTCGGCACGCTTGCCGTGATTGGCGGCGATACCGGCATGTGCGGCGCGCCCATCCTCGCCGCGCGCATGGCGCTCTACAGCGGCGCGGGCAAGGTCAACGTGGCGTTTCTAGGCGAAGGTGCGCCGTCCTACGATCCGCCGCATCCCGAACTGATGCTGCATCACGTCGACGACTTCGCGCTCGAAAAAATGGACGCGCTTTCGATCGGCTGCGGCATGGGCAAGAGCGACCGCGCGAAAAAAGTGCTCGCCGATGTCCTGAAGCTCGACGCCGCCAAGCTGCTCGACGCCGATGCGCTCAATCTCGTCTCGAAGGACGACGCCCTCGCCGCAGAAGTCGCGGGACGCGGCGCCAAGGGCAATCCGTGCGTGCTCACGCCGCATCCGCTAGAAGCCGCGCGGCTCTTGCAAACCGATGCAAAGGCGGTGCAGGCCGACCGCATCGCGGCCGCGCGTCGGTTGGCAGCGCGTTATTCGGCGGTCATCGTGCTGAAAGGCTCGGGCACGGTCATCGCGTCGCCGGATGGCCGCGTCGCCATCAATCCGACCGGAAACGCAGGACTCGCCACCGGCGGCACCGGCGACGTGCTCGGCGGATTGATCGGAGCATTGCTCGCCCAAAAGTTGCCTGCGTATGAGGCGGCGCTGGCAGGCGTGTACTTTCACGGGCAGGCCGCCGAGCATCTGGCGAGCGATGGCACCGGGCCTGCGGGACTGACGGCGGGCGAACTTGCGCCTGCCGTGCGCAGTCTCATCAATCGTCGCTTCTATAAACGACAGCAGCGCGCCTGATTCGCGCGAGGCTTGCACGGCGCCGCGATGACGCCTTGCAAGCATTCGTTCATGCATCGTCGCTATACTGCCTCTTGCTTCTTACATTCGAGCATCCGCGGCACCGCTGGTCGCGTTCACGAACTGACTGACGCCACCCGCCAAGCCGCCTTTGCACGAACGTTTCCTTTGTCACTCAGGACTATCGAACCGTTATGACGCTCAAATCGCTACCCGCCTGGTCGGCGCTCCAATCGCACTACGATGCCATCTCCGGCGAGCGCCTGCGCGACTGGTTCGCGCCGCAAAACGACACCGCGCCCACGCGCGCCGAGCGCTTCACGTTCGACGGCGGCGGTATCAGCATCGACTTCTCCAAGAACCGCATCACCGACGCCACGCTCAAGCTGCTCATTCAGCTCGCCGAAGAGGCGAAGGTGACCGAGCGCCGCGACGCCATGTTCGCGGGCGATATCGTCAATATCACGGAACATCGCGCGGTGCTGCATACGGCGCTGCGCGCGCAATCCGACGACGCGCCCTTCGCCGAACAGGTCCGCGCCGAGCGCGCGAAAATGGCCGCGTTCGCCAACAAGGTCCGCGACGGCTCGTGGACCGGCTATACCGGCAAGCGTATCCGCCATGTGGTGAACATCGGTATCGGCGGCTCGGACCTCGGACCGAAGATGGTCGTGCACGCGCTGCATCATCTGGCATCGAAAGAACTCGACACGCATTTCGTCTCCAATGTCGATGGCGCCGATCTCTGGAACGTGCTCCAGCAAGTCGATGCCGAAGAGACGCTCGCGATCATCGTCTCCAAGACCTTCACGACGCTCGAAACCATGACCAACGCGCACTCCATGCGCGATTGGTTCTTGAAGCAGGGCTGCCCGGAAAGCGAGCTTTCGAAGCACTTCGTCGGCGTCTCGGCGAACCCGGCGGAAGTGGTCAAGTTCGGCATCGCGAAAGAAAACGTCTTCGAGATGTGGGACTGGGTCGGCGGGCGCTATTCGCTGTGGTCGGCGGTGGGCCTGTCCATCGTGATCTCGGTCGGACCGGAGAATTTCGACGCGCTGCTGGAAGGCGCGTACGCGATGGATCAACACTTCCGCGAAGCGCCGCTCGACAAGAATCTGCCCGTGCTGATGGGCATGATCGGCATCTGGTATCGCAACTTCTTCGGCTCGCAGAGCGATCTGATCGCGCCTTATTCGCAGGCGCTGCACTATCTGCCTTCGTATCTTCAGCAACTGGAGATGGAAAGCAACGGCAAGTCGGCGACGCTGGCAGGCGGCATGGTCGATTACCCGACCGCTGCCGTGATCTGGGGCGAGCCCGGCACGAACGGCCAGCACGCGTTTTTCCAGATGCTGCATCAAGGGCCGACCATCATCCCGATCGATTTCATCGCCGTGCTCACGCCTGAGCATCCGCTCGTCGATCACCATGCGAAGCTGCTCGCCAACTGCTTCGCGCAAAGCGAAGCGCTGATGCTTGGCCGCACGCTCGAAGAGGCGAAGAAGGTCGCGGGCCCGGGCAAGGAAGAACTTGCCACGCATTTGAGCTTTCCGGGGAATCGGCCGACCACGACCATCATTCTCGATGCGCTCACGCCCGAGGCGCTCGGCGCGCTCATCGCGCTATACGAACACAAGGTGCTCGTGCAGGGCGCGGTGTGGGACGTGAACTCGTTCGATCAGTGGGGCGTGGAACTCGGCAAGATTCTCGGCAAGGTGGTCGAGGCGGATATCACCGCCGCGAGCGCCGATCCGAAGAAGCACGATGCCTCGACCTCCGCGTTGATCGAGCGCGCGCGCAAGGCTCTGAAGTATTGACGGCTGGTTGCGTCGTTAAAGCCCGCATCGGCCCGCATCGGCCGATGCGGGCTTTTTTATACGCTCAGGCCATTGACGAGCCGCCCTGCTTCGATCGTCACGGTGGCATCGCAGCGTTCGGCGAGTTCGACGTCGTGCGTGACGAGCACGAGCGTCGCGCCGTTGCGTTCGTTCATCGCGAACATGAGATCGATGATGGCATAGCCCGTAGCGGCGTCAAGGCTGCCGGTGGGTTCATCGGCGAAGAGCACCGCGGGATGCGTGACGAAGGCGCGCGCCAACGCCACGCGTTGCTGTTCGCCGCCGGACAGCAGCTTGGGATAATGCGCCGTGCGTTGCGCGAGACCGACCTGATCGAGCAGCGAGCGCGCGCGCGCGGCAATCTGATCGTGCGGCAACTCCGCGCGCAGTTCGAGCGGCAGCATGACGTTCTCGAGCGCGGTGAGATGCGGCATCAACTGGAACGACTGGAACACGAAACCGACCGCGCCGCTTCTGAGCGCGGCGCGCTGGTCTTCATCGAGCGTGGAAAGCTCCTTGCCCAATAAACGAACCGAGCCCGCACTCGCGCTGTCCAAACCCGCGAGCAGGCCGAGCAGTGTCGACTTGCCCGAGCCCGATGCCCCGACGATCGCCACGCTGCTGCCCTTCGCGATGGACAGATCGATCTGATCGAGTATCGTGAGCTCGCCCGTTGCGTCCTTCACCCGCTTGCTTAAACCCCGAACTTCGATGACCGGCTCGATATTGTTTTGCATGGACACCCTGAAAAAGAACTGGAGCGCGCGTGCTTGCGTCGCCTTGACAATGCTTGCGGCAAGTTCCGCGCTGCATGCACAAGACGCAGCGACGAACAAGCCTGCAATCGTCGTGCTTGGCGATAGCCTCTCCGCCGAATACGGCTTGCCTCGCGATACCGGCTGGGTCAATCTGCTGCGCCAAAGGCTTGCGAAAGAGCGTCTCGATTATAGCGTCGCCAATTCGAGCATCAGCGGCGACACCACGAGCGGCGGACGCGCGCGATTGACCGCCGTGCTCATGCGTATCAAACCGGCGGTGGTAGTCGTGGAACTCGGCGCGAACGATGCCTTGCGCGGCGTGCCGCTTGCCACCACCGAGACGAATCTGCGTGGAATAGTCGAGGCATCGCAGGCGGCGCATGCGAAGGTTTTACTCATCGGCATGTACGTTCCGCCCAATTACGGCCCCGACTATTCGCAAAAGTTCCACGCCATCTATGAACGCATCGCCAAGGACAAGAATGTGGCGCTCGTCCCTTTCCTGCTTGCCGGGATCGAAAACAAGCCGACGATGTTCCAGTCGGACCAGATTCATCCGACGGTGCAGGCCCAGCCATTGCTATTAGAAAACGTCTGGCCAAGCTTGAAACCCTTGCTGGGCGCAAGTGCGTCGTAACAACGAAGACGCCAGCCGCGACAGCTTTTCCAACAAACGCGGAACACGGCCAAGATTCAGTTATCTGAGACTTTCGCGTAACTCTTATAACCCCGCTCGCAAGAGAGCGCTCTACAAGGAGGTCACGTGAAATACTTCCCTCTGGTTGCATTGACCATCGCGATTTCGGCATGCGCCGCTCAACCGCCCGCAGGCGTGCAACAAGTCGGCATGAGCGACAAGCCGGTCAAGGCGGTCGCCGAATGCGTCTCGCATGCATGGGCTGACAAGACGCAACAGCAAGTCGTGTCGCAAGATACGCTTGCCAACGATCAGGCCGTCGATGTCTATGTGCCTGGTCAGCAGCCGCCGAATGGCGCGGCCGCCGTGGTGCGTCCGAAGTGGTCCGGTCCGGGCTCGTGGGTGGGTTTCCGCGCATCGGGTGCCGCTGGCAGCCAGGCGACGGGCGACATTCAGGCTTGCCTGTAAGGACACTGTTGCTGGTTACATCGGGCAGCATTGAAAAAGCCCCGCGTCCTTTCGGACACGGGGCTTTTTTGTGCGACTGACGTTTTACTGCTTCTTATTGATTGGCCGCAGGCACCGGCGCCTGACTCAGCTTGACCTTCGAGCGCGCCTTCAACGAGTCGATATACGCTTCCATCTCGGCTTGAGCATAGACCTGCGCGATCTGCTGCTGCGCGCCGGCGAGACGATCCGCGGCCACCGCGTTGGCTTTCTCGATACCGTTGACGCGATAGATCGCATAGCCGTCCGTGCCGAGATCGACGCCGACGTACGCGGGCAACTTCGAGGCATCCGCCTTGAAGATCGCGCTCAACGCGGCAGGCGGCAAGCCCTGCGCGTCGTTGCGCGAGACGATGATCGGTGACGTGAAGCGATCGGTCGACTTCGATTTCTGCAGATCGGCAAGCTTCGTCTGGCCTTCCTTGAGCGCCATCGCAGCTGCGTCTTGCGCGACGACCTTCGTGCGTACCGCGTCCTTCACGGCGTCGAATGCGGGAACGGTCGAAGCCTTGTAGTCGGTCACGCGCGCGGCGATCAGCGTGTTGTTGCCTGCATCGACGGCTTGGGTGTTGTTGTGATCTTTCACCGAGTCCGGTGAGAACACGGCCGCCAGAAACTTCGCATTGTTGAGCGGATTGTCCTGCGGCAATTGCGTGTTGGGCTTCGGACCGACCGTAGCGGTCTGAACCGTGAGCTTGTATTTGTCGGCCGCGGGCTGCAGCGACTTCGCCTGTTCGTAGACGGTGTCGGTGAAGCCTTGCGCTGCTTCTGCAAAGCCCTTGCTGCCCTGTTGCGCGGCGTAGTCCTTCGCGAGCGCTTCCTTCACTTCTTCGAACGACTGCGTAACCGACGGCTTGACGTCCGTTGCCTGAATGATGTGGTAACCGAAGTCCGACTCGACGATATCGCTCACTTCGCCTTTTTTCAGGTTGAACGCGGCGTCGTCGAAAGCCTTGCCGCCCGCGATCTGACCGCGCGCGAAGTAACCGAGGTCGCCGCCCTTCGACGCCGAGCCCGGATCTTCCGAATTCTTTTCCGCTACTTGCGCGAACTGATCGGGATGCGCCTTTACTTGCGCGAGCAGTTGTTCGGCCTTCTGCTTCGCCTTCGCCTTGTCGGCCGCGCTGGCGTCCTTCGGCGCGTTCACGAGGATGTGACTCGCGCGTACCTGACCCTCCGTGCGATAGCGCTGGATGTTGTCGTCGTAGAACTTCTTGAGTTCGGCGTCGCTCGGCTTCGATGCCGCCGCGAGCGTGGACGGCGACAGCACGAGGTACTGAATGGTCGCGGTCTCGGGCGTGGCAAAGTCATTGCGATGCGCGTCGTAGTACGAATGCAGTTGCGCTTCGGTGGGTTGAACCTTCGCGGCGTAATCCGCCGCGCGCAGCGACATGCCCTGCACCGCGCGACGCTGCTCGGACAATTCGGTCAAGCTCTGCGCGAGCGACTTCGAGGTGAACGAAGACTCCTGAATGCTTGCCGGGATCTGCTGATTTGCGATTGTGTAGCGCATGCGCTCGTCGTACTGCGCGGGCGTCATGCCCTGCATGGCGAGCATCTCCTTGTAACGCTCGATGTCGACGGAGCCATCGGGCTTGCGCAGCGACGCGACGATCGGATCGGACAGCAGCGCGCGACGCACGGCGTCGTCGGATGCGGTCAGATGCAGGCGTTGCGTCTCGTCCGACAGCGCGCGCTGTTGCACGAGACTGTCGACCATGGCGGCGCGCGCTTCGGGCGTGTCGAACATGCGGGCGTCGAACTGAGCGCCCAGCATGGAGCGCGCGCGATCCACCTGCTGGCGGAAGGCGTTATCGAATTCGGGGCGCGTGATCTTGTGACCGTTCACGCTGGCGACGTAAGCGCTTTCGTCGAAAAAGTTGCTGAAACCCTGAATCCCGACAATGCCGAGACCCGGCACGATGATCAGGATCAGCAGGGCCATCATCAGGCGCTGGTGATTACGGAAGAAGTCGAGCATGCGTAGCGCTGCGTGGTTAGAACAAAACGCTCGATATTACAACAGCGCGAGGGGAAAAGGCGACAAGTCGGGGTGTAAGGCTTCCGGTGGGAGCCGCGTTTGGTGGTCCATCTATGTTCCAGGAAGCGGAAAATCCTTCGTACTCAAAGGCTTAACCGTTCATGCGGAAGATTCGGCGGCATTATCGCAATGCCTGCAAATTTGGCAATGCACGAGACGCGTCGACGCTGTAAATTGCTTCGGAATCTTAATCAAGAAGCGGAAAAGAGAAAGTCCCGCAAGCTTGTGACTTGCGGGACTCTTTCAGTCGATCCTGGCGGAGCGGACGGGACTCGAACCCGCGACCCCCGGCGTGACAGGCCGGTATTCTAACCAACTGAACTACCGCTCCTTGCTTGATGCTCAACCCAAACTGCTGTGAACCGGAAACTGGTGGGTGCTGAGAGGCTCGAACTCCCGACCTACGCCTTGTAAGGGCGCCGCTCTACCAACTGAGCTAAGCACCCGTTCCGCGATTCAAGCGTTGCTGCTTTTTGCTACTCCGCGTTGACCAGCAGCTCATGTAAGAGTTGCCGTATCCAGCGAGTCCGCTAGTTTAGCGCATCCTTCAGCGCTTTGCCAGGCCGAAATTTCGGCACCTTGGCCGCCTTGATCTTGATGGCCGCGCCCGTGCGCGGATTGCGTCCCGTACGCGCCACGCGCTTGCCCACGGCAAAGGTTCCGAACCCCACGAGCGTCACCGTTCCACCCTTCTTCAAGGTCGCGCTCACGCCGCCGATCACGGCTTCGAGTGCACGCCCCGCTGCCGCCTTGGAAAGATCGGCTTGCTCCGCGATATGGTCGATCAGGTCAGTCTTGTTCATTGTGATCCCCGAATCTGTAATGGCACGATGTGGTCGATGTCGTTTCGCATCGAAACGAGCAGCATCGATTTTTCGATTCGATGCGCGGCCATTAAACGCAGCCGAAACGGGAGTGTCAACGAGGGTTGCGCCTGATTTCATCTGCTTTGGAAGGACTACTCGAATTCGTCGACGCAAACAAAAAGACCCCGCAAGCGCGAACCTGCGGGGTCTTTTTTACGACTTGGGCCGTAAGTGCGGCAGCGTCAATGAAGCGTGCTTCAGTGCTTCACGAACTCGCCGACAGCCGGACCATCTTTCTTCGCTTCAGCGGCCACTGGCGGCTTGGCTTCTTCTTCCGGCAACGGTGCCGGCGCGCGTTCGAGCGCCAGTTCCAATACGCGATCGATCCAGCGAACCGGAATGATCTCGATGGCGTTCTTCACGTTGTCCGGAATGTCGGCCAGATCCTTGGTGTTTTCTTCAGGGATCAGCACGAGCTTGATGCCGCCGCGATGCGCCGCCAGCAGCTTCTCCTTCAACCCGCCGATAGGCAGCACTTCGCCGCGCAGCGTGATTTCGCCTGTCATCGCGACATCCGCGCGAACCGGAATACCGGTCAGCACCGAGACCAGCGCCGTCGTCATGGCGATACCGGCGGACGGACCGTCCTTCGGCGTCGCACCTTCGGGCACGTGAATGTGGATGTCCTTCTTCTCGAAGGCCTCGTCCGAGACACCGAGACGACGCGAACGCGAACGCACGACCGAGCGCGCCGCTTCGACGGATTCCTTCATCACGTCGCCGAGCGAACCGGTGCGGATCACGCCACCCTTGCCGGGCATAACCGCCGCTTCGATCGTCAGCAAATCGCCGCCGACTTCCGTCCACGCAAGACCCGTCACCTGACCGATCTGGTTTTCCTTCGCGGCCAGACCGAAGTCGTACTTGCGCACGCCGAGGAAGGTGTCGATGTTCGTGCCATCGACCTTCACCGCGCCTTCGGCCTTCTTCAGCAACAGCATCTTCACGACCTTGCGGCAGATCTTCGACACTTCACGTTCGAGCGAACGCACGCCCGCTTCACGCGTGTAGTAGCGAATGATGTCGCGGATGGCTTGTTCCGCCACTTCGATCTCGCCGTCCTTCAGACCGTTGTTGCGCTTTTGCTTCGGCAACAGATAACGCTGCGCAATGCTGACCTTCTCGTCTTCCGTGTAACCCGAAAGGCGGATGACTTCCATCCGGTCGAGCAGCGGCGGCGGGATATTGAGCGAGTTCGACGTCGCGACGAACATCACGTCCGACAGGTCGAAGTCCACTTCGATGTAATGGTCCGCGAACGTATGGTTCTGTTCTGGGTCCAGCACTTCGAGCAACGCCGATGCAGGATCGCCGCGGAAATCCATCCCCATCTTGTCGACTTCGTCGAGCAAGAAGAGCGGATTGCGCACGCCGACCTTGGTCAGGCTTTGCAGAATCTTGCCGGGCATGGAACCGATATACGTGCGACGGTGCCCGCGAATCTCGGACTCGTCATGCACGCCACCAAGCGCCATGCGTACGAACTTGCGATTCGTCGCACGAGCGATGGACTGCCCAAGCGACGTCTTGCCGACGCCCGGAGGCCCGACGAGGCACAGAATCGGCGCCTTCACTTTCTCCACGCGCTGTTGAACCGCGAGATATTCGAGAATGCGTTCCTTGACCTTTTCCAGACCGAAGTGGTCTTCGTCGAGCACGCGCTCGGCATTGGTCAGGTCGTTGTTGACCTTGCTCTTCTTGCGCCACGGCAAACCAATAAGCGTGTCGATGTAATTGCGCACGACAGTGGCTTCAGCCGACATCGGCGACATGAGCTTGAGCTTCTTGAGCTCGGCGTCCGCCTTCTTCTTGGCTTCCTTCGGCATGCGCGCGGCCGTAATGCGCTTCTCGAGTTCTTCGAGATCCGCACCCTCCTCGCCTTCGCCCAATTCCTTCTGGATAGCCTTGACCTGTTCGTTCAGGTAATACTCGCGCTGGCTCTTCTCCATCTGGCGCTTCACGCGGCCACGGATACGCTTCTCGACCTGAAGGATGTCGATTTCAGCTTCGAGTTGCGCGAGCAAATGCTCGAGGCGTTCGATCACAGGGAACATCTCGAGGATGTGCTGCTTTTGATCGAGCTTGAGCGGCAAATGCGCGGCGATGGTGTCCGCGAGACGACCCGCTTCGTCGATGCCCGACAGCGACGTCAGGATCTCGGGCGGAATCTTCTTGTTGAGCTTCACGTACTGATCGAACTGCGACACGATCGCGCGACGCAGCGCTTCAGTCTCGGCGCTGTCGGCGTGGTCGGGTTCGAGCGGCATCACATCGCAGGAAAATTGCGTTTCCTGTTCTTCAATGGACAGCGTCTTCGCGCGCTGCAAGCCTTCGACGAGCACTTTCACGGTACCGTCCGGCAGCTTGAGCATTTGCAGGATGTTGGCGACACACCCTACTTCGTACATGTCCTTTTCGGTCGGCTCGTCCTTCGCCGCCGTTTTCTGGGCAACGAGCATGATGTGCTTGCCACCTTCCATCGCGGCTTCGAGCGCCTTGATCGACTTGGGCCGCCCGACGAAGAGCGGAATCACCATATGCGGGAAAACGACTACGTCGCGCAGCGGGAGCAGCGGCAACGTGATGCGTTCCTGCGGGAGGAGTTGGGTTCCTGACATTTCATTTCCCCATTAATGGAATCGGTTCGTTCGTAAGTAAGGCCGTTAAGAGCTATTGCAAGCCTTTATCGGAAGGGAAAAGTCGTTAGTCGACGACCTGGTCAGTAACGTCCACAATAAACCGAAAAAATAAACAAAGGCCGTTCACGTTGCCATGAACGGCCTTTCGCCGGGACACAGCCTGCTTCAGTTCGACCCTGCTACTTTCGGTGCGTCTTCGTAGATGAGCAACGGCTTGCCGTCGCCGTCGATCGTGTTGTCGTCGACGATCACCTTCGAAACGCCCTTCATGGTCGGCAGCTCGTACATG
Source organism: Caballeronia sp. GACF4 (assembly GCF_023631025.1). Lineage (NCBI taxonomy): Bacteria > Pseudomonadati > Pseudomonadota > Betaproteobacteria > Burkholderiales > Burkholderiaceae > Caballeronia > Caballeronia sp. GACF4. The sequence goes on from NZ_JALQDW010000005.1 coordinate 71,915, forward strand.
ACATCGAGCAACGCTTGTTCCAAGATCGAACGCAACCCGCGCGCACCCGTCTTGCGACGAATGGCTTTTTGCGCGATGGCCTGCAGTGCCGCCGGACGAATCTCCAGTTCCACACGTTCCATGGCAAAGAGCTTGTGATATTGCTTCACCAGCGCATTTTTCGGCTCGATCAGAATCTTCACGAGCGCGGCTTCGTCGAGCTTGCCGAGCGTGGCCACAACCGGCAAACGGCCGATCAGTTCGGGAATAAGACCGAACTTGATCAGATCTTCTGGTTCCACATCCCGCAGTACTTCGCCGGCATCGCGATCCTGCTTGCTCTTCACGCTCGCGCCAAAACCAATGCCGGTTTTTTCCGTACGATCGGTAATGACTTTCTCGAGCCCGTCGAACGCGCCGCCGCAAACGAACAGGATGTTGGTTGTGTCGACCTGAATGAAGTCCTGGTTCGGATGCTTGCGCCCGCCTTGCGGCGGCACCGAAGCCATCGTGCCTTCGACAAGTTTCAGCAGCGCCTGCTGGACGCCCTCGCCCGACACGTCGCGCGTGATGGACGGGTTATCCGACTTGCGGCTGATCTTGTCGATTTCGTCGATATAAACAATTCCGCGCTGCGCCTTGTCGACTTCGTAATTGCAGTTCTGCAGCAGCTTCTGGATGATGTTTTCGACGTCTTCACCGACATAACCGGCTTCGGTCAGCGTGGTGGCGTCGGCAATGACGAACGGCACGTTCAGCATGCGTGCAAGCGTCTGCGCGAGCAGCGTCTTGCCGGAGCCGGTCGGCCCGATCAGCAAGATGTTGCTCTTCGACAGCTCGATCTCGTCTTTCTTGTCGAGGTGCTTGAGTCGCTTGTAGTGGTTGTACACGGCCACGGCGAGAATTTTCTTCGCGCGTTCCTGGCCGATGACGTACTGATTAAGGATGTCGCTGATTTCCTGCGGGCTCGGCAGGTCGGACTTGGTCAGCCCGGCCTCTTCTGCCGCGCCGGCCGCTTCGTCGCGAATGATCTCGTTGCACAAGTCGATGCATTCATCGCAGATGAACACGGACGGCCCAGCGATGAGCTTCTTCACCTCATGCTGGCTCTTGCCGCAAAACGAGCAATACAGCAGCTTTTCGCTGCTGGAACCTTTTTTGTCCGCCATAAATGTGTGAGCCTCCGGACACTCTTGTTACATGATACGCCCTTCGATCCGGCCACGCAGTTTCGCCTGTGTGGCCCGTCCGAAGCGCGTTTTGGCGCGTTTCGCGTGACGCCGCATGCGCCACTCGCAACAGCCGGCTTCGTGTTTCGTGGAAGCCGGCGCGGCGTCGTTCCGGACGCCTTAAGGACGCTTGTGCAAAACCTGGTCAACGATGCCGTACGCTTGCGCGTCATCGCCCGACATGAAGTTGTCGCGGTCGGTGTCGCGTGCAATGCGCTCGACCGGCTGGCCCGTGTGATGCGACAGCAATTGGTTCAGACGCTCCTTCAAGTACAGGATTTCCCGCGCTTGAATTTCGATGTCCGACGCCTGACCACGCGCGCCACCCAGCGGCTGGTGAATCATCACGCGCGCATTCGGCAACGCGACGCGTTTGCCCTTTGCGCCCGACGCCAGCAGGAACGCGCCCATGCTTGCGGCGAGCCCCATGCAAAGCGTAGTGACGTCGGGTTTGACGAATTGCATCGTATCGTAGATCGCCATGCCGGCTGAAACCGAGCCGCCCGGGCTATTGATGTAGAGGCTGATGTCCTTGTCCGGATTTTCGCTCTCGAGAAACAGCAACTGCGCGACGACAAGATTCGCCGACTGATCATTGACTTCGCCGACGAGAAACACCACGCGCTCTTTCAGGAGGCGCGAATAGATGTCATAGGCACGCTCGCCGCGGCCGCTGGTTTCCACGACCATCGGAACGAGGCCGAGCGCCTGGGCTTCGAAGTCCCGCGATGCGTGGGACGCCAGTGTGTCGAGCAATTCAGCGCGAAAGGTCATGCAATTTCCTTGTTCGGAATAGGGATACTGATCGACGAAGGAGCATCCGGTAGAACGGCATGCGTACGCACAAACTTTAATGCAAAAAAGGCGTGAGGGCCGTCAGTCCGACGACCCGCACGCCCCCGGGCTCTACGCGTCAGGCTTGCGCCGTTGCGCTGGCCAGTTCCTCGAAGCTGACTTCCTTGTCGGTCACCTTGGCCTTGCCGAGAACGAAATCGACGACGTTGCTTTCAACGACGTACGCTTCCATTTCGGAGAGGCGCTGCTGATTCGAATAATACCAGCGGACGACTTCCTTCGGGTCTTCGTAGCTCTTGGCGAATTCGTCCACTTCCGCGCGGATCTGCTCGGGCTTGGCCTGCAGTTCGTTGGCCTTCACCAGTTCTGCGAGCACGAGGCCCAGCTTCACGCGACGCTCGGCTTGTTCAGCGAACATTTCGGCGGGGATCGGTGCGTCGGCAGCGTTCGGCACGCCACGTTGTTGCAGATCCTGGCGCGCCATTTCGACGAGACGTTCCTGGTCCTGTTCGATCAGCGCCTTCGGCACGTCGAGTTCGGAAATCTTGAGCAACGCGTCCATGACCTGATTCTTCACGATCTGCTGCGTGCGGCGCTTTGCTTCGCGCTCGAGGTTGTCCTTGATCTCGCCGCGCATTTTCGTGAGATCGCCGTCTTCGATACCGAGCGACTTCGCGAATTCCGCGTCGATTTCCGGCAGATGCGGCCACTCGATCTTTTTCACGGTGACGGCGAACTGCGCGGTCTTGCCGGCGACGTCCTTGCCGTGATAGTCCTCGGGGAACGTAAGGTCGAACTCGCGCGTTTCGCCGACCTTCAGGCCGGTCGCTGCTTGTTCGAATTCCGGCAACATGCGGCCTTCGCCCAAGACGAACGCGAAGTCTTCCGCGCTGCCACCTTCGAACGGCACGCCGTCGAGCTTGCCGATGAAGTCCAGCGTGACGCGGTCGCCTTCCTTGGCCGCCGTGTCCGCGCCGCCGTCGCCATGCTCGCCGCCTTCGCCGCGCGCGTGGAAGTGCACGCGCTGCTTGCGAAGGATGTCGAGCGTACGGTCGACTTCGGCTTCGGAAATGGTCGTGACGGTGCGTTCGATTTCAGCGGTGGCAACGTCGCCGAGCTTCACTTCGGGATAGACCTCGAAAGTGGCGTCGAATGCGTAGTCTTCCGCAGCGGCTTCGACCTTCGGCGCAAAGCTCGGCTGGCCCGCGACGCGCAGGTTTTCGGTGCGCGTGACGTCGAAGAATTCCTTGCCCACCTTGTCGCTCAACACTTCGGCTTCGACCTGACCGCCGTATTGCTGCGTGACCATCTTGAGCGGCACCTTGCCCGGGCGGAAGCCCGGCATGCGCACGGTCTTGGCCAACTGGCGGATGCGCGAGTCCACTTCCTTCTGCACGGTGTCTTTCGGCAGCGAGATGGTGACGCGGCGTTCGAGCTTGCCGAGGTTTTCAACTACGTTAGCCATGGCTTCAATCGTCCTAGAGTATTCGGGTGTTCGGTGTTCGGTTCTTCCGCGGTTCTGGTTGCGCGGGTCCGGATGAGTTCTGCATGAGCCGCGCCGGGTGCGATGTCGGGCTTCGAAAACGCGCCGCCATGTCGAGACAAGGGAGCGCATCTCGCGACCGCCAGATGTTCGCCAACGCCGAGTCAGCCGGCAGAGCCAAGTATTCTAGCAAACAAATCGCGCGGCCTCTGACCACGAAACCCGCTTGGCCCGTTTCGAGCGATTTGCACGGTTTTTCAGCGCAATTCCGCTCGAAATACACATTTTGAGTCCATCGGCGCGACACTGCGATGGCGGTTATCGCACCTTCGCTATTTTGCTGCGGGCGGAGCGCTGATAAGCTTGCCGGCGCGTGACTCACGAGAAGCGAAAGGAGCGCGCGTTGCGTTGCGCGCTCGATTACCGCAACGCATGAAGCGCATGCGCCATACGCATGGCGACGTGCGATGCAATGCGCATACATCGGGCTTCGCTTCGGCTTTTCAACGTCCACTCACACAGAAAATATTCGAGACACCATGCCTAACGTCACGTCTGCCACGTCTGCCCCTGTCGTCGTCATCGCGCCCGATTCGTTCAAGGGTTCGCTTTCCGCCGAGGGCGTTGCCAACGCCATTGCAGAGGGCATTTTGCGCGCGCGTCCGGATGCCGAAATACGCATTCACCCGATGGCCGATGGCGGCGAAGGCACGCTCGACGCCATGCTCTCCGCAGGCGGCGAACGACGTCTGCTCAACGTGCGCGGCGCGGCTTCGGCCCGGCGCGACGCGGCGACCGGATTGCTGGCGGATGGCGGCGCGATCATCGAGACGGCCGAAGTAGTCGGCATCACGGACCCGGACGGCATGGCGACGCCCGTCACGGAGCGCAGCACGCTTGGCATGGGCGAGGCGATTCGCGCCCTGCTCGATTCGGGCGCGCGCACGTTCTACGTTGCGCTGGGCGGCAGCAGCACGAACGACGGCGGCGCGGGTCTGCTCGTCGGGCTCGGCTTGAAGCTTTTCGATGCGAACGGGCGCGAACTCGAGCCGGTGCCGTCGGCGTTGGCGAAGATCGCGCGTATCGATGCGTCGGGGCTCGATTCGCGCGTGAAGGAAGCGGAGTTCATCGGCATGTCGGACGTCGATAATCCGCTCACCGGCGAGCACGGCGCGACCGCGATCTTCGGTCCGCAGAAGGGCGTGACGCCGGAGCAAGTGGCGACCATCGATGCCGCCCTCGCGCATTTCGCGGATCAACTCGAACCGGCGATGGGAATCGTCAAGCGCGACGAGCCGGGCGCGGGCGCGGCGGGTGGTCTGGGTTTCGCGCTGCATATGCTGGGCGCGCGCTTCGAAACCGGCGCCGAAGTGGTTGCGCGCGAGATCGGACTGGATGCGGCACTCGAGGGCGCTGACTGGCTCATCACCGGCGAAGGCCGGTCGGACGTGCAGACGCTGCACGGCAAGGCGCCGTTCATCGCCTGCAGGCACGCGCGGGACGCAGGCGTGCCGGCGACGCTTTTGTCGGGCGCGGTGGATTCGGCGGCGCTGCCGCGTCTGTCGGAGTTTTTCAGCGGATGCTTTTCGCCCGCGCCCGGCCCGATCACGCTCGATGTCGCGATTCGCGATGCCGCGCGCTTGCTGGCGAACGAAGCGGAGCAGTTGACGCGGTTGAGGTTTGGAGCAAAGTGAAGGGTCGGTGCTTGCGAAATGGCAAGCGCCAACAAAAAACCCCTTTCAGAAACAAAGGGGTTTGTTTGGTGCGAGGAGCGGGACTCGAACCCGCACACCATTGCTGGCGTCAGGACCTAAACCTGGTGCGTCTACCAATTTCGCCATCCTCGCAGCACGACTTCGAGCGGGGTTTCGTTTTGCCGCGCAACCTTGGTTGCGTGGCGCCGCAAAGCGCCCGGCGCTGTTTCGCCGTGTTCGACACCGGTCCAGTGTGTCGAGCCCGAGATTCTAACGCATTCGTCTGGTGATGTCTGGGAAAATCCGTGACAGCTTTCTAGGGGCGTGATTTCGGCTCAGGGAAGGCATTGAATCTTCAGGAATCCTCGACGTCGATTGTTGCCAGGTTCAAGGATAGTCGCGTCTGTTGTGAGCCACCCGACAGCGAACGATTCAGGGCTCACGCATCCGTTCACGGTTCAAAGCGTCTCCTCCGGCGCGGCTCGTCAAATTGCGACGCGCGATCGAGTGCGAGAAGCCGCAGCGTGCATCGTCAGACGGACACGCCGCCCAACTCCACCATGACCACTTCGCCTTTGGCCTGCGAGCGTCCGGCGAAATCGATACCCGATTGCCCCATCAGCTTCCTGATCTCGTCAGGCATCCTTTCGCTTGCTTGCGCTGCCGCAATCGGCCTGTCGATATGCGACAGAAACTGCCGCACGCTAGATGGCGGCAGGAACACGAAAACGTTCAGCGGATAAGACAGCTTTGCATCGCTGGCGCGGTTGGCCGTGATGTGCAGTCCCATGGTCGGCGAGACGTGCATCTGACGCGGACACACTCGAAAATCGAAGCCGAAATCGCTTGCCACGCTTCTCAGGAGAAACGGCAGGCATCTGTCTCCAAACTGCTTGTTCTCGGTCTTGCTGAGGGCCATGGCAGCCTCCGGTGCGCGCGCGGTTCGTTCACGAGCGCCCAGTGTTGCGCGGCGCGAAAACGGCGTCGGTGGGTCGGCGCACATCCGTGTCGATGACCGTGCATCGGGAGGACGTTCGCCGCGCCTGGCAGCGGAGCCTTTCGCGGGCGGATAAAATAGACATCGCGTCACGTTCATGCGTCAGAACAATCAAAGCCGGACGCCCCGCCCCACTTGGCCTACCCCACAAGCTCAGTTCGTGAATTTCGACGATTATTGCCAGCAAAAAGCCGCGCCCGAAGGCTCGGGCACTTACTACGCGCTCCGTCGCGCGCCCACGGCGCGTCAGCCGCTTTTGAGCGCGCTCTATGCGTTGCGGCGCGAACTCGAAGAGACCGTGAAGGAAACGAGCGACCCGACCATCGGGCGGACCAAGCACGCGTGGTGGCAAAACGAACTAGGCAAGCTCGATGCCGGTGAACCCACGCATCCCGTGACGAAAGCCTTGCTGGCGCACGCACCGTCCGCGGCGCAACCCGTGCTCGAAGATGCGGGCCGCGCGCTGATCGATGGCTTCGGCATGGATCTCGATCAGGCGCGCTATCTGGACTGGCCAGGACTGCGTCGCTATCTGGAGCAGACTGGCGGCGCGTTCGGAACGGCGGTCGCGCGTGCGACCGCGCGCGATCCGGCGCAGGCCGCGTCGTGGGCGGCGCCGCTCGGTTCGGCGCTCTTGCTGGCCGAGCGCGTGCAGGAGATCGGCGACGACGCGCGACATGGACGCATCTACGTTCCTATCGACGAACTGCAGCGCTTCGGCGTGACGGCAGCGGACATCATCAATCGCAAATACAGCGATAGCTTCACGGAACTGATGCGCTTCCAGACCGAACGCGCCCGACGTGCGCTTGAAGATGCGCTTGCCGCAATACCGCCGGCCGAGCGTTCATCGCAACGTGTTTTGCGCTCGCAGGCGGCGCTGTCGCTTGCGCTGCTCGACGAGATCGAGCGCGAGGGTTTTCAGGTGCTGCATCAGCGGATAGCGCTAACGCCAATTCGGAAGCTCTGGATTACCTGGCGGACGCGATAGGTGCGTGGACAGCGCTTTTCATTGCTGTTGATTCTTCGGCGCGTCGATTGGACGCGGGGCGCAACGGGCTGACGTCGTCACCGCGATTCGAAGGCGCTCGTGAATACCGCCTCCGCCATTCGTGTCTGCAAATGGCCAATGCACGCGAATAAACCGCAGCGCTCGCGCAGCAGGCCCAATGCGGCTAGCGATCGGGTCGAACGCGTGAGCGGCGGCTCTTCAATGGCGCGAGCCGGAAACGGAAGACCGCTAGAACGAAGCAATAACGTCTACACACGAATCAATGGCAGCGCGTCCGAAGACGGCCCCAGGCTCGCCACCGATTCGAGCTCCGCGCACGCGCTCAGAACCGTCGCATAAACCCGCCTGAAGTCGATGCCGACGCTCACGCCGCCATCGACGTCCAAGTCATCCAAACGCGGCGCTGCCCCATACAGCCCGCCGCTCACGCTTCCACCCAACACAAACTGCGGTGCGGCCGCGCCGTGATCGGTGCCTCGCGCATCGTTTTCACGAGCGGAGCGCCCGAACTCCGAATGACTCATCACAAGCGTGGTGCGCCAGTCGCCCGACGCGATCAACGCGCGTCGCAACGAAGCGAGCCCGTCCGCAAGCTGCGCCAACACACGCGCGTGCTTGGCCGCCTGATGCTCATGCGTATCGAACCCCGGTAGCGTAAGACGCACGAACGCGACCTTGTCACGTTCAGCGCGCCCGACGATGAAACGCGACGCCGCATCGCATGAAGCGGCAAACGACGCGCGTGCCTGCCCGATCCATTCGACCGCGCGGCTGGCATTTGCGAAAGGCCCCGCCTCCGCCGTGCCAACGACGCTCGCACGCGTTGCGTCCGAACGCGCAAGCCAGCCATCACGGCGATATTGGGCGGCGCTCGAAGCCGTATCCCAGATTTCGCGGGAGCGAAAATGCGAGCGGCTGGAGCTCGCATACCCCACGCCCTGGACGATGGCGAATTCGCGCGCTTCCCAAGCCGGCATCAACGCGAGCAAGGAAGGATGCAGCCCGGTTTGCTCATTCAGATGCAAGACATGCTCGCGCGGGATCGCAAGCGTCGGCCTGAGCGCGCGATAGCGATCATCGTTAAGCGGGATGACCGTGTTGAGGCCGTCATTGCCGCCGCTGAGTTCGACGAGCACGAACGTCTTGATCGAACGTCGCGCACGCGCCGTGGCGAATCCGTCCGCGCTCGCGCCACCTGCAAGCGCGCCGGCAATCTGCATGAAGCGGCGTCGGTTCATCGCGGCTCGCGCTCAACGCTTGTAGAGATCGCGCACGGCCTCTTCGATATGTTGACGCAAGAGGCGCCGCTCATCGGCGGTCATGACGGTATGGCGCGGAGGACGCGCGGGCGGTGCCTGATCGACCTGCTGAACCGGCTGCATCGTGGCGGCTTTGGTGTCGCGGTCGGGAAGATTGCCGTTCTTGGACGAGCGCTGCTGCGCGCGAATCATACGGCCGTCGAAGCGATTCGGCCGGGTGTCGGACGTGGTGTCGAAAGCGGTTGAGGGACGCGCGAAGCCCGGCGTCTGGGCGAAAACATGGTGCGTGCTCAGGATGGCGCAGAGCGCGCTGGCGAGAAGCGTTAGCTTGAAGATGCGCTCGACGCGCACGGGTCCGCGTTGCCGCGCTCCCAACATGTTTTTCCCTTCGTTGCTCGACAACCGGACAGCCTCATTCTTTTAGCGCACGTCTCAAAAGGCTTGGTCCGGCCAAATGACGCGCTGGTCTAATGGAGTATCTACCGAATGGCGGGCTTAGGTAAGGGAGTGTACGCATAGAACCTTTTGGGCGTGCCACAGTCGCCGTAAATTTTGTAACGGACTGTTACACTCGCTTTTGTTACAAACTCGACGATTGAACAAACGCGCTAAGATGCCGCCATGGAAACCAAGAACCCATCCAAAATTCTCGTCGTCGACGACGACCCGCGCCTGCGCGATTTGCTGCGCCGTTATCTGGGCGAGCAAGGCTTCAACGTGTATGTCGCGGAAAACGCGCCGTCGATGAACAAACTCTGGGTGCGCGAGCGCTTCGATCTGCTCGTGCTCGACCTCATGCTGCCCGGCGAAGACGGTCTTTCCATCTGCCGCCGCCTGCGCGGCAGCAACGACCGCACGCCGATCATCATGTTGACGGCCAAGGGCGAGGACGTGGACCGCATCGTCGGTCTGGAAATGGGCGCGGACGACTACTTGCCGAAGCCGTTCAACCCGCGCGAACTCGTCGCGCGCATTCACGCGGTGCTGCGCCGCCAGACGCCGTCGGAGTTGCCGGGCGCGCCGTCCGAAACCACCGAGGTATTCGAGTTCGGTGAATTCGCGCTGAATCTCGCCACGCGCACGCTTACCAAGAACGGCCAGGAGATTCCGCTGACCACGGGCGAATTCTCGGTGCTGAAGGTGTTTGCACGGCATCCGCGTCAGCCGCTCTCGCGCGAAAAGCTGATGGAACTCGCGCGCGGCCGTGAATACGAAGTGTTCGACCGCAGTCTCGACGTACAGATTTCCCGCCTGCGCAAGCTGATCGAGCCGGACCCGAGCAGCCCGCGTTTCATCCAAACGGTGTGGGGCCTGGGCTACGTGTTCATTCCCGACGGCGCGGCCTGATGCCTCATGCTTTGACGCGAGTCCGCCACGCTTTTTTTCCTCCATCGAGCCGAACCCGATAGACCCATGCGCATCGACAGGCGGCTATTGGCGCTTGCGTTCGGCGGCCTGTTCTGGCGAACCTTCGCGCTGATCGCGCTGCTCATCGCGGTCAGTCTCACGGCATGGTTCCAGAGCTTTCGAGTGATCGAGCGGGAGCCGCGCGCGCAGCGCGTGGCGCTTCAGCTCGTCGCCGTGGTCAAGCTCACGCGCACGGCCCTGCTCTATTCCGATCCCGATCTTCGTCGCGCGCTCCTGCAGGACCTGGAGAGCAACGAAGGCGTGCGCGTGTATCCGCGCGAGACCACCGACAAATATCGCCTGCAGCCGGATGAATCGCTCAACCGTCTGATCGAGCGCGACGTGCGCGGACGCCTTGGCAACGACACGATCATCGCGCAATCCGTGAACGAGATTCCCGGCGTGTGGATCAGCTTCAAGATCGACGACGACGACTATTGGGTCGCGCTCGACCGCGATCAACTGGATACCGTCACCGGTCTGCAATGGGCCGGCTGGGGCGTTTTCGCGCTCGCGCTGTCGCTCTTCGGCGCGGCGTTTATCACGAGTCTCGTGAACCGGCCGTTCGCGCGACTGGCGCTCGCCGCGCGCAAGGTCGGTTCGGGACAATCGCCCGAGCCCTTGCCGGAGCGCGGCATGGGCGTCGCCGCGGAAACCAATCGAAGCTTCAACCAGATGGTGCAAGACCTCGAACAGCTCGAAGCGGACCGCGCGCTGATGCTCGCGGGCATTTCGCACGATCTGCGCACGCCGCTCGCGCGTTTGCGGCTCGAAACCGAAATGAGCCCTTCGGACGAAGCCACCAAGCTCGCGATGATCGACGACATCGAACAGATGGACATGATCATCGGGCGCTTCCTCGACTACGCGCGGCCGATGCAGCGCATGCCCGAGGCCGTCGATCTCTCGATGATCGCGAGCGAACTCGTCGCGCGCTTCCAGGCCGACGAAGGCGTCGTGATGCGCACCGACCTCGCGCCCGGCGCGGTGATCGAAGGCGACCCGACGGATGCGCGCCGCGTGGTCGGCAATCTGCTCGAAAACGCGCGCAAGTACGGGCGCAGCGAACAGGACGACATCGCGCGGATCACCGTGCTTACGCGCGTCACGCACGGCAAGGTCGAACTCTCGGTGATGGACGAAGGCCGCGGCATCCCCGACGATCAGGTCGCGCTCATCACACGGCCCTTCTATCGTGTCGACGCCGCGCGCACGCAAGCGAACGGCACGGGTCTCGGCATGGCGATCGTGCAGCGGCTCGTCTCGCGTCAGCGCGGCACGTTGCGCCTGCGCAATCGCACGCCGCTTGCGGGCTTCGAAGTCACCATCGATTTCCCGGTGATGAAAGGCGCACGTTTCGACGGCGTCTGACACCTCCCGCGTTTCCTGGAAATTCGTCAAAAACTATTCGAAGTTATAGTCAAATACTATTGCTTCGATTTAGTGATACGCTTAATATGGATTTGTGCAGCGCGATGGCATGACGATTGTTTTCATGTCCGCGTTACGAAGATTCAGTAGCCTCATTTTGCGTTTGTCCTTTCAACGAACACAGGAGTCACTGCATGAAGACCGTTGGCGATAAAGTCGAAGCATTCACCGTCACCGCTGCCAAGCCGGGTTTCAATCACCACGAAGAAAACGGCCAGTCGGCATTCGAAGAAATCACCGAGCAGTCGTTTCCGGGCAAGTGGAAAATCATCTACTTCTACCCGAAGGACTTCACGTTCGTCTGCCCGACTGAAATCGTCGAGTTCGGCAAGCTGGCAAAGGACTTCGAAGACCGCGACGCCATTTTGCTCGGCGGCAGCGTCGACAACGAGTTCGTCAAACTCGCATGGCGTCGTGAACACAAGGACCTGAACAAGCTGAACCACTACTCGTTCGGCGACGTGAAGGGCGAACTCATCGACCAGCTCGGCGTGCGCGACAAGGAAGCCGGCGTGGCGCTGCGCGCGACGTTCATCGTCGATCCCGACAACGTCATTCAGCACGTCTCGGTCAATAACCTGAATGTCGGCCGCAATCCGGAAGAAGTGCTGCGTATTCTCGACGGCCTGCAAACGGACGAACTCTGCCCGTGCAATCGCGCGGTCGGCGGCTCGACGCTTTAATCGCACGAGCCTTTGAGCGCCTGAGGCAACGCCCGTAGCCCGCCCTCTTTCGAGCGCCCGCTTGGAAGCCGGCGGGCTTTATTGACGCCATCGAATAAGGAGAACGCATGGAATTCCTGTCATCGATCAAGGAGCTGGTGCCGGACTACGCGAAAGACATTCGCCTGAATGTCGACGGGACGATCGCCCGTTCGTCGCTGGAAGGCAACGACGCGGTCGGCGTCGCGCTCGCCGCCGCGTATGCCGCGAAGGCGACGAAGATCGTGAATATCATCCGCGAGTCGGGTGTCATGGCGCCGGAAGAAGTCAATGCCGCGCTCACGGCGTCCGCGCTGATGGGCATGAACAACGTCTGGTATCCGTACCTGGAGATGGCCGACAACGCCGATCTCAAGACGCAGCCGGCTGGACTGCGCATGAACGCGTATGCATCGCACGGCGGCGTCGACAAGCGGCGCTTCGAGATGTACGCGCTCGCGGCGTCGATCATCGGCAAGTGTCACTTCTGCGTGAAGTCGCACTACCAGAATCTCGTCACCGAAGGCATGTCGACGACCCAGTTGCGCGATGTCGGGCGCATCGCGGCCGTGATCAACGCGGTGGCGCTCGCCATCGAGGCCGAGGCGAAGTAAGCCCTTGACGCCACGCGCGCGTGGCGTTCGATTTCAACTATCGATCGACGTGCGCCGCAACAGCACCGCGGCCTGCGCCTCGATACCTTCCTTGCGGCCGAGATAGCCGAGCTTTTCGTTGGTCTTCGCTTTCACGTTGACGCGATCGACGGCCAAGTCCAAGTCTTCCGCGATATTCGCGCGCATCGCCTCGATGTGCGGCGCGAGCTTCGGCGCCTGCGCGATGATCGTGCTGTCGATATTGGCGATGGCGAAACCCGCTTCCGACACGCGCTTGAACGCTTCGCGCAGCAGCACGCGGCTGTCGGCGCCGGCGAATTCCGTCGCGGTATCCGGAAAGTGCCGGCCGATATCGCCGAGCGATGCCGCGCCGAAGAGCGCGTCGGTGATGGCGTGCAGCAGCACGTCCGCGTCCGAATGGCCGAGCAGGCCGCGTTCGTAGGGAATCGTCACGCCGCCGATGATGAGCGGGCGGCCCTCGACGAGCTGATGTACGTCGTATCCCTGTCCGATTCTGAAATCCATCGATGCAACCTTGCTGTAGAAAGTGTGTGTCGGAGCCGTCAGGCCTTCGTGGCGAGCATCGCGCCCGCGAGCGCGAAGTCTTCCGGATAGGTCACCTTGAAGTTGCGCAGGCTGCCCTGAACTAATCGCGGCGAGTGGCCGAGCCATTCGATTGCGCTCGCTTCGTCCGTGAGATCGTGACCGTCGTGACGCGCACGTTCGATCGCTTCGCGCAACATGCCGAGGCGGAACATCTGCGGCGTTTGCGCCTGCCAGAGCCCGTCGCGCGATTCCGTGCGGGCGACGCGCGGGTGGTCATCCGCTGCATCGGGCATGCTCGGTGCGACCCGTTTCAGCGTATCCGCGACCGGCAATGCGAGAATGCCGCCCACGGCGTCGTGACGCAGGGCGCCGACGAGCTTGCGAATCAGTTCCGGCGTAATGCCGGGACGCGCGGCGTCGTGGACGAGCACCCAGTCGTCGTCGCGTGCGCCGAAATCGGCCAGCGCGACGAGACCGTTATACACCGATGCCTGTCGTGAAGCCCCGCCACAGCGCTGCACCGCGAAGCGCAGGCCGGCAAAGCGGCGCGCATCGAAGTGATGATCGTCGGGAGCGAGTACGACGAGGGTCTGCGAGAATTCCGAACACGCGTCGAAGGCGGATAACGTGTAACCAAGCATCGGGCGGCCCGCGACGGTCTGATATTGCTTCGGCATGGGTGCGCCGGAGCGGCTGCCGTTGCCGGCGCACGGAATCAGCGCGAACAGGCGCGAGGTAGTGGCGGGTGAAATCGTTGGCGCAGTAGACGGCGCATTTGACGAATTTGCAGTCGTAGTCACGGGCAGATCACTGAGCCAGGTCAAAGTGGAGCCCGGATTTTATAATAGGTCTTTAGCGACCACGTCCGGCGCGTCCTCGAAGAGGGCGAAAGAGCCGACGGTTAATTGCATATATATGTCCTCGAAAGCCGTCAACGCGCAGTCCAGTTCTCCCATCCCGCTCGTGAAAGCGGGTCAGCGCTTTGTCTTCGACGGTGCGCCCGGTTCATCCGATGCCCTCGTCATCGCGCGGTATTACACGGCTAATCGCGAGTCCGTGCGGCTCTTGACGGTGCTCTGCGCAAGCGCGGTCGATGCGCAACGCCTCGCAACCGAAATCCCCTACTTCGCGCCGGATGCCCGCGTGCGTCTCTTGCCGGACTGGGAAACGCTGCCGTACGACACGTTCTCGCCGCATCAAGACCTCGTGTCCGAGCGTCTCGCGACGCTGCACGATCTCGGCGAAGGACGTTGCGACATCCTGCTCGTGCCGGCGACCACGGCGCTTTATCGCATGCCGCCCGCGTCGTTTCTCGCGGCTTACACGTTTTCGTTTACGCAGGGCGAGCGCCTCGACGAAAGCAAGCTCAAGGCGCAGTTGACGCTCGCGGGTTACGAGCACGTGAGTCAGGTCGTGCGTCCCGGCGAATATTGCGTGCGCGGCTCGCTGATCGACCTTTATCCAATGGGCTCGCCGCTGCCGTATCGCCTCGACTTGTTCGACGATCAGGTCGATTCCATCCGCGCCTTCGATCCCGACACGCAACGCAGCCTGTATCCCGTGCGCGACGTGCGCCTCTTGCCGGGCCGCGAATTTCCGTTCGACGAAGCCGCGCGCACCGCGTTTCGCAGCCGCTGGCGCGAAGTGTTCGAGGGCGATCCGAGCCGGTCGCAGATTTACAAGGACATCGGCAGCGGCGTGCCGTCGGCGGGCATCGAATATTACTTGCCGCTCTTCTTCGACGACACCGCAACCCTCTTTCACTATCTGCCGGAGAACTCGCAACTCGCGTTCGTCGGCGACATGGACGCCGCGATCAAACGCTTCACGGCCGACACGAAGCAGCGCTACAACTTTCTTTCGCATGATCGCGAGCGGCCTTTGCTCGAACCGCGCCGCCTCTTTCTCAGCGACGACGACTTCTTCACGTTCGCCAAGCCATTCGCGCAACTGAAGTTCCCGGCGTCGCCCGAAGGCGGCTGGGCCGTGCCGCTGCCAGGGCTTGCTATCGACCGCCACGCGGACGAACCGTTGCTCGCGCTGCGCCATTATCTGGAGCGGACCGAAAACCGCGTGATGCTGGTCGCGGAATCGGCGGGACGGCGCGAAGCCATCCAGCAATTGCTCGTCGATAACGGCTTGCGCGGCGAACTGCGCGACACGTTCCAGGAATGGCTCGGCGCGGATGCCAAATTCACGCTCGGCATAGCGCCGCTCGCGAACGGTTTTTCGTTGCCGGAAGCGAAGCTGTCTATCGTCACCGAGACCGAGCTCTACGGGCCGCTCGCGCGCCGCGCCGGACGCCGCCGCCAGGAACAGGCGAGCAATGTCGATTCGATGGTGCGCGATCTCGCCGAACTGAAAATCGGCGATCCGGTGGTACACGCGCAGCATGGCATCGGCCGATACATGGGTCTCGTGTCCATGGACCTCGGCGAAGGCGAAACCGAGTTTCTGCACCTCGAATACCAGAACGACGCCAAGCTCTACGTGCCCGTCGCGTTGTTGCATGTGATTTCGCGCTATAGCGGCGCCGATCCCGAAAGTGCCCCGCTCCACACGCTCGGTTCGGGCCAATGGGAAAAAGCCAAACGCAAGGCCGCGCAGCAGATTCGCGATACCGCAGCCGAACTGCTCAACCTCTACGCCCGCCGCGCCGCGCGCGAAGGCTACGCGTTCAAGCTCGATCCACGCGACTACGTGAAGTTCGCCGAGAGCTTCGGCTTCGAGGAAACGCCCGACCAGGGCGCCGCGATTGCCGCGGTGATCGGCGACATGACGAGCGGCAAGCCGATGGATCGGCTCGTGTGCGGCGATGTCGGCTTCGGCAAGACGGAAGTGGCCTTGCGCGCGGCGTTCATCGCGGTAATGGCGGGCAAGCAAGTGGCGATACTTTCCCCCACCACGCTGCTCGCCGAACAGCATACGCAGACTTTCACCGACCGCTTTTCCGACTGGCCCGTGCGGATTGCCGAACTGTCGCGCTTCAAGAGTTCGAAGGAAGTCACGCAGTCGATCGCGCAGATCAACGAAGGCAGTGTGGATATCGTCATCGGCACGCACAAGCTGTTGTCGTCGGATGTGAAGTTCAAGCGGCTCGGGCTCGTGATCATCGACGAGGAACATCGCTTCGGCGTGCGGCAGAAGGAAGCGCTCAAGGCGTTGCGTGCGGAAGTGGATGTACTCACGCTCACCGCGACGCCCATTCCACGCACGCTCGGCATGGCGCTCGAAGGCCTGCGCGACTTCTCCGTGATCGCGACCGCGCCGCAGAAGCGCCTTGCCATCAAGACCTTCGTGCGGCGCGAGGAAGACGGCGTCATTCGCGAAGCCATGCTGCGCGAGCTGAAACGCGGCGGGCAAGTCTACTTCCTGCATAACGAAGTGGAAACCATCGAGAATCGCCGTTCCATGCTCGAAGCACTCGTGCCCGAAGCGCGCATTGCCGTGGCGCACGGCCAGATGCACGAGCGCGAACTCGAACGCGTGATGCGCGATTTCGTCGGCCAGCGCGCGAACGTGCTGCTGTGCACGACCATCATCGAAACGGGTATCGACGTGCCGAGCGCGAACACCATCATCATGCATCGCTCGGACAAGTTCGGTCTCGCGCAGCTGCACCAGTTGCGCGGGCGTGTCGGGCGTTCGCACCATCAGGCTTATGCGTATCTGCTCGTGCACGACCCGCAGTCGCTGACCAAGCAGGCGCAGCGCCGGCTCGAAGCCATTCAGCAGATGGAGGAACTCGGCTCGGGCTTCTATCTGGCCATGCACGACCTCGAGATTCGCGGCACGGGCGAAGTGCTCGGCGACAAGCAATCGGGCGAGATTCACGAGATCGGTTTTCAGCTTTACACCGACATGCTCAACGACGCCGTGCGCGCACTGAAGGAAGGCCGCGAGCCGGATCTCAACGCGCCGCTCGCCGCCACGACCGAGATCAATCTGCACGCACCGGCCATCTTGCCCGCCGACTATTGCGCGGACGTACAAGAGCGTCTTTCGCTCTACAAGCGGCTTGCGAACTGCGAATCGAGCGATGCCATCGACGGCATTCTCGAAGAGCTCGTCGACCGCTTCGGCAAGTTGCCGCCGCAAGCGCATGCGCTCGTGGAGACGCATCGGTTGCGGCTTGCGGCGAAGCCGCTCGGTATCTCGAAGATCGACGCCAACGAGAGTTCCATCGGCTTGCAGTTCGTGCCGAATCCGCCTGTCGATGCCATGAAGATCATCGAGATGGTGCAGAAGAACAAGCACATCAAGCTCGCGGGACAGGACAAGTTGCGCATCGAAACGCGCAGCCCCGATCTCGCGGTGCGCATTGCCACGGTGAAGGAAACGTTGCGCGCGCTCGGCGCGCCGGTGCGGCAGTCGGCGGCCGTGGCGCGCTAGGTTCATCCGGCGCGTGGGTATCGACGGGAGGCACGGCGCGCGCATCGACCGGAAGAAGGGTCAAGCGCCCCGCCCGACGCACCCCGTCATTGCCGCACTTTTGAAAGGCAGTGACGGGAGCCATGCCGCAGCGCATATATTGACCGGAAGGTCAGCAAGCGTGGTTTCGGCTATGATCGGCTTCTACCCCGCAGGAGCGAAAAATGTCCCAAATCGCCGCTGAGGCGCAACAAGCCACGACCTCCGCCACGCCTCAATCCTTGCCTTGGATCGAACGTCTCGTTTCCTTCGATACAGTCAGCCGCAATCCCAACCTCGGCCTCATCGAAACCGTGCGCGACGAACTGCGCAAGGCGGGTGTCGAAGCCAGCATCACGACCGATTCACGCGGCCAGTGGGCCAATCTCTTCGCCACGGTGCCCGCGCACGACGGTCAGACGAACGGCGGCATCGTGCTGTCGGGACACACCGACGTGGTGCCGGTCGACGGTCAAAATTGGAAAAGCGATCCTTTCAAGCCCGAAATCCGCGATGGTCTGCTCTACGGTCGCGGCACCTGCGACATGAAGGGGTTCATCGGCGCGGCACTCACAATGCTGCCGAAGATGCAGGCGACAAAGCTCGCCAAGCCGATCCACTTCGCGCTTTCGTTCGATGAAGAAGTAGGCTGCGCGGGCGCGCCGCTCATGATCGCCGACTTGCAAAAGCGCGGCGTCAATCCGGATGGCTGTATCGTCGGCGAACCGACTTCCATGCGCCCGGTCATCGCACACAAGGGCATCAACGCGTTCCGCTGCTGCGTGCGTGGCTTTGCGGCGCATTCGTCGCTTACGCCGAAGGGGCTGAATTCGATCGAGTACGCCGCGCGCCTCATCTGCTTCATTCGCGACGTCGCCGATGAATTCCGCGCCAAGGGCCCGTTCGACGAGTTCTACGACGTACCCTTCACCACCGCGCAGACGAGCACGATCAAGGGCGGCAACGCGCTCAACACCGTGCCCGCGGAATGCACTTTCGACTTCGAATTCCGCAACTTGCCGACCATCGACCCGGACCCTATCTTCAAGCGCATCGAAGCGTTCGCGCGCGACACGCTCTTGCCGAAAATGCAGAAGGAGCACGAGAACGCGGCCATCGAATTTTCGAAGATCGCCGCCGCGCCCGGACTCGACGCCACCGAGCAGGCCGCCATTACGCAACTCGTGCGCGCGCTCACCGAGAATCAGGAGAAGCGCAAGGTCGCTTACGGCACCGAAGCGGGACTTTTCGCGATTGCGGGCGTGCCGAGCATCGTGTGCGGACCGGGCAACATCGAACAGGCGCACAAGGCGAACGAATACGTGTCGCTCGACCAACTCGTCGCTTGCGAAGCGTTTCTCGGCAAGTTCATCCATAGCATGTCGGTCGAAGCCCAGGCGCGCTAGTCATCGACCGTCGCACGATCCATCGAGCCATGTCCACAGCAACGCATTCCGACCATACGATCGACGGCACGCCCATTCCGACCCTCGACGAGATCGCCGAGCAGCATATGGCGCTCACGCCCTGGGTAGCGCGCACGCCGATCTTCGAGCGGCACGATTTTCCGACGCTCGAAGGCACACCCGTCACGTTCAAGTTCGAGCTGCTGCAGGCAAGCGGCACGTTCAAGGCGCGTGGCGCGTTCTCGAACATCCTCGCGCTCACCGACAGCGAACGCGCGGCAGGCGTGACGTGCGTGTCGGCGGGCAATCATGCGGTCGCGGTGGCTTACGCGGCGCAGCGCATGGAAGTGGGCGCGAAGGTGGTCATCACGAAGAACGCCAGTCCGACGCGCATCGCGCTTTGCCGGCGCTTCGGCGCGGAAGTCGTGCTGGCGGAAAATGTGATCGAGGCCTTCGAGATCGTGCGGCGCATCGAGGCCGAGGAAGGACGCTTCTTCGTGCATCCGTTCAATGGTTATCGAACGGTGCTGGGCACGGCGACGCTCGGTTACGAGTGGACGTCGCAGGCGCCGGATCTCGATGCGGTCATCCTGCCAATCGGCGGTGGCGGGCTGTCCGCCGGCGTTTCGACCGCCATGCGTCTCGCCAACCCTTCGCTGCATGTCTATGGCGTGGAACCGGAAGGCGCGGATGCGATGAGCCGCAGCTTCGCCGCCAATCACACGATCAAGCTGAGTTCCCTGCACAGCATCGCCGATTCATTGATGGCGCCGCATACCGAGCAATACAGCTATGAACTGTGCAGGCGACATATCGACGAGATCGTCACCGTATCGGACGACGCGTTGCGGCACGGCATGCGGCAGTTGTTCAACGAACTGAAGCTGGCTGTGGAACCGGCGTGCGCGGCGGCGACCGCCGCGCTGCTCGGACCGTTGCGCGAGCGGCTGCAAGGCAAGCGCGTGGGCGTGTTGCTGTGCGGAACCAACACGGACCCGGCGACGTTCGCGACGCATTTGGCGAGTACGTGAAGTGCCATTGCAGGCGCTGCGTGGAACCGAAGCATCTGGCAATTGCTGGCAATTGCTCGATGCTCACAGTGACATCGTAGGTAAAAAGCGGCTTTAAGCGGCGCTTGCCGTGTTCAGGCGAACACGCGGAAAAGCGCCACTCTCGCGGTTCCTCGTCAACGAGAGCAGACTAACGCGCCTGCGTTCACAGCACCTCGGCCAGCCTTCTGCGCTCATTGCGCTGCATGAAGTAATTCGCGGCGATCACCCCGACCGTCACCAGCGCGATGAACAACGTCGCGAGCGCATTCATTTCCGGATTCAGCCCAAGCCGCACGCGCGAAAACACGACGAGTGGCAGCGTGGTCGATCCCGGTCCCGACAGAAACGCGGAAAGCACGAGATCGTCAATCGACAAGGTGAACGACAGCAGCCAACCCGCCACGAGCGCCTGCGATATCAGCGGCAGCGTGATCGCGAAGAACACGCGCAGCGGTGTCGCGCCGAGATCGAGCGCGGCCTCTTCCAGCGACGGATTCAGCTCCCGCACGCGTGACTCCACGATGATCGCCACATACGAGATGCACAGCATCACGTGGCCGATCCAGATGGTGAAGAGCCCGCGCCCCGCCGGCCAGCCGATCAGCTTGGCCATCTCCACGAAAAGCAGCAGCAACGAGATGCCCTGAATGACCTCGGGAATCACGAGCGGCGCGTTGATCATGCCCGTGTAGAGCGTGAAGCCGCGAAAGCGTCCCATGCGCGCGAGCACGAACCCCGCCCACGTGCCGATCACGACCGACGCGCACGCCGTCAGAAACGCGATGCGCAACGACAGCCATGCCGCCGCGATAAGCTCGTCGTCGTACCAGAGCGCCTTGTACCAGCGCAGCGAAAACTCCGTCCACACGGTGACGAGCTGCGACTCGTTGAACGAATAAACGATCAGACTGAGGATGGGGATATACAGAAACGCGAACCCGATTCCGAGCGCGGTGATCTGCAGCGGACGGCTCGGCTTGATCATCGTTTCTCCTCCAGTTGCTTCGCCTGGAAGTGCTGGAAAAGCGCCATCGGCACGAGCAGGAGGAGCACCATCGCGCAGGTGACTGAGGATGCCATCGGCCAGTCGGCGTTATCGAAGAACTCGTTCCACATGACGCGGCCGATCATCAAGGTATCCGCGCCGCCGAGCAGCTCGGGAATGACGTATTCGCCCACCGCCGGAATGAACACGAGCAGACATCCGGCGATAATCCCGTTCTTCGACAGCGGCAAGGTAATCTGCAGGAACGCCTTCCAGGGCTTGGCGCCGAGATCGTAAGCGGCTTCGAGCAAGGTGAGATCCATCTTCACGAGATGCGCGTAAAGCGGCATGACGAGAAACGGCAAGTACGAATACACCATGCCGATATAAACCGCGACATTCGTGTGATAAAGCTCGATTGGCGAATGGATGAGGCCGATCGACATCAGGAAGTTGTTGAGCAAGCCGTTGTTCTTGAGAATGCCGATCCACGCGTAGACGCGTATCAGGAACGACGTCCAGAACGGCAGCATGACGGCCATCATCAGCAGATTGCGCGAGGCCGGATTCGCCCGCGCGATGTAATACGCCATCGGATAGCCGATCACGAGGCACAGCAAGGTCGAAACCGCCGCGACCAGCAGCGAATTCATGTAGGTCGCGAAGTACAGGCTGTCGGTGACGAGAAACGCGTAGTGCGAGAAATCGAGCGCGATATTCAGCACACCCTCTTTCAACGCCACGATATCCGTGTACGGGGGAATGCCAAGCTGGCTGTCCGCGAAGCTGATCTTCACGACGAGCAGGAACGGCACGAAAAATAGCAGCAACAGCCACATGAACGGCCCGGCGATGACCGCGGTGCGGCCGCTCACGCCCATGCGGTCGAGCAGTTTCATCATCATGCCGTCAGCACCACGCCCGCCGACGCGCTCCAGCGCACGTAGACTTCATCGTCGAAAGTGGGGGAATCGATTTCGCCGAGCGCGAGGCTCGATACGTTCGCGACTACCGTCTTGCCGCTTTCGAGCGTCACGTGATAGAGCGTGTAGCCGCCCATGTAAGCGATATTCGTCACATGCCCGCGGCCCCAGTTGAACGCGCCCTCGGGCGGCTTTCTCATGAGCGCGATACGTTCCGGGCGCACCGAGATGGTCACCGGCATGCCGAGCGGCCCGGTAATGCCGTGGTTCACATAGAGCCTGACCGGCAGTTCCGGCGACTCCACGAAAATATGGTCTGGCTCGTCCTCGACCACGTTGCCGTCGAAGAGATTGGTCGAACCGATGAACTGCGCCGAGAAGCGGCTGTTCGGATACTCGTAGACCTCGTGCGGCGTGCCGATCTGCACGATACGCCCTTCGCTCATCACGGCGAGGCGCCCGGCCATGGTCATCGCCTCTTCCTGATCGTGCGTGACCATGATGCAGGTGACGCCCACCTGATCGAGGATGTTGACGAGTTCCATCTGCGTGCGCTGGCGAATCTGCTTGTCGAGCGCGGACATGGGTTCGTCGAGCAAGAGCAGCTTGGGACGCTTGACGAGGCTGCGCGCGAGCGCCACGCGCTGCTGCTGGCCGCCCGACAACTGATGCGGCTTGCGCTTCGCATACTGGCCCATCTGCACGAGTTCGAGCGCGGCTTGCACGCGCTCCTTGAGTTCGCCACCGCGCACGCCTTCCTGCTTCAAACCGAATGCGACGTTCGATTCCACGCTCATGTGCGGAAAGAGCGCGTAGGACTGAAACATCATGTTCACCGGCCGGCGATACGGCGGCATCTGCGCGAGGTCTTCGCCTTCGATCAGAATCTGCCCTTCGGTGACGGTCTCGAGCCCGGCGAGCATGCGCAACAGCGTGGACTTGCCGCAGCCGGAACTGCCGAGCAGCGCAAACAGTTCGCCCTTCGCAACCGACAGGTCGACGCCCCTCACGGCCACCGTCTCGCCGAACTTCTTCACGACGCCGACGACCTGCACGAAGTTGTCGTCCGACACGAGTCCGGTGGACGGAAAATTGTCCGGCGCTTGTCTGCCGGAATTAGGCGCTGCCTTCAACGCGCTCGACTGCTCACTCATGATTGCCTGTTCGACTCCCGCAACTTGTCCTTCATCGATGACTTCGTCTGCCCGGCTACGCGACGATCACGAACAAAGCCCCCGGAGGTCCAGGGGCTTCGTCGGTTCAAAGCATAACCCGCTTTTGCAAACTAGCGGCCGGATTTGAGTTCGGTCCACAAGCGCGTCTGCAGACGCTGGATTTCGGGCGGCAACGGCTTGAGCAGGAACAGCGTCTTGATGACATCCTGCGGCGGATAGACAGCCGGATCGTTCGCCACGTCCTTGTCGACGTACTTGCGCGCTTCGAGGTTCGCGCTAGGGTAATACACCGCATTCGTGATCGCGGCGTGCACCTGCGGCGTCTCGATGTAGTTGATCCACTCGTGCGCGGCGTCCTTGTTCTTCGCGTCCTTCGGAATGGCCATCACGTCGAACCACACCGGCGCGCCGCCCTTCGGAATGTAGTACTCGATCTTGTAAGCCTTCTTCGCGTCCACGGCGCGATGCTTGGCAATGACGACATCGCCCGACCAGCCGTAGGTGAAGCACACGTCGCCGCCCACCAGGTCGTTGATATAGCCCGACGAGTTGAATTGCGTGATGTACGGGCGAATCTTCTTGAGCATCGCGAGCGCCTCTCGATAATCGGCGGGATTCGTGCTCATCGGGTCCTTTCCGATGTAATGCAGCGCGGCGGCGAACATCTGGTCGGGCGCATCCAGCACGGACACGCCGCACGCCTTCAGCTTCGAAATGTTCTCGGGCTTGAAGAGAATGTCCCAGTTATTGAGTTCGACGTTCGCGCCGAGTATTTTCTTTACCTTGTCGACGTTATAGCCGAGGCCGGTCGTGCCGTACGCCCAGGGCACCGTGTACTTGTTGCCGGGGTCCGCGCCTTCCACCAGCTTCATCAGTTCGGGATCGAGATACTTGAGGTTCGGCAGCTTGGACTTGTCGAGCGGCGCGAAGATGTTTGCCGCGATCTGTTTGCCCGCGTAGTTGCTCGTCGGCACGACGATGTCATAGCCCGAATTGCCCGTCAGCAGTTTGGCCTGCAGCGTGTCGTCGCTGTCGTAGTTGTCGTACTTCACCTTGACGCCGGTTTGCTTGGTGAAGTTGGGGATCGTGTCCTTGGCGATGTAATCCGACCAGTTGTACACGTTGAGCTGCGTGTCTTTCGCCGATGCCGTGAGGGACATCAGCGGCAACAGCGTCGCCGCGCACGCCAGCGCGCCCGCGAATTTGGCCAGCTTGGCCACGGGGGCCGCCAGTTTCTCGTTCATCTCGTTTCTCCCTTGTTCCGACTGTCGACGGCGTCGTGTCGGGCCCAACTCTCAAGGAACGGCCCGCGAACCCCATAAAAACCCGAAAACTACCATTAAACCGAAGCACGACAAAAATAATGTCCGGCTTGTCGCGCGAATCTCACGTGCGTCGAGGGCAGCCGCCTGGTTATAAGGCCTGCCCGTGCCACGGTTCATCGATCTGCTGTACCGAAAGTGCGCGCATTTTAGCGTCTAATGACGCCGTGCGACACCTGATAAAACCACACTCGTCAAAGGGAACCACGCCGCGAAAGCATCGCGAAATGTCATTATCGATGGAAGGGACTTAAGCATCCACGTGCGACCGTCGCTCGTAAAGACACAAGAGCGGCGCGACGGCACGGTTTGAGCCCAATTCCTTGCCTGACGAATAGCCAGCGGAACACTCGTTGCTAGCCAATTCGGATGTGCGTTGATTTTTCCCACGCATTCTCAACCGGCAACGCGTGCGCTCGTGCCGCGGCTTCAGAAGCCGTGACACGACAGCGCTGTTGCAACGCTATTCAAGGCAACCGACCGCATGAACACCAATCCGTCCGCGCTTGCGCAGCTCTCGGCTACCGAGCCCGACGTACCGCCTCAATCCGGCAATCGTCAAGACCGGCCCCGCGCGCCGCGCGGCCGCTGGTACACGTTCGTCGGCGCGGGTTCGCTCGTCGCGGTCGGCTACATGGACCCGGGCAACTGGGCGACGGCGCTGGCGGGTGGCGCGCGTTACGGCTATCAGTTGCTCTTCGTCGTGCTGCTCGCGAGTCTCATGGGCATGCTGCTGCAATGGGTGGCGTCGCGCGTGGGCGTCGTCACCGGCCGCGATCTCGCGCAGTTGTGCCGCGAGCGCTATAGCCGCCGCACGACGCTCGTGCTGTGGCTCGCATGCGAAATCGCCATCATCGCGTGCGACGTGGCCGAAGTCGTCGGCAGCGCGGTCGCCTTGCAGATGCTCTTCGGCGTCTCGCTGACCGCAGGCGTGTTGTTCTCGGCGGTCGGCACTTTCATCATGCTCGCGTTGCAAAGCCGTGGGCAGCGGCCGCTCCAGCGTGCCATCACGGCGATGATCCTTTTCGTCGGCTTCTGTTTCGTCGTCGAACTGGCGCTGGCGCATCCCGTCTGGAGCGATGCCTTGCGTGGCTTCGCGCCCCCGCGCGAGCTTCTGCGCGATGCCGGCATGCTCTGGCTCGCCGCCGGCGTGCTGGGCGCGACCGTCATGCCGCACAACCTTTATCTGCACTCGGCGCTGGTGAAGGAACACGCTCCTCACCACGACGACGCAACCATCGGCCGCGCGCTCAAGGGCGTGAATATCGATACGTTCGCATCGCTCGGGCTGGCGCTTATCGTCAATGCGTCGTTACTGGTGGTGGCCGCGTCGGTGTTTCATGCAAGCGGCCACTTCGATGTCGATGATCTCGCGGACGCGCATCGGCTCATCGCACCGCTCGTGGGAAGCCACTGGGCGGGCATTGCGTTCGCCGCCGCCCTGCTCGCGTGCGGCTTGAACGCGACGGTCACGGGCACGCTCGCCGGTCAGGCAGTGATGGAGGGCTTCCTGCAGCTGAAGATGGCGCGCTGGGCGCGGGCGCTCTTGACGCGTTCGCTTGCCATCGGCCCAGCGCTTTTCGCCGTCGCGAGCTTCGGGCAGCACGGTTCGAATACACTGCTCGTCGCGACTCAGGTCGTGCTGAGTCTGCAATTACCGCTGGCAGTGATTCCGCTCGTGCGCTTCGCTTCCGATGCCGGTCTCATGGGGCGCTGGCGCGTCGCCCGCGTGCCGCTTGCACTTGCTTGGGCTTGTGCAGGACTGATTCTTGCACTGAATGGCGCGCTGTTGTGGCAGATGGTGGGTTCTGTCTGAGCGAAAGGCGTTGGTATCGGCGTCGGCGCCTGGGCAATCCTTTCGCGGGCTTGAGCAAGAAATGCCTGCAAGCGCGATAGTGCGAGTGCCCAACCAATGACTCGGCACAGCGCGCCGCGTCAGCAGCCCTGCCGCACACCCCGACAACAAAACGCCAAACTACCCGATGCATCGTCCAAATTCGTTTGTTTTGCCGACACTCCTTCGTGCGGCTCATGCCCAAACCGGCGCTCGGCGCCGTCTTCGCGCCGCGACGTTCGCACTTGCCACGCTCAGTGCAGCGAGCACGGCGCATGCCACTGTCTCCGTGCTGCAACCGGCACGCGAAGCGGCGGCGTCGCAGCCGCTCGAAATCACGCTGCTTTATACCGATGACGGTAGCAAACCGCTTTCCATCGATGTGCCGAAGCAACTGACGGTGAATCTCACCAATGGCGATCTGCCGCCGGCGCCACTCACGCTCGCCCGCGATCCGAAGGTGCCGGACCATGTGCGCCTCGCGCCTGGGCAGTATCGCCGGGTGCGCTTTACGGCTGCGTGGCCCGAAAGCGCGCGCGGCACGATGAAGATCGATCCGGTCGGCTTCGATGCTTCACCCATGCTCGTCACGCTCAACCGCGGCGATACGCAGACGCAGGTGGTCGCCGCCGAGAAACGCGAAGCGCAGGCGACGACGCCCGCGCAAATGGCCACCGCCACCGCCGCCGCGAACACGACGGCCGTGCCGACGACGACCATCGACACCATGCTGTCCGGCCGCCTTTCGACCTTCGAGCCGATGTACTTCGCCGATGGCGAAAACGGCGACAATCTCGCCAAGTTCCAGTTCAGCTTCAAATACCGGCTGCATCTGCCGGACGACCCGCGCTCGCGCGGCTTCCTCGACAATCTCTACTTTGCGTACACGCAGACGACCATCTGGAACCTCTCCGCGCCGTCCGTCCCGTTTCGCGATACGAGCTATCAGCCGCAGCTTTTCTACTACGTGGAAGACACGGGCGTGAAGAGTCCGTTGTTCACGCGCATGGGCGTGGCGGCGGGTATCGGGCATGAATCGAACGGCAAGAGCGGCGACGAATCGCGCGCGATCAACATCATGTTCGTGCGGCCGACGTGGGATTTTGGCGACCTGAACGGCGAGCATCTGACCATCTCGCCAAAGATCTATTACTACTTGTCGAGAAGCGGGAATCATGACATCGCGGATTATCGCGGCTACACCGACTTCCTGGTCAAATACGGCAGCCCGGATGGGTGGCAGCTCGCAACGACCTTGCGCAAGGGCACGAAGCACTGGTATGGCAGCGTGGATTCGCAGCTCACCTACCCGCTGGCTAAGCTGATCGGCAGCGCATGGGGCGGTTATGTGTTTGCGAGCTACTTCAACGGTTACGGCGAAGATATCCTCGATTACAACCAGCGGCGTCACTGGATCGCGCGAATAGGCTACAGTATTGCCCGCTAATGTCTTTCAATGCGTGCGTCATGGCTTTCGTCATGGCGCGCGGCAATCAACGAATCCATGTCTTCGAATCTCCACGATCTTCCTGATAGTCCCTGCATCGGCGTGTGCTCCACGCTTTTCGACGACATCTGCAAAGGCTGCGGCCGCACGGCGGGTGAAGTGTCGAACTGGGTGTTTCTTTCCGATGCCGAGAAGCAGGCCGTGTGGGAGCGGATCAGGCGTGAAGGGACGGCGATGCGGTTCAGGAAGCCAACGTGAACCGGCTCGGCTAAAATGGTTTTGGCGGACCCGGACGAGCAGCATCCGCCTCAGTCATGGCGAAACCCGGGATGGGCTGCCGATGCGGGGTTGCTGGTTTCCCGACACAACAAAACCAGCGCGATAACCAATGAAAAAGCCGCGCATACGTCTGTATGCGCGGCTTTTGTTTGCAATGCCGACTGCGGCTTTACTGAATGCCCTGACTCGACAAGAAGTCCTCGTAATTCCCACCGAAGTCGCGCAATGTGCCATCCGTCTTCACTTCGATGATCCGGTTCGCCAGCCCGCTCACGAACTCGCGGTCATGCGACACGAAGATCAGCGTGCCTTCGAACTTGTCGAGTGCAATCTGCAGCGATTCGATGGACTCCATGTCCATGTGGTTGGTCGGCTCGTCCATGAGCAGCACGTTATGGCGGCCGAGCATGAGCTTGCCCCAGATCATGCGGCCCTTCTCGCCGCCCGACAGCACCTTGACGTTCTTCTTGATGTCGTCCGCGTTGAAGAGCAGGCGCCCGAGCGTGCCGCGCACCATCTGGTCGTCATCGCCTTCCTGACGATACTGGTCGACCCAGTCGGTCAGCGTCTCGTCCTTCGGAAACTCTTCGTAAGTGTCCTGCGGCATGTAGCCGACGTTCGCGTTCTCCGCCCACTTCACGCGGCCGCCGTCCAGGTCGAGCGCGCCCCTGAGAGACTTCAGAAGCGTGGTCTTGCCCGCGCCGTTTTCGCCGATGATGGCGATCCGCTCGCCCGGCTGCACGCTCAGGCTGAAGTTCTGAAAGATCGGGCGGTCGTACTTCTTCGTGATGCCCTCGGCCACCACCGCGATGTTGTGCAGCTTCTTCTCGAACTCGAAGCGGATAAACGGATTCTGCCGCGACGACGGCTTGAATTCCTCGATCTTGATCTTGTCGATCATCTTGAGACGGCTGGTCGCCTGACGCGCCTTCGACTTGTTCGCCGAGAAGCGGCGCACGAAGTCCTGCAGGTCGGCCACGCGTTCCTTCGCCTTCGCGTTCGCGTTCTGCTGACGCTCGCGCGCCTGCGTGCTCGCCAGCATGTAGTCGTCGTAGTTGCCCGGCCAGAGCTTGAGCGTGCCGTAATCCATGTCCGCCATGTGCGTGCAGACCTGGTTCAGGAAGTGTCGATCGTGCGAGATGATGATCATCGTCGAGTTGTACTGGTTGAGCACGTCTTCCAGCCAACGGATCGAGTTGATGTCCAGGTTGTTGGTCGGCTCGTCCAGCAACAGCACGTCCGGCTTCGAGAACAGCGCCTGCGCCAGCAGCACGCGCAGCTTCCAGCCTGGCGCAACGTTGCTCATCGGGCCATTGTGATCGGCGATATCGATGCCGATGCCAAGCAACAATTCGCCCGCGCGCGCTTCGGCCGTATAGCCGTCGTATTCGGCGAACTTCGCTTCAAGGTCGGCGGCGCGCATGTAGTCGTCGTCGGTGGCGTCGGGGTTCGCGTAGATCGCGTCGCGCTCGGTCATCGCGGCCCACATTTCGGTGTGACCCATCATGACCACATCGAGCACGCGCATGTCTTCATACGCGAACTGGTCCTGACGCAGCTTGCCCAGACGCACGTTCGGCTCGAGCATGACGTTGCCCGAACTCGGCTCCAGATCGCCGCCCAGGATCTTCATGAAGGTCGACTTGCCGCAGCCGTTCGCGCCGATCAAGCCATAGCGGTTTCCCTCGCCGAACTTGACCGAGATGTTCTCGAAGAGGGGCTTGGGCCCGAATTGCATGGTGATATTGGCGGTAGACAGCACGGCGCGTCCTTTGAATGATGTACGGCGAAAAACCTATGATTTTAGCAGATTTTGGTGGCGATTCTGGCGGGGAGCGGCATGAGCCTTGGCATTCCGGCAGATTACGCGGATCAAAAAACATCGGGGCGCCGGCCGAACCGGCCGCGCCCCGCGCTCAACCGCTCTCGATCCGCGCGCGGCGGATGCGCTTCAAGTCCGTTCAGCGATAAACGCCTTCACCACG
The DNA here is from genome assembly GCF_023631025.1 of Caballeronia sp. GACF4. Classification (NCBI taxonomy): domain Bacteria; kingdom Pseudomonadati; phylum Pseudomonadota; class Betaproteobacteria; order Burkholderiales; family Burkholderiaceae; genus Caballeronia; species Caballeronia sp. GACF4. Next base: position 101,880 of record NZ_JALQDW010000005.1, read on the forward strand.
GCTGCATCCGCAGGAACGATATCGAACCTTTGTGGCAGTTTTTCAAGTCCCACGAACGCGATAGGACGCTCGGGCTCGCGGTTCAACGCCTCGCGGATGGTCTCGCCGAATTTGATCGGCTGCGCGGTCTCGAGCACGATCATCGGCACGCCGGGTTTGAGGTTCTCGCGAGCAACCTTCACGCCGTCGGCGGTGTGCGTGTCGATCATCGTGCCGTAACGCTCGAACACATCGCGAATGGTGTTCACGCGGTCGTCGTGATCGCTCTTGCCCGACACGAAGCCGAATTGCTTCACCCGCGCAAAGTCGCCGCTCGCCGCGAGATCGAAGCCGCCCTTCTCGTCGACGTCGCGGAACAGTTGCAGCACGCGCGCCGGGTCGCGGCCGAGCAGGTCGTACACAAAACGCTCGAAGTTCGACGCCTTCGAAATATCCATGCTCGGGCTGGTCGTGTGATACGTCTCGTCCGCGCCGCGCACGCGATAGATGCCCGTGCGGAAGAATTCGTCGAGCACGTCGTTTTCGTTGGTGGCGACCACGAGCTGATCGATCGGCAGACCCATCATGCGCGCGATATGCCCCGCGCAGACGTTGCCGAAGTTGCCCGACGGCACCGTGAACGACACGCGCTCGTCGTTGCTCTTCGTCGCGGCAAAATAGCCCTTGAAGTAGTACACGACTTGCGCGACCACGCGCGCCCAGTTGATCGAATTGACCGTGCCGATCTTGTGCTTCGCCTTGTAGGCGTGATCGTTCGATACGGCCTTCACGATGTCCTGGCAATGGTCGAAATTGCCTTCGACCGCGAGGTTGAAGATGTTCGGGTCTTGCAGCGAAAACATCTGCGCCGTCTGAAACGCACTCATCTTTTTATGCGGCGAGAGCATGAACACACGCACGCCGGTCTTGCCGCGCATGGCATATTCGGCGGCGCTGCCGGTATCGCCCGACGTTGCACCGAGAATGTTGAGCGTTTCGCCGTGCTTTTCCAATGCGTACTCGAAGAGATTGCCGAGTAGTTGCATTGCCATGTCTTTGAAGGCGAGCGTCGGACCATTCGACAGTTCCAGCAACGACAGCGGCGTGCCGTTCTCCATGCCCAGCGTCTTCAGCGGCGTGATCTGCGCGGCGCTTTCTTCGTGGCGCACGTTGCTGTAGACCTGCGCGACGTAAGTCTTGCGCGTAAGCGAACGCAGGTCGTCGGCGGGAATGTCATCGCTGAATTTCGACAGCACTTCGAAGGCGAGATCCGCATACGACAGAGTGCGCCAGCGCGCGAGTTCATCGGCCGAAACGCGCGGATATTCCGCCGGCAGATACAGACCGCCGTCCTTCGCGAGACCGCCGAGCAAGATGTCCGAGAACGTGTGGCGCTCGTTCGAGCCGGCGCCGCGCGTCGAGATGTAGTTCATGTCGCGTTCCTGTGCTTAATTCAGCGTTGCCATGCGCAGTTTCGTCACCTTGGAGACGACCGTGGAAAGCGCTTCGATCTGGGCGATCGCCGCGTTCGCGTTCTTTTCCACCGTCTCGTGCGTGATGAGGATGATGTCCGTCTCGCCCTTGTGCTCGCCGCCGACGTCTTCCGATTCCTTCTGCAGCAACGCGTCGATGGAGATGCCCTTGTCCGCGAGAATGCGCGTGATGTTGGCAAGCACGCCCGTCACGTCGGCGACACGCAAACGCAAGTAATAGCCGCTCGTCACTTCGTCGATTGGCAGGATGGGCGTGTTCGCCAGACTGCCCGGCTGGAAGGCCAGATGCGGCACGCGATGCTCCGGGTCGGCCGTATGCAGACGCGTGACATCCACGAGATCGGCGACCACGGCCGACGCCGTCGGCTCCGCGCCCGCGCCCTTGCCGTAGTAGAGCGTCGTGCCGACCGCATCGCCATGCACGACGACCGCGTTCATCGCGCCTTCGACGTTGGCGAGCAGACGCTTGGCCGGCACCAGCGTGGGGTGCGTGCGCAACTCGATGCCCTTCTCCGTGCGCCGCGCGATGCCGAGCAGCTTGATGCGATAGCCGAGATCCTCCGCGTAACGAATGTCGATGGCTGCGAGCTTGCTGATGCCTTCCACGTACGCGCGGTCGAACTGCACCGGCACGCCGAACGCGATCGCGCTCATGATCGTGACCTTGTGCGCGGCGTCGACGCCTTCGATGTCGAAAGTGGGATCGGCCTCCGCGTAACCCAGATCTTGCGCGCCCTTCAACGCGGTCGCGAAGTCCAGCCCGCGGTCACGCATCTCCGAAAGAATGTAGTTCGTCGTGCCGTTGATGATGCCCGCGATGTATTCGATACGGTTCGCGCTCAGGCCCTCGCGAAGCGCCTTGATGATTGGAATGCCGCCCGCCACCGCTGCTTCGAACGCAACCATCACGCCCTTCGCGTGCGCGGCTTCGAAAATCTCCGTGCCGTGCACCGCGAGCAGTGCCTTGTTCGCCGTGATCACGTGCTTGCCGTTGGCGATGGCGCGCAGCACCAATTCGCGCGCGAATCCCGTGCCGCCGATCATTTCGCAAACGATGGATATCGCCGGGTCGTCGACGACGGCGAGGAAGTCGTCGGTGACCGCCACGTTCGCTGCCGCTTGCACCTTCGACGGTGTACGCACGGCAATGCGCGTGATCTCGATACCCCGTCCCGCGCGGCGCCTGATTTCTTCCTGATTGCGGCGCAGCACCGTGAAGGTGCCGCTGCCAACCGTGCCGAAGCCCAACAGTCCTACTTTGATCGGTTCCATACAGCGTGAGTCTTCTAAGAAAAGTTAAGCGGAGTGACGTTTGCGATAGCCGTCGAGAAAGCGCGCGATGCGGTTGATCGAGTCGGCCAGATCGTCGAGGTTCGGCAGGAAGACCACGCGGAAGTGATCCGGCGTCGGCCAGTTGAAGCCCGTGCCTTGCACGAGCAGCACGCGTTCTTCGAGCAGCAGGTCGGTGATGAATTGCTGATCGTTTTCGATCGGGTACATCTTGGGATCGAGCTTCGGGAACATATACAGCGCGGCCTGCGGTTTCACGCACGTGACGCCCGGAATGGCCGTGAGCATGTCATAGGCGAGCTCGCGCTGTTTGAACAGCCGCCCGCCCGGCACGATCAGGTCGTTGATGCTCTGATAACCGCCGAGCGCCGTCTGGATGGCGTATTGGCCGGGCACGTTCGGGCACAAGCGCATGGACGCGAGAATGCCCAGGCCTTCGAGATAGTCTTTCGCGCGACGGCGATTTTCCTCGATGAGGCCCGACACGGCCATCCAGCCCGCGCGATAACCGCACGAACGGTAACTCTTCGAGAGACTGTTGAACGTGACGGTTAGCACGTCCTCGGAAAGCGCGGCCATGGACGTGTGCGTCATGCCGTCGTAGACGATCTTGTCGTAGACCTCGTCCGCGAAAATGATCAGGCCGTGTTCGCGCGCAATGTCGATCAGTTCGAGCAGCAGTTCGTCCGAATACAGCGCGCCCGTCGGATTGTTTGGGTTGATGACGACGAGCGCCTTGGTGTTGGCGGTGATCTTCGAGCGGATGTCGTCGAGATCGGGCATCCAGCCATTGCCTTCGTCGCACATGTAGTGACGCGGCGTGCCGGCGGAAAGACTTACCGCGGCCGTCCAGAGCGGATAGTCGGGCGCGGGCAGCAACACCTCGTCGCCATCGTTCAGAAGCGCCTGCATGGCCATGACGATAAGTTCCGACGCGCCGTTGCCGATGAAAATGTCGTCGAGCGTCACGCCCGTCACGCCCTTTTGCTGCGTGTAATGCATGATCGCCTTGCGCGCGGCGAATACGCCCTTCGAATCCGAATAGCCCGACGAACCCGGCAAATTGCGGATCATGTCCTGAATGATCTCGTCCGGCGCTTCGAAACCGAACGGCGCCAGATTGCCGATATTGAGCTTGATGATGCGATGCCCTTCTTCTTCGAGACGCTTCGCGTGTTCGAGCACGGGCCCGCGAATGTCGTAGCAGACGTTTTGCAGCTTGTTGGATTTGAGAATCGGTTTCACGGGCGCGGCTCTTGTGTTTGGGCTGTCTGGTGGATTCGTTTTAAGGATTCGTTCTGGCGTTCTGGCGTTCTGTCGTTTCGGCGTTTCGATGCAGCAGGTGCTTCGGTCGATGCTCCGGCGGTTCGTGTCCGCTTCTGGAACGCGCACGCGAAGCGAGATGACACGAAGTGACGCGGGATGGCGACGAGCTGCGGCAGACTACGGCATGTTACTGGACTGCCGCCGCTTCTCGGGATTTTGAACCCTGGGCGAGGAACACCGCGCCGGATAGGGGCGCAGGCGTAACGGTACGGATTGCGTGTCGAAGGCGGCTTGTGGCGGCACGCGAGCGCAACGGGGGCCGCGCGAGCGGTCCGCGCGGCTGGAAAGTTATAATTTACTGATTATGGCCCGGTTCCGCAATGCACCAAACACTGGCGCGAAGCGCCTTTTGGTGCGTTTTCCGCCGCCTTCTCGCGCTTTTTTCAGCCGCGTACGGCGGATGCCGGGTTTTACTCCTTTCCTTGCCGGACCATCGTTTTGAAACTTCATCAAGACTCCAGCGGCGCGCTCAACACCATCACGAGCTACGGAGACGACTTCGTCGCGATCAATCTCGAACGCCATGAGGGCAGCGTGATCGTCATGCCCGAGGCGCCCGTCGTCAAATGGCCGGTGGCATCGTTCGACGCGCTCGCGCCCGAGCATTTCGAGGAACTCGTGAAAGCCGCGCCCGAAGTGGTCATCTTCGGCAGCGGTTCCAGATTGCGCTTTCCGCATCCGCGGCTCACGGCAGCGTTGACCAAGCATCGTATCGGCGTGGAAACGATGGATATCGGCGCTGCCTGCCGCACCTACAACATATTGATGTCCGAAGGCCGGCGCGTGGCCGCCGCACTGCTGATCGAGGAATGAGCGGAAACTAAGGCTCGGCTAAGGATGCGCCGCAATACTTCGGCGACAGGCGCCTCTTTGGCGCACGCGCTGGCTTCTCGGCGCCCGGCGTGCGCCAATTTGACGAATCCGGCCTGGCAGTGCGATACACTCCCGCCCGGCGAACGTTGCGCCGAACCTGAAAGGCGGTAACACAGCGTGCGCCACGGCCAGTCCGGCGCTCATGCGAGCCTGCACGCAAGCGACGGCTTCGCGCCCCGCGCGGCCGGTTGCGCCACTCATTCACAAGCGCCGCGCATGGCGGCATCGAACAGGTCGACTTCATGAACGATACGCCTTCGCGGCTACCGCTCACGCGTCTCTCACTCATTCTTCTCGTCGTCGCGCTGGCCGTCATCTGGTTCGGGCCGCTTGGGCTCAGGCATCTCGTGCCGAGCGACGAGGGCCGCTACGCCGAAATGGCGCGCGAAATGTTCGTCACCGGCGACTGGATCACGCCGCGCTACAACGGCTACAAATACTTCGAGAAACCGCCGCTGCAGACCTGGGCGAACGCGCTGACCTTTGCGTGGTTCGGCGTCGGCGAATGGCAGGCACGGTTCTATACGGCGCTTTGCGGCTTCGCGGGCGTGCTGATGGTCGGCTACACGGGCGCGCGGGTCTTCAACGCGATGACGGGCTTCGCGGCCGCCGTGATTCTCGCGACCTGCCCGTACTGGAACCTGATGGGCCACTTCAACACGCTCGACATGGGCCTGTCGTTCTGGATGGGGCTCACGCTCTGCGCGCTTTTGCTCGCGCAACGCCCAGGGCTGGCCGTGCGCGAGGTGCGGCTCTGGATGTGGCTTTGCTGGGCGGCGATGGGCGCGGCCATGCTCTCCAAGGGGCTCGTCGGCGTAATCCTGCCGGGCGCGGTGCTGATCATCTACTCGCTCGTGGCGCGCGACTGGGCGCTTTGGAAGCGGCTTTATATCGGCAGCGGGCTGATCGTGTTCCTGATCGTCGTCGCGCCGTGGTTCGTGCTCGTGCAGATGAAGAACCCCGAGTTCTTCAATTTCTTCTTCATCGTGCAGCAGTTCAAGCGCTATCTGACGCCCGAGCAGAACCGTCCCGGACCGTTCTATTACTTCGTGCCGGTGCTCATCGTCGGCTTTCTGCCGTGGCTGTCGATCGCGTTCCAGAGCGTGCGCCACGGTCTCAAGACGCCGCGCCAGCCCAACGGCTTCGCGCCCGTGACCATGCTGCTCGTCTGGTCCGCGTTCATTTTTCTGTTCTTCAGCGCCTCGCATTCGAAGCTGCTGTCCTATGTCTTGCCGATTGCACCGGCGCTCGCGCTCGTCTTCGGGCTTTATCTGCCGTCGCTGACGAAGCCGCGTTATCGCATGCATCTGATCGGCTATGCGGTGTTCCTGATCGCCGCGGCGTTCGGCGCGATCTTCATCGGCCGGGCGGGCAGCGCGAATACGCCCAATGCGCTGTATCGCGCGTTCCAGATATGGGTTTATGCGGGACTGGCGGTGGCGTTCGTCGTGACGCTCACGGCGCTCTGGCTCAATCGCCGGAACGTGCTTGCGGGCGCGGCAGGGCTGGGCGCGGCGTGGCTGCTGCTCGGCACCATCGCGGGAACGGGTCACGACGTATTCGGCACCGACAGCTCGGGCGTCAAGCTCGTGCCAGCCGTGAAAGCCGCGATGGCGAAACTCCCGCCCGGCACGCCCTTTTACTCGATCGCCAAGCTCGATCACACCATGCCGTTCTATCTCGATCAGCCGATGATCATGGTGCAGGAAGCCGACGAACTCACCTTCGGCGTGCAGACGGAGCCGCGGAAGTGGGTGCCGAGCATCGACCAATGGGTCAAGCTTTGGGACTCGCAACCGTATGCGCTCGCGCTGATGCCGCCTGGCCGCTACGACGACCTCGCCGCCCGCCATGTGCCGATGCAGGTCATCGCCCGCGACGCGCGCCGTGTGATCGTCGAGAAACCGCAACCGTGATGGCGCACTCTGCCACCTCGCGCGGCATCACGTCTGACACAGTGCGTGCCACGCGCGCAAACGGATTGCACGACCGTTCGGCCAACCCCGTTGTGGCGGCCCGGCTTTTTCCTTATCGTGTGAGACCAGCAAGACCGTCGGCACGATCAACCAGGCGCCAACCCGCGACTAATCCGCAATGAATCCGATTTCCTTCGCTTGTATCCTCATCGGCGTATTGTTGAACGCGTGCGCGCAGTTGCTGCTGAAGGCGGGCGTCAACGCCGTCGGGCACTTCGAACTCACGGCGAGCAACATTCTGCCGGTCGGTTTCAGGATCGCGACGCAATGGCCGATCATCGGCGGCCTTGCCTGCTATGTGCTGAGCGTGGGCGTGTGGATCGTCGGCCTGTCGCGCGTGGATGTGTCGATCGCCTATCCGATGCTCTCGCTCGGCTATGTCGTCAACGCCTTCGCGGCATGGTATTTGTTCGGCGAGGTGCTCTCGCTGCAGCGGCTGATCGGCATCGGCATCATTCTGCTCGGCGTGGTCGTGCTGGCGCGCGGTTAGGCGCCGCGACCGGCGTTGAATTCACTCGTGCCGCCAATACATCAGATCAACTCCATTTTCTTAAGCAAATAGTCCATGACTCAGACATCGCGGCCGTTCCTGCCCTTCGTCAAGCCCGACATCGATGAAGAAACCATTCAGGGCGTCGCCGACGTGCTGCGTTCCGGCTGGATCACGACGGGCCCGCAGAACCAGCAGTTCGAGGCGGAATTGTCGGCGTTCGTCGGCGGCAGGCCGGTGCGCGCGTTCAACTCAGGCACCTGCACGATGGAAATCGGCCTGCGAATTGCAGGCGTCGGCGCGGGCGACGAAGTCATCACGACGGCGATGACTTGGGTATCGACGGCGAACGTCATCATCGAAGTCGGCGCGACGCCGGTTCTGGTCGATATCGACCCGGCCACGCGCAACATGGACCTGAACTTGCTGGAACGCGCCATCACGCCGCGCACGAAGGCGATCATGCCGGTGTATCTGGGCGGCCTGCCGGTGAATATGGACCGGCTTTACGCCATCGCACGCGCCCACAAGCTGCGCGTGATCGAAGACGCGGCGCAGGCGTTCGGTTCGAGCTGGAACGGCAAGCGCATCGGCGCGTTCGGCGATCTCGTTTCGTTCAGCTTTCACGCGAACAAGAACGTGACGTCGATCGAAGGCGGCGCGCTCGTCTTGAACGACGAGGACGAAGCCGAACTCGCGCGGAAGTATCGCCTGCAGGGCATCACGCGCACGGGTTTCGACGGCATGGACTGCGACGTGCTCGGCGGCAAGTACAACCTGACGGATGTGGCGGCGCGCGTGGGTCTCGGGTCGCTGCGCAAGGTGGAAAGCATCACGCAACGGCGGCGCGAACTGGCGCAGCTTTACTTCGATGCCTTCGACGGCGGCGCGGCCGTGAAACTCGGTCTAGGCTTGCCGCCGCGCAACTTTACGGACAGTAACTGGCACATGTTTCAGGTCACGCTGCCGCTCGATCAACTGAATCTCACGCGCGCGCAGTTCATGGGCGAGCTGAAGGAGCGCGGCATCGGCACGGGCGTGCACTATCCGGCCCTGCATCTGTTCACGCTGTATCGCGAGCGCGGCTTCAAGGAAGGCATGTTCCCGCACGCGGAGCACTTCGGCGCATCCAACGTGACGTTGCCGCTTTTCCCGCAAATGAGCGCGGAGGACATCGCGCACGTGGTCACTTCCATCGACGAGATCTGTGCGCAGCACGCCAGACTGCATGCCTAACAAGGACACCCAGCGCAACATGAGTCATACGGATTTCGCGGCGACGGCACCCGAGGTAACGGTCGTCATTCCGGTCTACAACGAGGAAGCCGGCCTCGCCGCCCTCTTTGAGCGCCTTTATCCGGCGCTCGATGCGCTCGACGCATCGTACGAGGTGATCTTCATCAACGACGGCAGCCGCGACAAGTCGGCCGCGCTGCTCGCCCAGCAGTTCCACGTGCGTCCGGACACCACGCGCGTGATCCTGCTCAACGGCAACTATGGTCAGCACATGGCGATTCTCGCGGGCTTCGAGCAATCGCGCGGCGAGATCGTCGTCACGCTCGACGCCGACTTGCAGAATCCGCCCGAGGAAATCGCCAAGCTCGTCGAAAAGATGCGTGAAGGCTACGATTACGTCGGCACCATTCGCGAACAACGGCAGGACAGCCTGTGGCGCAAAAAGGCATCGCTTGCCATGAACCGTCTGCGCGAGCGCATCACCAAGATTCGCATGACGGATCAGGGCTGCATGTTGCGCGCGTACAGCCGGCATATCATCGACACGATCAACCGCTGCGGCGAAATCAACACGTTCATTCCAGCGCTTGCCTACACCTTCGCGCAGAACCCGATCGAAGTGGGCGTGGCGCACGAAGAGCGCTTCGCGGGCGAATCCAAGTACTCGCTTTATAGCCTCATCCGGCTGAACTTCGACCTCGTGACGGGCTTTTCGGTCGTGCCGTTGCAATGGCTGTCGTTCATCGGCGTGATCCTTTCGGTCGGATCGGCGGGACTGTTCCTGCTGCTGTTGATACGCCGCTTCATGTTCGGCGCGGAAGTTCAGGGCGTGTTCACGCTCTTCGCCATCACGTTTTTCATGCTCGGCGTGATCATCTTCGCGCTCGGCCTGCTCGGCGAATATATCGGCCGGATTTATCAGCAAGTGCGCGCGCGCCCGCGCTATCTCGTGCAGACCATTCTCGAGCAGCGCGACGGCCTGCCAACGGCCAGCCAGCCGCGCCAGCAAGTGATCCATCTGGCGGTCGCCGATCGCGAGGACGAAGGCCGATGAAGCCGCGCGCCGTCGTATTCGCTTATCACAATGTCGGCGTGCGCTGCCTGCAGGTGCTGCTCGCGCGCGGCGTCGACGTGCGGCTCGTCGTGACGCACGAGGACAGCGCAAGCGAGAACATCTGGTTCGGCAGCGTGGCGCAGGTCGCGGCGGAACATGGCATCGACGTGATCACGCCCGCCGATCCCAAAGCGCCCGACGTGCACGACGCAGTCGCCCACGCCGCGCCGGATTTCATCTTCTCGTTCTACTACCGGCACATGCTGCCCGTGACGCTGCTCGCGTTGGCCAGGCGCGGCGCGTACAACATGCATGGCTCGCTGTTGCCGAAATATCGCGGCCGCGTGCCGACCAACTGGGCGGTGCTCAACGGCGAAACCGAAAGTGGCGCGACGCTGCACGAAATGGCCGAAAAGCCCGACGCCGGCGCGATCCTCGCGCAGACGTCCGTGCCTATCCTGCCGGATGACACCGCCGCTCAGGTCTTCGACAAAACCGTGGTCGCCGCCGAGCAAACGCTCTGGCGCGTACTGCCCGCCCTGCTTGCCGGCGAAGCGCCGCGTCTGCCGAACGATCTCGCCGCCGGCAGCTACTACGGCGGGCGCAAACCGGAAGATGGCCGCATCGACTGGACGGCGAACGCACAACGCGTCTACAACCTGATTCGCGCGGTGGCGCCGCCCTATCCCGGCGCGTTCACGGACATGGGCGGCGAGCGCTTCATCGTCGCGCGGGCGCGGCTCGTTCCTGAAACCGGTGCGCCCGGCGTTACGCGCGAGCGGCTCGCCGCGCTCAGGGATTTGCCCTGCGGCCTGACGCTGGCGGATAATGCGCTGTTTGGCGTCTGCGGCGATGGCCGCGTCGTCGCCGTGCACGAGTTGCGTCATCGGCCATTGAATGCCGAAGCGCAGCCCGTGGGCGAGGAGCGCACCGTCGAACCCGCCGAATTCGGCCGAATCATTCAATCCTCTCGTCATTCATGAAAAAAGTTCTCATCCTGGGTGTCAATGGCTTCATCGGCCATCACCTTTCCAAGCGCATCCTCGAAACGACCGACTGGGAAGTCTTCGGGATGGACATGCAAACCGATCGCCTGGGCGACCTCGCGAATCACGAGCGGATGCATTTCTTCGAAGGCGACATCACCATCAACAAGGAGTGGGTCGAGTATCACGTCAAGAAGTGCGACGTGATTCTGCCGCTCGTCGCCATTGCCACGCCCGCGACCTACGTGAAGCAGCCGCTGCGCGTGTTCGAACTGGACTTCGAGGCCAACCTGCCGATCGTGCGGTCGGCGGTCAAGTACGGCAAGCACCTCGTGTTTCCGTCGACCTCCGAGGTGTACGGCATGTGCGCCGACGAGCAGTTCGATCCGGAGAACTCCACGCTTTCCTACGGCCCCATCAACAAGCCGCGCTGGATCTACGCCTGCTCGAAGCAGTTGATGGACCGCGTGATCTGGGGTTACGGCATGGAAGGCCTCAACTTCACGCTGTTCCGCCCGTTCAACTGGATCGGCCCGGGCCTCGACTCCATCTACACCGCGAAGGAAGGTTCGTCGCGCGTGGTTACGCAGTTCCTGGGACACATCGTGCGCGGCGAGAACATCAGCCTCGTCGATGGCGGCGCGCAAAAGCGTGCGTTCACGGATATCGACGACGGCATCGGCGCGCTGATGAAGATCATCGAGAACAAGGACGGCATGGCGTCGGGCAAGATCTACAACATCGGCAATCCGGTCAACAACTTCTCGGTGCGCGAACTCGCGCACAAGATGCTCGCGCTCGCCGCCGAGTATCCCGAGTACGCGGAGACCGCGAAGAAGGTGCAGCTCGTCGAGACTTCGTCGGGCGCGTACTACGGCGCGGGCTATCAGGACGTGCAGAACCGCGTGCCGAAGATCGACAACACCATGCAGGAACTGGACTGGAAGCCGGAAGCGAGCATGGACGACGCGCTGCGCAAGATTTTCGAAGCGTATCGCACGCTCGTCGGCGAAGCTCGCGCGCTCGTCGAGCAGTCTTAAGGAACGGCGCGTGGCCCGTATCGTTCTCAAGATCGACGTCGACACCCTGCGCGGCACGCGCGAAGGCGTGCCCAAACTCGGCAGATTGCTCGACAAATGCAGCGCCCGCGCGACGTTTCTGTTCAGCCTCGGGCCGGATCACACCGGCTGGGCGCTGCGCCGCGTGTTCCGGCCGGGCTTTCTAAAGAAGGTGTCGCGCACGTCTGTCGTCGAGCATTACGGTGTGAAGACGCTGATGTACGGCGTACTGCTGCCAGGGCCGGATATCGGCCGCGAGGCGAAGGCCGAAATGCGCGCCATCCACGAAGCCGGGTTCGAATGCGGCATCCATACCTGGGATCACGTCTACTGGCAGGACAACGTGCGCGCGCGCGATCAGGCGTGGACCGTGTCGCAGATGCAGCAAAGCCATGCGCGCTTCATCGAGATTTTCGGCGCGCCGCCCGTCACGCATGGCGCGGCGGGCTGGCAGATGAACGGCTACGCGTTCGAACAGATCGACGCCTGGGGTATGCGCTACGCATCCGACGGGCGCGGCCATACGCCGTATATTCCAGTGCTCAATGGCCGCACGCTCGATCACATTCAGATGCCGACCACCCTGCCGACCCTCGACGAAATCCTCGGCGTCGATGGTGTCGACACGACCAACGTCGCCGCGCATCTCTTGCGTCACACGCAGAACAATCCGCGCGACCAGGTTTTCACGCTGCACGCCGAACTCGAAGGCCAGAAGCTCGCGCCGGTGTTCGAGCAACTGCTGGCGGGATGGCGCGCGCAGGGACACAGCTTCGCCACGATGGGCGACTATCATGCGACGCTGGACCGCGCTTCCCTGCCCACGTACCCTGTCACGTGGGGCGAGATCCCTGGCCGCGCCGGCGAATTGATCGTTCAGCCGGGCTGATCCGCTTCTGCTTACTAGTCCCTCTGCTTCAAATAAACAACATCTGGCCAAGGTTGGGCTACGCGCCCGACCCTGGCCGACAAAGGAGAAACTTCGTGTCAGTCGCAGTCGATCAGCCCGTTCCCGACTTCACCGCACCCGCCACCGGCGGCGAGTTCACGCTCTCGAACCTGCGCGGCAAGAAAGTCGTGCTGTTCTTTTATCCCAAGGACAACACGCCCGGCTGCACGACGGAAAGCCTGCAATTTCGCGACCACTACGATCAATTCCAGGCCGCTGGCGCGGAAGTGGTCGGCATCTCGCGCGACAGCGTGAGATCGCACGACAACTTCAAGGCCAAACTGGAGCTGCCGTACACGCTGGTATCGGACGCCGACGAAGCCATCTGCTCGCTTTTCGATGTCATCAAAATGAAGAAGATGTATGGCAAGGAAGTGCGCGGCGTCGAGCGTTCCACGTTTCTGCTCGATGCAAAAGGCGTGCTGCGCCGCGAGTTTCGAGGCATCAAGGTGCCGGGGCACGTCGAGGCCATCGTCGAGGCTGTACAAGCAATTTGAGGCGCGCTATATTGGTCCGCAATGAGCGCCTGTCCACCCCATGACCTTCTACCGAGCGAAAGCTGCCGTACGCCTTTAGGCGCAATCGGCAGGAGCCCGGGCTATGCGAGGCATCTACGGCGGTACAGCGCACCAGACTCGAAGTCAGCCGCTGGTTCCGGTAGTCGGGACGGCGGCTTTTTTATTGGCGTCGCGCGAATGCCACAGTCGGCCACGAAGTTTTCCGGACCTTCGCACGACACCAGTGGACGCACACTCAAGGAGCAGATCGAAACTTAGGCGAACCGGCGTTTTCGACAAACGAAGCGCGCCGCCGGACGCAGACTGCGAACCACGATTCGCTGCGAGGGCGAACGAGCAGAATGCGACAGGCGGCGCGCAATATACGACCCGATTCCTTTCGAGGGAACACCATGCCTTTGCCTACCGCCCCGGCCAAGCTCGGCCATCTCCTCCCGGCTGAGGAATACAAAGCCAAAGCCCGGCCGTCGAAGCAGAAGAAACAGACGTCGTCATCCGGCGACGAGGAAAACGGCGCGGTCCAGACCGTCGCCGCCGAGCGTCCCGCGGCGAATGCCGCGCATACGCTGCGTTCCATCGCGAGCGAGGTGCTGACCCAGATTCCGCTCGAAGCGCCGAGCGAAGCCGTCATGCCCGCCGCGCCCGCACCTGCCACGCGCGCACGCCGCACCAAACAGACCGCCGCGCTCCTGCAGCCGGCGCCGAACGCGCGTCAGGCAGCCGATGAAGCCGCGCCCGCAACGCCTGTCGAACCCGCCGCGCGCGAAGCCCGTACCGGCCGCGCGGATGCACCCGTCGCGCCCGCGGCCACGACCGCCGCGCGCGCCGCGAAAGAGCCGGCCGCGCAGAACAAACGCCGTCAGCGCGGCGTGCAGGAAGCCGAATTGCACAAGCTTTTCGTGCTCGATACCAACGTGCTGATGCACGATCCGAGCTCGCTCTTCCGCTTCGAGGAGCACGACGTCTATCTGCCGATGATGACGCTCGAAGAACTCGACAATCACAAGAAGGGCATGTCGGAAGTCGCGCGCAATGCGCGTCAGGTGAGTCGCACGCTCGACGCGCTCGTCGCGCACGCGGGCGAGATGTCGGCGGGGCTGCCGCTCGCCGCGCAGGGTAATCGCGACGCGCTCGGACGGCTCTACTTCCAGACGACGCTCACCGATATCGAACCGGTCGAAGGCTTGCCTGTCGGCAAGGCGGACAACCAGATTCTCGGCGTCGTGCGCGCGTTGCAGAAAGAGCGCCCGGACCGGCAGGTCGTGCTGGTGTCGAAAGACATCAACATGCGTATCAAGGCGCATGCGCTCGGCTTGCCCGCCGAAGACTACTTCAACGATCAGGTTCTCGAAGACAAGGACCTGCTCTATTCGGGCGTACGCGCGCTGCCGCAGGACTTCTGGACCAAGCACGCCAAGGGCATGGAGAGCTGGCAGGACACGAAAACTGGCACCACGTATTACCGCGTGACCGGTCCGCTGTGTTCGTCGATGCTCGTCAACGAGTTCGTCTATCTGGAGCCGCAGAACGGCGAGCCGTCGTTCCATGCGGTGGTGCGCGAGTTGAACGGCAAGACGGCGCTCTTGCAGACGCTGCGCGACTACGGCCATCACAAGAACAACGTGTGGGGCATCACGGCGCGCAATCGCGAGCAGAACTTCGCGCTCAACTTGCTGATGAACCCGGAGGTCGATTTCGTCACCCTGCTCGGTCAGGCCGGCACCGGCAAGACGCTCATGGCGCTTGCCGCCGGCTTGGCGCAAGTGCTCGACGACAAGCGCTACAACGAGATCATCGTGACGCGCGCGACCGTGCCCGTGGGCGAGGACATCGGCTTTTTGCCGGGCACCGAGGAAGAGAAGATGCAGCCGTGGATGGGCGCATTCGACGACAACCTCGAAGTCCTGCAGAAAACCGACGATGCCGCCGGCGAATGGGGCCGCGCGGCGACGCAAGAACTGATTCGCTCGCGTCTCAAGGTGAAGAGCATGAACTTCATGCGCGGCCGGACGTTCGTGGATAAGTACGTGATCATCGACGAGGCGCAGAATCTCACGCCCAAGCAGATGAAGACGCTCGTCACGCGCGCGGGTCCGGGCACGAAGATCATTTGCCTGGGCAATATCGCGCAGATCGACACGCCTTATCTGACTGAAGGCAGTTCCGGCCTGACCTACGTGGTGGATCGCTTCAAGGGATGGACGCATAGCGGCCATGTGACGCTTGCGCGCGGCGAGCGCTCGCGTTTGGCGGATTACGCGTCGGATATTTTGTAAGCGCTTTTGACTTGACGAAACGGCCCGGTGAAGCGATTCGCCGGGCCGTTTCTATTCGTCCGATCGTTTCGCCACTGCAACACTTACGACGCAAACTTCATGTGATGTCTCAGGAAAACTTGCCGCACGTCCGTTCGGCGGTCTAGTATCGACAGACTGCCCTCTTTTGGCGAGATGCTGCTCGCCGTCTGCAATGCGTCGAATCTGGCTGCCGTTTCTTGTCTCCGTTCTGCTCGCCGCGTGTGGAAGCGTGCCGCAGGAGAGCACGCGCAAGCCGGCGGCATCGTCGACAGCCGCGAATCGCACGTACAAGCCGCCTCCTGGTTTCCCGACTTTCGTCGACCATAGCGTCGGGCGCGAGGAAATTTCGATTCAGGCGATGGCGCTCGTTGGTGTGCCGTATCGATGGGGTGGGAATACGCCGGAAGCGGGCTTCGATTGCAGCGGACTCGTACGCTACGTGGTGGATCGCGCGGCATCGGTGAATCTGCCGCGAACGACCGCCGAGATGAGCGGGCGCGGGGAATCGATCGAGCCGGACGGCGTTGCGCCCGGCGATCTGATTTTCTTCAACACGACGGGGCGGGCGCATTCGCATGTCGGGATTTATGTCGGCAAGTTGCGGTTCGTGAATGCGCCATCGACGGGCGGGACGGTCCGGCTCGATTATTTGACCAATCCTTATTGGGCAAAGCGTTTCGACGGAATCCGGCGCGTTGCGCCGCCGAAGAGCGGGCCCGCGCCTTTCGATGCGCCGACGTACTTGGCGTCGCCTGCTGGATCTGACGTGCCGACGGCGGCGGGTGCGAGCGCTCAGGCTTCGGCTAATGGACGGTTATCTTCGACGCCTGCCGATTCATATGCTCGGGAAAGCGCGGCGGGGACGAGTAACGAAGCATATCAACCGCCTGTATCGGCATTGAATGCGGGGGAACGGCGAAGCACGGTGACTAATACCGCACGATCCAACGCCGATGCGTTCGAGCCGCCGCCATCCAGTTTGAGTGCTGCGCAGCGGCAGGCGCTTGCGGCCGGCGCGACGGCCAGTTCCGCGCGATCGAATGCCGATGATTTCGAGCCGCTCCCATCGACCTTGACCGCGGCGCAGCGACAGGCACGCGCGGCAACCGGTACTGCACAATCCAGTACCGATGCCTTCGAGCCGCCGCCACCTACTTTGAGCGCGGCGCAGCGTCAAGCGCTTGCGGCAGGTGCAACCACCAATACCGCACGATCCAGCGCCGACGCCTTCGAACCTCCGCCACCCGCCTTGAGCGCCGCACAACGCCAAGCCCGCCTTGCCGGTGCAATCGCGCCATCCGCGGTGGCAGGCTCGGCAAACGCTTCCCCCGATCCCATCCAAGCCGCCGCTGACGCCTTCGAACCGCCGCCGCCGACATCGAACGCCGCACGCAAGCAAGCGCGCGCGGCGCAGGCAACGAGCGATCCCGCCGATCCGCCCGCGCACGTCATCCGCGCATCGACCGGCTCGCTTACCGCGCCGCGTTCGAACCAAGCTGACGATCCCATCGCGCGCTTCGCCACCGGCAGCAACTGAGACTCACACGAGATTCAAGGCGCGCGGCCGCGTCCCGAAACACCGACTTTGAGGCCGGAATCTCTTCGTCGCGCTGTTCGCGTCTGCCGTTTTGTTCTGTCCGCGTTGCCCTATATCGCCGGATTTAGGCTTCATGGATAGAAATAGCCCTTCGGTTTCGGCACCGCCGCGCGCGGCTCAAGCGCATCGATACATATCGAACCGAGCGAAACGCAACTCCATCGCCATCCACAGTCGTCGCCCCTCTCTGCTATCGTGACTGGATCCCGCCGCGACAGGCGGCGCAATCAGAAGGAGCCAATCACCATGGACTTGGGTCTTGCCGGGAAAGTCGTCCTGATCACGGGCGGCAGCAAGGGAATCGGTTTTGCATGCGCAAAAGCCTTTGCAAGCGAAGGCGCAAAAGTCGCGATCGTCTCGCGCGATGCCGCCAACCTCGCGCGCGCCCGCGAACAACTCGCGAAAGAAGGTCATCACGTGCATCTCGCCCGCGCCGATCTGCACGAAGCGCACAGCGCCGAAGATGTCGTCGAGGAAGCGAGCGCCGCGCTCGGCCCCATCGACATCCTGATCAACAGCGCCGGCGCCGCGCGCCGGTACGATCCCGACACGCTCGACGCTGCCGCGTATAAAGCCGCGATGGACGCGAAATACTTCTCCTACGTCTATCCGCAGCAAGTGGTGCTAAAGCGCATGGCCGAACGCTTGCGCGGCGATCCGAACATAGAGCCGGGCGCGATCGTGAATATCGTCGGCATGGGCGGCAAAATCGCGTCGGACATTCATATTGCGGGCGGCGCGGCCAATGCGGCGCTCATGCTCAATACCGTCGGCCTTGCGCATCACTATGCCAAGCTCGGCATTCGCATCAACGCGATCAATCCGGGATCGACGCTCACCGAACGCGTCGAGGAAGCCCTCGCGCTCGAAGCCGAACGGCAAGGGACGACACGCGACGCCGTGCTCGCCGAGAGCCAGTCGAAGGTGCCGCTTGGCCGCTACGCGAAACCCGAGGAAATCGCCGACGTCGCGCTGTTCCTAGCGAGCCGTCGCGCGAGTTATGTATCGGGCGCAATCATTCCGATGGACGGAGTGTCGTCGCCGATCATCTGAGAGCGACGCCGCCGAGCGCGGCAATCGATTTGCAACAGATGCAAAACGGCCCCGTCGTGAACGGGGCCGCTGAAGAAACCGACTACAAGATTCGGTGGCCGATCCACCAACCGACCGCCGCGAGCACCGCGGATGCCGGAATAGTCAAGATCCACGCCCACACGATATTTCCCGCGACGCCCCAGCGCACCGCGCTGAATTTCTGCGTCGCGCCCACACCGACGATGGCGCCCGTGATCGTATGCGTGGTGGACACTGGAATGCCGAGGAACGATGCGACGAAGAGCGTGATCGCCCCGCCCGTTTCCGCGCAAAAACCACCGACGGGCTTGAGCTTGGTGATCTTCTGACCCATGGTGCGCACGATGCGCCAGCCGCCGAACAAAGTGCCAAGACCCATCGACAGGTAACACAAACCGATAACCCAGATAGGCGGCGCATCTGCCGCGGAAGAAGCGTAGCCAGTCGCGATCAGCAGCATCCAGATGATGCCGATGGTCTTTTGCGCGTCATTCCCACCGTGGCCGAGCGAGTAAAGCCCGGCGGAAATGAGCTGCAAGCGCCGGAAGCGCCTGTCTACCTTCGATGGCGGCGTGCGGAAATACAGCCACGACACGAGCAGCATGAAAAACGAGCCGAGCACGAAGCCGAGCAGCGGCGAAATGAAAATGAACGCGACAGTCTTGAGAAGACCGTCCATGTTGAGCGATCCCCAGCCCGACTTGGCGAGCGCGGCACCGACGAGTCCGCCGATCAGCGCGTGCGACGAGCTAGACGGAATGCCGTAGTGCCATGTGACGATATTCCAGCCGATCGCGCCGACGAGCGCGCCGAAGATCACGTAGTGGTCGACGATATCGGGATCGATCGTTCCCTTGCCGACGGTCGCCGCGACCTTCAGGTGGAAGATGAAATACGCGATGACGTTGAACGCCGCCGCGAAAGCGACCGCTTGTTGCGGCTTGAGCACGCCGGTGGAGACCACCGTGGCGATGGAGTTGGCCGCGTCGTGAAAGCCGTTCATGAAGTCGAACGCGAGCGCGACTATGACGAGCAAGGCGACTGCCCAGATGGCGAGTTGAATCGAATGCATCGGTTGCTTTTGTTTTGACCAGCTGTGAAAAGCGCCGGTTTTGTCCTCTTGACCCGCCGCACGGAGCTTTGATCACGCGCTGGCGGGCATGGCCGGCGTGGTCAGGCGTTTTCCAGAACGATGCCTTCGATGATGTTCGCGACGTCTTCGCACTTGTCGGTGATCGTCTCCAGCAACTCGTAGATGGCCTTCAGCTTGATCAGCGTCTTGACGTCGTCTTCCTCGCGGAAAAGTTTCGACATGGCGGAGCGCAAGACGCGGTCGGCGTCGGATTCCAGGCGGTCGATTTCTTCGCAGATCTTCAGGATTTCGCTCGCGCGCTTCATGTCCGCGAGCAATTCGACCGCCTTCTGCACACGCAGGCACGTCGCCGTGCAGATGTGCGCGAGCTGGCTCGCCTCGGAAGTCACCGCGCGTACGTCGTAGAGCGAAATGGCCGTGGCGACGTCCTCCATCAAGTCGAGGATGTCGTCCATCGTCGTGATGAGCTTGTGGATTTCGTCGCGATCGAGCGGCGTGATGAAAGTCTTGTGCAGCAGATCGATGGTTTCGTGCGTGAGCTTGTCGGCGCGCTTTTCGGCCGTCTGGACGTTCTGCTTGTGGACCTCGGCTTCGTCGAGGTTATCGATCAGCAATTCGAGCTCGCGGCTTGCATCGATGATGCATTTCGCGTGCGCGTTGAAAATCTCGAAGAATTTGCCCTCGGTGGGCATGAAACGACCGAACATGAAAATCCCGAAAAATGGGTCAATGAGACAGACATCAAACCGACATATTGTACCTTTGCCCGGCAGCCCACGCACCGCGCGCGAAGCGCCGCGCGGCGCGTGTCGACACGAAGTCTTGACATCGAGCAGAAGGGATGCGCGCGGCTTCGGGCGTTATTCGCCGTAAAAACTCTGCGCGCCGGCGAAATTGTCGAACTTCGTGTATTGGCCGTGGAAAGTCAGCCGCACGGGCCCGATCGGACCATTACGCTGCTTGCCGATGATGATTTCCGCCGTGCCCTTGTCCGGGCTGTCGGGGTTATAAACTTCGTCGCGGTAGATGAAGAGAATCACGTCCGCGTCCTGCTCGATAGCGCCGGATTCCCGCAAATCCGACATGATCGGACGCTTGTTGGGGCGCTGTTCCAGACCGCGATTCAACTGCGAAAGCGCGATCACCGGCACGTCGAGTTCTTTCGCGAGCCCCTTGAGCGAGCGCGAGATTTCCGAGATTTCGGTCGCGCGGTTTTCGCCGCCGCCGGAGCCGGACATCAGCTGCAAATAATCGACGATGATGAGCCCGAGTTTGCCGCACTGCCGCGACAAGCGCCGCGCGCGCGAGCGCAGTTCCATGGGGTTCAGACCGCCCGTTTCATCGATGAAAAGCTGCGCCTCGCTCATTTTCTGAACCGCGTGCGTGAGCTTCGGCCAGTCTTCGTCGGTGAGGCGGCCGGTACGCATTCTGTGTTGATCCAGCCGGCCGACCGAGCCGAGCATACGCATGGTCAGTTGCGTGCCGGGCATTTCCATCGAGAAAACGGCGACGGGCAGACCATACTCCACCGCCACGTATTCGCCGATGTTCATCGAGAACGCTGTCTTACCCATCGACGGACGTCCCGCCACGATGATCAATTCGCCGCCGTGCATGCCCGACGTCATGCGGTCGAGGTCGACGAAGCCGGTTGGCGTGCCCGTGACATCGCTTGGATTGGCCGTGTGGTAAAGCGTGTCGATGCGCTCGACAACTTGCGTAAGCAGCGGTCCGATTTCCAGAAAGCCCTGCGTGCCGCGTGCCCCGTCCTCGGCGATGGAAAACACACGCGATTCCGCCTCGTCCAGAATCTGGCGCACTTCCTTGCCTTGCGGATTGAAGGCATCGGCGGAAATTTCATCGGCGACGGAAACCAGGCGGCGCAGCACCGCGCGATCGCGCACGATTTCCGCGTAACGGCGAATGTTCGCTGCGCTAGGCGTGTTCTGAGCAAGCGCATTCAGATACGCGAGCCCGCCCACTTCCTCGGCCTTGCCCGCCATGTTGAGCGCTTCGTAGACGGTAATGACGTCGGCGGGCCGCGTGGTCGAGATCAGCTTGCCAATGTGCTCGTAGATGATCCGATGGTCATAGCGATAAAAATCGCCTTGCGACATCACGTCGGCGATTCGGTCCCACGCCGCGTTGTCCAGCAGCAAACCGCCGATCACCGATTGCTCGGCTTCGATCGAGTGCGGCGGAACCTTCAGCGCGTCGAGTTGCGGGTCTTTGGACGGAGCGTTCATGGGGTGGAATTATCGATGAAATAGACGCAAGCGGACAATAAAAAAGGCAGGAACCTGAAACGGTTCCTGCCCTTCTTTTCTGCCGGACTCGGCTGGCTGGGCGTGAAGCCTTACCAGCGGTCCGCAGCGACCTTAGGCGTGCTCGCCCAGCACCGACACCGTGACGTCGACCAGCACGTCCGTATGCAGCGCCACTTGAACAGCGTGGTCACCCACCAGCTTCAGCGGGCCTTGCGGCAGACGCACTTGCGCCTTTTCCACTTCTGCGAAGCCTTGAGCCTTGAGTGCTTCGGCGATGTCGGCGTTCGTGACCGAGCCGAACAGACGGCCGTCCACACCTGCCTTCTGCGAGATCTGAACCGTGAAGCCGTTCAGCTTTTCGCCTTGCTTTTGCGCGGAAGCCAGCTTTTCAGCAGCAACCTTTTCGAGATCGGCGCGGCGCACTTCGAATTCGGCGATTGCGTCTTTCGTTGCGCGGCGAGCCTTCTTGCCGGGGATCAGGAAGTTACGTGCGTAGCCGTCCTTGACCTTGACGATGTCGCCCAGGTTGCCCAGGTTGACGACTTTTTCCAAAAGAATGATTTGCATTTTGGCTTGTTCCTTATGCGTCGTCTGATTAGGCCTTGTGCAGGTCGGTGTACGGCAGGAGCGCGAGGAAACGCGCGCGCTTGATTGCCGTGTCGAGCTGGCGCTGATAGTGCGCCTTCGTGCCAGTCAGACGAGCCGGCGTGATCTTGCCGTTTTCGCCGACGAAGTCCTTCAGCGTTTCCGTGTCCTTGTAGTCGATGTACTCGACACCGGCCGCCGTGAAACGGCAGAACTTCTTGCGCTTGAAGAGCGGGTTTTGTTGCTGACGACGCTTGTCGAATTTCTTACCAGTCGGGCGGGGCATGTTCAGTCCTTTCCAATGTCCTGCAATTCTGTGATGTGAAACACCAGGGTTCGTGCGTTGCGGCTTTTTTTAGCCAGAAAGCCGGTGAAGCGTGTTTCCACGCCCATCTGACAGCTTTCCAGTCTGCCGCTCACCTCGCCGGCGGCTACGGCCGGCATTGTCAGTTCGACTTGACGGGCAATGCCCGCTTCGACGACTTCCGTTCGGTGATGCAACGTGCAGCTTGCGATTGGTACGCCGGCGGGCGTGTATCGCACCGGTTCGCGTTCCACGACGCTTGCTGTCAGTTGCAGCCTGTTCACTTAATTCCTGGTGGCTGACGAAAATCTTCGCCTTAAGCCTGCGCTTCGGACGGCTGCGAGGCCGCCTTCTTGGCTTCTTCGCGCTGCACTTCCTTCATCATAGGCGATGGGCCGGTTTCGGCCTTCTTCATCTTGACGATGAGGTGACGCAAAACGGCGTCGTTGAACTTGAATGCGTGCTCGAGTTCTTCGAGCGTAGCTTGATCGCATTCGATGTTCATGCAGACGTAGTGAGCCTTCGCGAGTTTCTCGATCATGTAGGCCAGTTGGCGACGGCCCCAGTCTTCGATACGGTGGATCTGGCCACCGTGCGAGGTGATCGTGCTCTTGTAGCGCTCGATCATGGCGGGCACTTGCTCGCTCTGATCGGGATGCACGATAAATACGATTTCGTAATGACGCATATTCACTCCTTGTACTGAACTTTTGGATTAAAGCCACCCGGGCGTCGGACCGGTGCGGCAAGTGAGAAGCCCAAGACTATAACGCGATGCCTTCCCCAAGGCAAGCCAAATCGGCGGTTTCCGAAAGACTTTGGCCATGATTTCAAGCAGTTACAACGTGGCCGCACAGAGCCGCACGAGTCGCACACAGCCGCACACAGCCGCACAGAGCCGCACGAGCCGCACAAAGCCGCGCGAGCGACGCTCAAGCTGCGTGCGTCCCGGCGGGCAATGGTTCGCCGGGAAGCGCGAGCGGACGGCTCCAATAACCGTCCTGCGCGTAAATTTCCTTCAAATAATCAATAAAGTAACGCACGCGCGCCGGAACGTAGCGCTGCTGCGGATAAACCGCGAGGATGTCGTAGTCGGGCAGCTCGAAGTCGTCCAGCACGGTTTCGAGTTCGCCCGACGCCAACTGACGCTGAATCTCCCAGGTCGAACGCCAGCCGAGCCCGAGCCCCTCCGACGCCCAGCGATGCAGCAACTCGCCGTCGTTGCAGTCGAGATTGCCGGTCACGCGCACCGTCACGAGCTTGCCGTTACGGCGGAAGTACCAGCCGCGGTTCTGTCCGCCTTGCAGATTGAACGCAAGACAGTTGTGATTCGGCAAGTCTTCGAGCGTCTTCGGCCGGCCGTGCTTCCTGAAATACGCGGGCGTGCCGCAAACCACGCGGCGGTTGCTCGCGAGCTTCACGGCGACGAAGTTCGGGTCCACCGCCCCGCCGATGCGGATCGACAAGTCATAACCTTCGCGCACCAGATCGACGACGCGGTCGGTCAGATTGAACGACATCTGCAATTCCGGTTTATCGACGAGGAAAAGCGGCGCGTGCGGCGCGACATGCATGCGCCCAAACGCCGCCGGCGCCGACACGATCAGATGCCCGCCCACCGCGCGCCGGCCGGCCGCGAGTTCGTTCTCGGCCTGATCCCACTCCGCGAGCAGATTCTTGCAGCGGTCGAGAAACGCCGCGCCCTCTTCGCTCACGACGAGCCTGCGCGTCGAGCGATACATCAGTTTGACGCCTAGGCGCTTTTCGAGCGCGTCGATGCGCCGGCCCAGGATCACCGGCGACACGCCCTCTTCCAGTGCCGCCGCCGCGAGACTGCCGGCTTCGGCCACGCGCACGAAGGTTTCGATCTGCTTGAAGCGGTCCATCTCTTTGTCTCCGGCCTCATTCGATACTTTTTGTTTGGTAAAAAACGACTGCGGTTGATCTTATCAAACCTTTTGCACGCGCCTAAAGTGCATCGGAAGCCTGCTGCCATGCGCACGACCAAGACAGCAACCCCGAATAGAGACCCCTGGAAGGAGACAACCATGCCCAAGATGAGAGCCGTCGACGCAGCCGTCCTCGTGCTGGAGAAGGAAGGCATCGACACCGCGTTCGGTGTTCCCGGCGCCGCCATCAACCCGTTTTACTCGGCGCTCAGAAAAGCCGGCAGCATCAGCCATGTGCTGGCGCGCCACGTCGAGGGCGCCTCGCACATGGCCGAAGGTTATACGCGCGCGGCTCCCGGCAATATCGGCGTTTGTATCGGTACGTCGGGGCCGGCGGGCACGGACATGATCACGGGCCTCTACTCGGCTCAGGCGGATTCGATCCCCATTCTCGCGATCACGGGCCAGGCGCCGCGTGCGCGTCTGTACAAGGAAGACTTCCAGGCCGTCGATATCGAATCGATCGCCAAGCCCGTCACCAAGTGGGCCGTCACCGTGCGCGAACCGGCGCTCGTGCCGCGCGTGTTTCAGCAGGCGTTCCATCTGATGCGCTCGGGCCGTCCGGGTCCGGTGCTGGTCGACTTGCCGATCGACGTGCAGCTCGCCGAGATCGAGTTCGATATCGACACCTACGAGCCGCTGCCGATCTACAAGCCGAAAGCCACGCGCGCTCAAGTCGAAAAAGCGCTCTCGATGCTCAACGACGCCGAGAAGCCCTTGATCGTTTCCGGCGGCGGCGTGCTGAACGCAGCGGCGGAAGATCTGCTCGTCGAGTTCGCCGAAACGCTCGGCGTGCCAGTGATCCCGACTTTGATGTCGTGGGGCGCGATTCCCGACGATCATCCGCTGATGGCAGGCATGTGCGGTCTGCAGACGTCGCACCGCTACGGCAACGCGACCATGCTCGCGTCGGACTTCGTGCTTGGCATCGGCAATCGCTGGGCGAATCGCCATACGGGCAGCGTCGAGGTCTACACCAAGGGCCGTAAGTTCGTGCACGTGGATATCGAGCCGACGCAGATCGGCCGCGTGTTCGGACCGGACCTCGGCATCGTGTCGGATGCGAAGTTCGCGCTCGAACTCTTCGTCGAAGTGGCGAAGGAATGGAAAGCCGCGGGCAAGCTTGCGGACCGTTCGCAATGGGTCAAGGACTGCCAGCAACGCAAGAGCACGATGCTGCGCAAGACCCACTTCGACCACGTGCCGATGAAGCCGCAGCGCGTCTACGAAGAGATGAATCTCGCGTTCGATCGCGACACCTGCTTCGTCTCGACGATCGGTCTTTCGCAGATCGCGGGCGCGCAGTTCCTGCACGTGTTCAAGGCGCGCAACTGGATCAACTGCGGCCAGGCCGGCCCGCTCGGCTGGACCATTCCCGCCGCGCTCGGCGTGCGCGCCGCGGACCCGCAACGCACGATCGTCGCGCTCTCGGGCGACTACGACTTCCAGTTCATGATCGAGGAACTCGCTGTCGGCGCGCAGTTCAAGCTGCCTTACGTGCACGTGGTCGTGAACAACTCGTATCTCGGTCTGATTCGTCAGGCGCAGCGCGGCTTCGACATGGACTACTGCGTGCAGCTCGCGTTCGACAACATCAACGCGCCGGAGCTCGAAGGATACGGCGTGGATCACGTCGCGGTCGCCGAGGGACTCGGCTGCAAGGCGCTGCGCGTGCACAAGCCCGAAGACATCGCGCCGGCGTTGAAACAGGCTCAGGCGCTCGCGGCGCAACATCAGGTGCCGGTCGTGGTCGAGATGATTCTCGAACGCGTGACCAACATCGCGATGGGCACCGAGATCGACGCGATCAACGAGTTCGAAGAGCTCGCCGAAACGCGCGCCGATGCGCCGACCGCCGTGACCGTGACGCCGCTCGACTGAGCGTCCTAGAACTGACCGACCATCAGGAATAAAGACATGCCGAAATTTGCCGCGAACCTGACCATGCTGTTCAACGAAGTCCCTTTCCTCGACCGCTTCGCGGCGGCGTCGAAGGCGGGCTTCAAGGCGGTCGAGTTCCTGTTTCCGTATGCGTACTCGACCGGCGATTTGCAAGCACGCATCGAGGAACACGACCTGCGGATCGTGCTGCACAACCTGCCCGCGGGCAACTGGGAAGCGGGCGAACGCGGCATCGCCTGCCTGCCGGGTCGCGTGAGCGAGTTCCGTGAAGGCGTGCCCCGCGCAATCGAATACGCGAAGGCGCTGAAGGTGCCGCAAGTGAACTGCCTCGTTGGCATTCCGACGGCGGGGGTATCGAAGGAACAGGCGCGCACGACGATCATCGAAAACCTGCGCTTCGCCGCCGATGCATTGAAGAAGGAAGGCATCCGCCTGCTCGTCGAGCCGTGCAATGCCTACGATATTCCGGGCTTCGCGCTGAACCGTTCGTCCGAAGGGCTCGACGTGATCCGTGCGGTCGGCTCGGACAATCTGTTCCTGCAATACGACATCTATCACATGCAGCGCATGGAAGGCGAACTGGCCGCGACGATCAAGAAGAACCTGCCGTCGATCGCGCATATCCAG
Organism: Caballeronia sp. GACF4; assembly: GCF_023631025.1. Classification (NCBI taxonomy): domain Bacteria; kingdom Pseudomonadati; phylum Pseudomonadota; class Betaproteobacteria; order Burkholderiales; family Burkholderiaceae; genus Caballeronia; species Caballeronia sp. GACF4. The sequence continues at coordinate 128,803 of NZ_JALQDW010000005.1, forward strand.
CTCGCCGACAATCCGGGGCGCAACGAACCGGGCACGGGCGAGATCAACTACGCGTTCCTGTTCGATCTGCTCGATTCGATCGGCTACGAAGGATGGATCGGCTGCGAATACAAGCCGCTTGCAAGCACCGAAGCGGGCCTTGGCTGGCTTCGCACGATCGCCGCCGCAAAGCCGCGCGCCGCCGCTTAAAACCCGAGACACAAGGAGAGCAAGAGAGTATGGCAACCATTGGATTCATCGGCCTTGGCATCATGGGCGCGCACATGGCGCGCAACCTTTTGAAGGGCGGTCACAAGCTCGTCGTGAACGGCAAGTTTCCGGTGCCCGACGACATCCGCGCACAGACGCAAGTCGCGGCCGATTCCACCGGCGTGGCGCAAGCGAGCGAGATCGTCATCACGATGGTGCCCGACACGCCCGATGTCGCCAACGTCCTCTTCGCCGATGACGGCGTGGCCAACGGCCTCACGAAGGGCAAGCTCGTGATCGACATGAGCTCGATCAACCCGCTCGATACGCAGGACTTCGCGAAGAAGATCAACGCGCTCGGCTGCGACTATCTCGATGCGCCCGTGTCCGGCGGCGAAGTGGGCGCGCGCGAGGCATCGCTCACGATCATGGTGGGTGGCCCGCAGAAATCGTTCGATATCGCGAAGCCTCTGTTCGATCTCATGGGCAAGAACATCTCGCTCATCGGCGACAACGGCGCGGGTCAGACCTGCAAGGTGGCGAATCAGATCATCGTCGCGCTCAACATCGAAGCCGTCGCCGAGGCCTTGTTGTTTGCCTCGCGTTCGGGCGCCGATCCGGAACGCGTGCGCCGGGCATTAATGGGCGGGTTCGCCGCGTCGCGCATTCTCGAAGTGCACGGCGAGCGCATGACGAAGCGCACGTTCGACCCGGGCTTCCGTATCGAACTGCATCAGAAGGACTTGAATCTTGCGCTCGAAGGCGCGCGCAAGATGGGTCTCGCCCTGCCCCACACCGCGAGCGCGCAGCAGTTGTTCAGCGTGTGCGCGGCCAATGGCGGCAAAGCCTGGGATCACTCGGGACTCGTGCGGGCGCTTGAAATCATGTCGAACTTCCAGGTTGCTCAAGAACCGCAGAAGGCGAAAGCCGCGGCTTGAACGACCGGTACCGTGGGGCGTCCCGCGTATGGGCACGCGGGACAAATGCCGCTCTGGGCTGAGGGCGGCAAGTGGGGTCCGAGAGCGGCACCCGTCGGTCGAGCCGGGTAAGCCTTGGTCGGTCAGACGGTTTTCCGTCGGGTGTCCGCGTCGGATTGTTGGATCGCGCATGAACCAGCCATTGTCACAATCTCCGAACTATCCTTGAAGTGATGCGACTAACGAAGCCTTGCCCTGGCGCAAGCGCTCACCATCGACACTTAAGGAGTTCAGCAATGGGAATCCTCAGCTTTATCAAGGAAGCAGGCGAGAAGCTCTTTGGTGCAACCTCGCAAACCGCGCAGGCCGCGCCTGCGGCCGTGGATGTCGCGGAGCTCAATCTCAAGGCCGGCGAAGCCATCGCGACGTACATTCGTTCGCAAGGGCTCGAAGCGCAGGATCTGCAAGTGAAGTACGACGGCGCGTCGCACACGGTCACCGTATCGGGCGAAGCGGCGGATCAGGCCACGAAGGAGAAGATCCTCGTCGCGGCGGGCAACGTGCAGCACGTGGACAAGGTGGATGACCAACTGACCGTGCCGTCGCCCGCTCCGGAGTCGCAATTTCATACGGTCGTGGCCGGCGACAATCTCTGGAAAATCGCGGAGAAGTATTACGGCAGCGGCGCGAAGAACGATGTCATCTTCGAAGCCAACAAACCCATGCTCAAGAGCCCGGACAAGATCTATCCGGGACAGGTGCTACGCATTCCGGCTGCAAGCTGAAGCAACGAAAAACGCGAACTCCGGTTCGCGTTTTTCGTTTCAGTTTTAGTACGTCTCGAAGATGCGCTGCAGGCCGGGCGCATCGCTCACGCCTCTCGCAAGCGCCAGTTGCAACAGCACGCGCGCCTTGTACGGATTGAGCGTGCCCGCGCTGACGGTGCCGAGCGCATCGTCGGATGCGGCGCCGTTGCGCATCACATGGCCCGAGCCGACGCGCGACGAACGCACCACCGCCACGCCTCGCCCAATGGCATCGGCGAAGGCTTGCGCGAGCGTCGAACTCATGGAGCCGTTGCCGGTACCCGCAAGCACGATGCCCTTCACGCCAGCGCCGACGAGCGCATCGACCGGAACGCGCGATACGCCCGCATAACTCGCGACGATTTCGACCATCGGCCAGTCTTGCGGAACGGTGAATTCGCTCGCGAGCGTGTGCGGCCGCACGACCGTGCGTTGGAAGTCGACGCGTCCGTCCTGCACGAAACCGAGCGCGCCCGCTTCGGGCGAACGAAAGGCATCGACGGCATAGGTGCTCGTCTTCGTGACTTCGCGTGCGCTGTGGATCAAATTGTTGAACGCGATCAGCACGCCCTGCCCCGCCGCCTGCCTCGAAGCGGCGACCGTGAGCGCGTTGAGCAGATTCAACGGACCATCGGCGGACAGCGCACTGGAGGGCCGCATCGCCGCGGTCAGGACGACCGGCTTCGCGCTCTTCACCGTCAGATGCAGCAAGTAAGCGGTCTCTTCGAGCGTGTCCGTGCCGTGCGTGACGACCACGCCATCGATATCGTCTTGCGCGAGCAGTGCATCGATCCGCCGCGAAAGCGTCGTCCACAGCGCGGGCGTCATGTCCTTGCTGTCGATGCTCGCAATCTGTTCCGCGTGAATGCGCGCGACCGAGCCGAGCGCGGGCACGGCTTCGAGCAGCTTGTCGACGCCGACCACGCCTGCCTTGTAACCCGCTGTCCTGGATGCATCGCCAGCTTGTCCGGCGATGGTGCCGCCCGTCGCGAGAACGGCGAGGCGCGGCAAGGTATCGAGAGAAGTGTTCATGCCGGCGATTGTAAATCAGCCGGGATGAACCTGAACTCGCTCAAGCCGCTTCGCGCAGTTGCGCCGCGATCTGCGCTTCGTCGAGTTGCGGCGCGAACATCTCGATCAGCCGGTAAGCGTAAGCCCGCAAGAACGCGCCCTTGCGCAAGCCGACGCGCGTCGTGCTCGCCTCGAACAGATGCTGCGTATCGAGCGCGACGAGTTCGCTGTCGCGCTTCGGGTCATACGCCATCGCCGCGACGATGCCGATACCCATGCCAAGCTCGACATACGTCTTGATCACGTCGGCATCGATGGCGGTGAGGACGATATCGGGAATGGCACCCGCGCTCGCGAAGGCCTGGTCGATATGCGAGCGTCCCGTGAAATCCTGATCGTAAGTAACGACCGGATACTCGGCGATCTGTTCCAGCGTGATGTTCTCGAGTCCGACGAGCGGATGGCCCTTCGGCACGACGACCGTGTGATGCCACGAGTAGCACGGGAACGTGACGATGTCGGGATAGCGGTCGAGCGCTTCCGTCGAGATGCCGATATCCGCTTCGCCATTGATGATCATCTGCGCGATTTGCTGCGGACTACCCTGACGCAGCGCGAGATGCACCTTCGGGAACACTTCCGTGAACTGGCGGATCACCTTCGGCAGCGCGTAACGCGCTTGCGTGTGCGTCGTCGCCACGACGAGATGGCCGTTGTCCTGATCCGCGAACTGGCGCGCGACGCGGCGCAGGTTTTCAGCGTCGAGCAACATGCGCTCGATCAGCTGATGCACCTGTTTGCCAGGCTCGGTGAGGCCGGTCAGACGCTTGCCGCGTCGGATGAAGATATCGACGCCGAGTTCGTCCTCGAGGTCCTTGATCTGCTTCGACACGCCCGATTGCGACGTATAGAGCACGTTTGCGACCTCGGTCAGATTCATGTTCTGACGCACTGCTTCGCGCACGAAACGCAATTGCTGGAAGTTCATTTCAGCCTCTCTTTATGCCGTTGCTTTTGTTTGTTGTGCCCCGTTCGCATCGCCTGCCGGGAAGACGCGCAACGCGCGCGGCACGGCGGTCGCGCCGTCGCCTACGTCGAGTCGCAGCGTGCGCCACGACTCGCGGTCGAGTTCCGCTTCGAGAATGCGCCCCGAGTCGCCTTCGAGTTCCACGCGCACCGAGCCGCCGAGCGTCACCACGCGCCGCACGCCGACCACGATGCCGTCGCGATGCGTGCCATCGACGGGATAGATCGCCAGATCGTGCGGACGCACGTAGGCCAGCGCGCGGCCGCTGAAATGCGCGGGCACGGCAATGGCCTGCGTGGCGCCATCGGCGACGAAGCCGTTGGCATCGACATGACCTTGCAGGCGATTGGCCGCACCGAGGAACTCGTAGACGAACGAGGTCTGCGGATGGTCATACACGTCTTGCGGGCTGCCCACCTGCTCCACGCGCCCGTGATTCATCACGACGATGCGGTCCGCCACTTCGAGCGCCTCTTCCTGGTCGTGCGTGACGAAGAGCGTCGAGATATGCAGATCGTCGTGCAGACGGCGCAGCCAGCTACGCAATTCCTTGCGCACCTTGGCGTCGAGCGCGCCGAAAGGTTCGTCGAGCAGCAGCACTTTAGGTTCGACGGCAAGCGCTCGCGCCAACGCGATACGTTGACGCTGACCGCCCGACAGTTCGGACGGAAAGCGCTCCGCGAGCCAGTCGAGTTGCACGAGCTTCAACAATTCATGCACCTTCTCGCGGATGACGGCCTCCGTTGGCCGCTCGCGGCGCGGCTTCACGCGCAAGCCGAAGGCGACGTTCTCGAACACGGTCATGTGGCGGAACAGCGCGTAATGCTGGAACACGAAGCCGACTTGCCGCTCACGCGCGCCCACTTCGGCAACGTCCTCGCCGTTGAGCACGACCTGACCGGCATCGGCATATTCGAGGCCGGCGATCACGCGCAAGAGCGTGGTCTTGCCGCAGCCGGAAGGTCCGAGCAGCGCGACGAGTTCGCCCGACGGAAAATCCAGCGTGACGTTGTCGAGCGCGGTGAAGGTGCCGAAGCGCTTCTGCAGATTGCGAACGATGATGCTCATGATTGATCCACGCCTTCCATTTATACGGTTGCCTTCACGTCGCTCAGCGTGGCCGTCATGCGGCGCTCCGCGAGCAGCTTCAGCCCGAGCGTGACGAGCGCGAGCAATGCAAGCAGCGACGCCACCGCGAAGGCGGCCGAGAAGTTGTATTCGTTGTAGAGAATCTCGACGTGCAGCGGCATGGTGTCGGTCTGGCCGCGAATGTGGCCCGAGACCACCGAGACCGCGCCGAACTCGCCCATCGCGCGCGCGTTACAGAGAATCACGCCGTAGAGCAGGCCCCACTTCACGTTGGGCAAGGTCACGCGCCGGAAGATCTGCCAGCCCGACGCGCCGAGCACGTGCGCGGCCTCTTCCTCGTCGTTGCCTTGCGCCTGCATCAACGGAATCAGTTCGCGCGCGACGAACGGGAACGTCACGAAGATGGTCGCGAGCACGATTCCCGGCACCGCGAAGATGATCTGCACATCGTGCGAAATCAGCCACGGTCCGAACCAGCCCTGCGCGCCGAACATGAGCACGTAGATGAGGCCGGAGATCACGGGCGACACCGAGAACGGCAAGTCGATGAGCGTCGTCAGAAGCGCCTTGCCGCGAAACTCGAACTTGGCGATGGCCCACGATGCCGCGAGCCCGAACACCACGTTGAGCGGCACGGCAATCGCGGCGGTCAAGAGCGTGAGCTTGATGGCCGACCACGCGTCCGGGTCCTTGAGCGAATCGAAGTAATAGTCGATGCCCTTCGCGAAGGCCTGCACGAACACGGCGACGAGCGGCACGACCAGAAACAGCGCGAGAAACACGAGCGCGATACCCGTGAGTATCCAGCGCACGGCGCGCGGTTCGGTGACGGGATTGAGCCGGTTGGTCTCGCCGCGCGCGGCGGTGTTCACTGGAAGCGCCTTGCTGTTTGGCGTGCTCATGCGTGACCTCCGCCCGGAGTTCCGGCATGCAGCGAGGGCCCCGCGGCCACCACGGGCGCCGCGCCCGTCTTGCTCGTGCGGCGTTGCAGGAACCATTGCAGCGTGTTGATGAGGAGCAGCATGAGAAAGGACACGCACAGCATCACGACGGCGATGGCCGTCGCGCCGGCATAGTCGTACTGTTCGAGCTTGGTGATGATGAGCAGCGACGTGATCTCCGATTTCATCGGTACATTGCCCGCGATGAAGATGACCGAACCGTATTCGCCGAGCGCGCGCGCGAACGCAAGCGCGAAACCGGTCAGAAGCGCGGGAAAGAGCGCCGGCAACACGACGCGGCGAAACGTCAGCCAGCGCGTGGCGCCGAGACATGCGGCGGCTTCTTCCTGCTCGCGCTCGAAGTCTTCGAGCACCGGCTGCACCGTGCGCACGACGAACGGCAAGCCGATGAACGTCAGCGCCACGAGCACGCCGAGCGGCGTGAACGCCACCTTGATGCCGAGCGGCGCGAGATACTGCCCGATCCAGCCGTTGCTCGCGTACACGGCGGCAAGCGAAATGCCGGCGACGGAGGTCGGCAGCGCAAACGGCAGATCGACGATGGCATCGACGACACGCTTGAACGGGAACGTGTAGCGCACGAGCACCCATGCGACCAGGAAGCCGAAGATCGCGTTGATGACCGCCCCGCCGAGCGCCGCCGTGAAAGTGAGCCGATACGACGCCAGCACACGCGGCCCGGTGACGGCGCGAACGAACTGCGCCCAGTCGAGCGTCGCGGTCTTGGCGAAGGTCGCCGCAAGCGGAATCAGCACCACGAGGCTCAGGTAAGCCACCGTGATGCCGATCGTCAGCCCGAAGCCGGGTAACGCACTCGGCTTTCGGAAAGTGAACGTTGTCATCTTTGCTTCATCCTTGATCGTCCTGCCTTCGGCGCCGGGGGATAAGCGCACTGTTTTTTTGTCTCGTCATGCGCGGCCGTCTTTGCGGCCGCTTTCATTGCGACTCGAGCGCCTCGCGGCGCCCGGTCTCTTGCCTGCTTACTGCGGCTGATAAATCGAATCGAACACGCCGCCGTCCGCGAAGTGCGTCTTCTGCGCTTTGGTCCAGCCACCGAAGGTGTCGTCGATGGTGTAGAGCTTGAGCTTGGGGAACTGCTTGGTCAGCTCGGCGGGCACCTTGTCCGAACGCGGACGATAGAAATTGCGCGCCGCGATCTGCTGGCCTTCGTCGCTATACAGATACTTCAGATACGCTTCGGCCAGCTTGCGCGTGCCGTGCTTGTCGACGACCTTGTCCACCACCGCCACCGGCGGCTCGGCCAGAATGCTCACCGAAGGAACCACGATCTGAAACTTCTCCGGACCGAATTCCTTGAGTGACAGGAACGCCTCGTTTTCCCATGCGATCAGCACGTCCCCCTGACCGCGCTGCACGAAGCTGGTGGTCGCGCCGCGTGCGCCGGAATCGAGCACGCCTGCGTTCTTGTAGAGCTTGGTCACGAACTCCTTCGCGGTCTCTTCGTTGCCGCCGGGCTTGTGTTGCGCATACGCCCACGCCGCCAGATAGTTCCAGCGCGCGCCGCCCGAGGTCTTCGGGTTCGGCGTGACGATCGACACGCCCGGCTTGGTGAGATCGTCCCAGTCCTTGATGCCCTTCGGGTTGCCCTTGCGCACTAGAAACACAATGGTCGACGTGTACGGCGATGCATTGTCCGGCAGACGCTTTTGCCAGTCCGTGCCGACGATGCCCTTGGAGGCGAGCGCGTCGATGTCGTAAGCAAGCGCAAGCGTCACGACGTCTGCCTGAAGCCCGTCTAGAACCGCGCGCGCCTGGCCGCCGGAACCGCCATGAGATTGCTTGAAGGTGACCGTTTCGCCGGTGTCCGCCTTCCACTTCTTCGCAAAGGCCTGGTTGAAGTCCTGATACAACTCGCGCGTCGGATCGTACGAGACGTTCAGAAACGACGTGTCCGCGTGCGCGGTCGCCGAGATTCCGAAACTCGCCGCCGTGATCGCCAGCGCGGCAAAGAGTTGTTTCGCGCCGCCCTTCAATCCAGCCCTGATGCTATGCATTCCCCGTTCTCCGTCTTATCGAATTGACGGAATCAGTCTAAAGGCGAGCTTATATGATTAGAAATAATTGTTTCTCACTTTTTTAGATGCAAAAGTGCTAAAGCAAGGTTTTTCGCAGTCCGAGCGACAAATAGCGACTGTTTGAGCGCGTTGCAGCCTTGTCAGTAAAGGATCTGGCGACGAACTTCAAGTAAAGCTTGAAAAGCTCGAAATACTGTATAAAAATACAGTCATCTGTCCATCCATACAGTGCGCCGAGGCTCCAGCAAGTGACCAAACCCTCAAAACTTACCGCGCGACAGCAGCAAGTGTTCGAGCTCATCCAGCGAGCCATCGACCGCACGGGCTTTCCGCCCACGCGTGCCGAAATTGCTGCCGAGCTTGGCTTCAGCTCCGCGAACTCCGCCGAGGAACATCTGCGGGCACTGGCGCGCAAGGGCGTGATCGAACTCGCGGCGGGTTCGTCGCGTGGCATCCGCCTGTTGGGAGGCTCCGCGCGCATCGACCGTTCGGACGATCTTCCGCATCAGTTCACCTTGCCGCATCAGAGCATCATGCAGTTGTCGCTTCCGCTGGTCGGGCGCGTTGCGGCGGGCAGCCCCATCCTTGCGCAGGAGCATATTTCGCAACACTACGCGTGCGACCCTGCGTTCTTTTCGGGCAAGCCCGACTATTTGCTGAAGGTGCGCGGCTTGTCCATGCGCGACGCGGGCATTCTCGACGGCGACCTGCTTGCCGTACAGAAGCGCAATGAAGCGAAAGACGGGCAGATCGTGGTCGCGCGTATTGGCGACGACGTCACGGTGAAGCGCTGGAAGCGCCGGCCAGATGGCGTGGAATTGGTCGCGGAGAATCCCGACTACGAAAACATCTTCGTGCGCTCCGGCAGCGGCGACTTCGCGCTGGAAGGAATCGCGGTCGGGCTCATCCGCTCCGGCGAGTTCTAACGTACGACTCGAGCGCGCGGCGCGTCAACACCGCCGCCCGCTTCGCCTCCTCGCCCTCGCGCGACGCGGCACGTTTCAAAAATTACAAGCATGACGGCCACCGCTCGCGGCGTGCCGCGGTGCGTCCTATCGTCTGTCGTCTGTCGTCCGCCGTCTGGAGAGTCATCATGGAACGTTTCGCCCGTTTGCTGCCCTTTCGTCAGTTTGGCCGTCTGCGTCATTTGCGCTCGCTGATCTCATGCGCCGTGGCGCGGCCTGAAGCGGCGCCCGATCTCTTCGACGAGATGCCCGCGTTGCCGTCGCGTCAACCCGCCTTCGCCCGTGTGTCGCTCAATAGCGCGGTGCATGCGGAATCGGAACAGCGCGCGCCGGTGCGGGTGTATCGCAGTGAGTCGCGGGTAATCATGGTCGGCAATATCGGCGAGGTGTCGCGCATGATCGACCGGTGTATCGACGAGGAACGCGCCGGCGTTAGCAGCGGCATTCTGGCCTGAGCGCGGTAGAGCGTTTGCCGAGTGAATTTGAGTTATGTGTAATGCAGGCAGTCCGCAATCTATCGGCTGCAAGGAATGAAGCTCGGGATATATCCGGCGTGAACATGGTCAATCGTTCTTTCATGTCACCCATGTCACGCCGGGGGTCGTTCCTTCGCATGTCCCGCACTACGCGTTATTTCGTCGCCACGCTCGTTATTCTCTTCATCGTTGCAGGGTTAAGCCTTGTCTATGCGTCGCCCTATATCGCGCTGAACCGCGTCAAGCACGCGGCCGATGCGCGCGATGCACAGACCGTCAACGAATACGTCGACTTCCCCGCGCTGCGTGAAAGCCTCAAAGAGCAAGTCGGCGCACTGCTGACGCGGCGCGTCGATATCCAGAAGAGCGGCAATCCGCTCGCGATCATCGGTGCAATGATCGGCGCGGCGCTCGTAGGGCCGCTGGTGGATTCCTACGCTACGCCCGAAGGCGTCGCCGCGATTTTGAATGGCATTCCGCCGCGCGGAGATCCAGGCGAGCATCCACCCGCTATCGTGCCACCGGTTCGAGACGGTCAGGCGGCGGCGAGTTCACCGCCTTCCGAAGCGGCATCGAGCATGGTTGCGACTCAAGAACCGCCGCGACAACCACCGCAGACCACGGCCGGATATCGCAGCTTCGATACGTTCGTGGTGACCTACCAGCACGGTGCCGGCGATGCGCGGTACTCCGCGATCTTTCATCGGTACGGGTTGATAACGTGGAGGCTGGTCGCGGTTGATTTGAACGGGTGAGTTCGTTGTTGGACAACCTTTAAAGTGCCGGTAAGCGCTTCATGGATTTCTTGCGGCGTTAAGCGTGCGCTGCCGTCATTCAAGGCTACGGCAACTGGCGCTGATAGCGCAAAACAGCACTGGCCCGACGCAGGCCAGCCTCATCGCGCAAACCTATCCTCAAACACTTACTTCGGCCCGGTCCGGCTTCGCCGCATAAGCCGCCTCATCTTCCGCTTCGGCCGACTCACCTGCCTGACAAACCGCAACCAATATGCTGCATGACACGCGATCGAGCAGCGGTGTGTTGCCCGCGCCCATCCACCAGCGCGCGAGACCGCTGCGGCATCGATGGCCGACCACGACCAGATCGACCTTGAGACTTTCCGCCAGCGTGGCGATTTCATCGATCGGATGCCCGAATGCGAAATGGCCCTGCGCCTGCAAGCCGCGTTCGCGCAGCCACTCCACGCCTTCTTGCAGGATGTCGCGTGCGGCATCCTCGAACCGTCCGCATGCCATGTCGGTCAGAAGACCGGCGCTTTGCGCAATGCTCGAACGCATATCCACCACCGCCAGCACGTGCGTCTCCGCGTTCAAGGCAAGCGCGAGATTCGCGCCCTGACGCAACGCCTTGCGGCCCTCTCTGGAGCCGTCGTAGCACAACAGGATTTTTCGATAGCCTGACATCATGATCTCCCTGCCGCGTAGCCGATGGTGTCGGCAAATCGAGTGCGGCGCATCTTCATCATGGTAGGTCGCCTCATGCGTGGCAACGATGGAAAACGCTTACACGGCTACAAGCACTAGCGCACACCGTGCCAGAGGCCTGCGCGCCTTGCCGGGCAAGCGCCCGGCGCCATTTGCCAAAACAACAGGAAGACGCGATGCACGCTTCGATCACAGGAACGATGCATGCGCTTGCATGCAAAGCGCCGCGCTGGTGCATTGGATTACACTAGCCGGCTGAGTTTTTTCCTCGCAGGACCGCCGCATGACCGACATAAATCACCGAGCTGGCGCGAACTCAAACGCGGCGCCAGCGATCGAATTCAGCGAAGTCAGAAAACATTACGGCGAGCGAAGTGTCGTCGATGGCTTGTCGTTCGACGTTCAGCCTGGCGAGTGTTTCGGCCTGCTTGGCCCGAACGGCGCGGGCAAGACGACGACGCTCAAGATGCTGCTCGGCATTACATCGCCCGACAGCGGCACGATCCGTCTCGTCGGCGAACCCGTGCCAGCGCGCGCACGCTTCGCGCGGCAACGCGTGGGCGTCGTGCCGCAATTCGACAACCTCGATCCCGACTTCACCGTGCGCGAAAACCTGCTCGTCTTCGGCCGCTATTTCGGCTTGACAGGTGCGCGCATGGAAGCCATCGTGCCTTCGTTGCTCGAATTCGCGCGCCTCGAAAGCAAGGCCCAAGCGCGCGTCGGCGAACTGTCGGGCGGCATGCGGCGGCGGTTGACGCTGGCGCGCGCCCTCGTCAACGATCCCGACGTGCTCGTGATGGACGAACCCACCACCGGTCTCGATCCGCAAGCGCGCCATCTGATCTGGGAACGCCTGCGCTCGTTGCTTTCGCGCGGTAAAACCATTCTGCTCACGACGCACTTCATGGAAGAGGCCGAACGCCTGTGCGACCGGCTTTGCGTGATCGAGGAAGGCCGCAAGCTCGCGGAAGGAAGGCCGCGCGAGTTGATCGAATCGGTGATCGGTTCGGACGTCATCGAAATCTACGGACCCGATCCGCAGGCGCTGGCCGCCGAACTGGAACCGTTCGTCGCGCGCACGGAAATCAGCGGCGAAACGCTTTTCTGCTATGTCGACGACCCGCAGCCCGTGCATGCGCGCGTGAAGGGCCGGACGGACGTGCGCTATCTGCATCGTCCGGCGAATCTCGAAGATGTTTTTCTGCGCCTGACCGGGCGCGAGATGGTGGACTAATCAAGCGATGGACACTTTCGATCGATCAGGCGCAAGCATCGAGAAAACACGCCTGCGAGCCAAACACGCCGATACGCTCTCGCCCATGAGCAACGCGCTTCCCGCCAACGCGAGCAACTGGATGTCGGTATGGCGGCGCAATTATCTGGTGTGGAAGAAGCTCGCCATTGCATCGATGATCGGCAATCTCGCCGATCCGATGATCTATCTCTTCGGGCTAGGCCTCGGTCTCGGCTTGATGGTCGGCCATGTCGACGGCGTGTCGTACATCGCGTTTCTGGCGGCGGGCACGGTGGCGTCGAGCGTGATGATGTCCGCGAGTTTCGAGGCCATGTATTCCGGTTTCTCGCGCATGCACGTGCAGCGTACGTGGGAAGCGATCATGCATACGCCGCTCACGCTCGGCGATATCGTTCTCGGCGAAGTGATCTGGTCCGCGAGCAAATCGGTCTTGTCGGGCGTGGCGATCATGCTGGTGGCGGGCGCGCTTGGCTATGCGAGTTTTCCGTCGATGCTGCTCGCGCTGCCCATCATCGTGCTTACGGGACTCGCATTCGCGAGCACGGCGATGATCGTCACAGCCATCGCGCCGAGCTACGACTTCTTCATGTTCTATCAAACGCTCGCGCTCACGCCCATGCTCTTGCTCTCCGGCGTGTTCTTTCCGGTCGCGCAATTGCCTGCTTTTGCGCAGCATGTGACGCAGGCGCTGCCGCTTTATCACGCGGTCGAGTTGATCCGCGCCGCCATGCTCGGCCGGCCCGTGCACGGACTCGCGTTGCATCTCGCGGTACTCGCGGCGTATTCGGTCGTGCCGTTCTTCCTGTGCGCGTGGCTGTTTCGCCACCGCATGATGAAATAAAGGGCGATGAATCATCGCCCTTTATTCCGACAGACAACCACGGATTTACTTCACGCCGAACTCTTTGTGGCCGCCGAAGCCGAAGCGCATTGCCGAAAGCATGCGCTCCGGGAAGGCTTCGGCGTCGCGCGACCGGAAGCGCGTATAAAGCGCCGCTGACAACACTTGCGCCGGCACCGCTTCCTCGATGGCCGCTTCGATCGTCCAGCGCCCTTCGCCGCTATCGGCCACTTCGGTCGAGTAGCGTTCGAGCGAACCATCGCCCGCAAGCGCGCCCGCCGTCAGATCGAGCAGCCACGACGACACCACGCTGCCACGCCGCCAGACTTCCGCGACATCGGCCAAATCGAGCGTGTAGCGCTCGTTTTCCGGCAATTCGGTCGATTCCTTGTGCTTCAGAATATGGAAGCCCTCGGCATACGCCTGCATCAATCCGTACTCGATGCCGTTGTGCACCATCTTCACGAAGTGTCCCGAACCCACCGGTCCGCAATGCATGTAGCCGTTCTCGACACGCGCATCGCGTCCGTCGCGGCCAGGCGTCAAGGGAATGTCGCCGCGTCCCGGCGCAAGCGTCGCGAGAATCGGATCGATACGGTTTACCACCGCGTCATCGCCGCCGATCATCATGCAGTAGCCGCGCTCCAAGCCCCAGATGCCGCCTGACGTGCCGACATCGACGTAATGCAGGCCCTGCGCTTTCAGCTCGGCGGCGCGGCGGATATCGTCCTTGTAGAAGCTGTTGCCGCCGTCGATGATCACGTCGTCCGGGCTCAGAATCTGCCGGAGATCGTTGAGCGTGTCCTCCGTGATCTTGCCGGCGGGCAGCATGAGCCAGACGACGCGCGGCGTGGCAAGTTTTGCGACCAGATCGCCGAGATCCTTCGCGCCGGTCGCGCCTTCGCTCGCGAGTGCGTCGGTTGCTTGCGGACTGTGATCGTAGACGACGCATTGATGCCCGTCGCGCATCAGGCGGCGTCCGATGTTGCCGCCCATGCGCCCCAGTCCCACGATGCCAATCTGCATGTCCGTTACTCCTTGCCGTTGTGTTTGACGCGTTCGATCTGCTTTTTCGCTTCCTCGTAGACGCGTTCCGGCGTAAAGCCGAATTTGGCCTGAAGCGCCTTCAACGGTGCGGACGCACCGAACGTATGCATGGCGAGCACGGTGCCGAGCCGGCCGACATAGCGGTCCCAGCCGAGCGTGCCGGCCTGTTCGACCGCAACGCGAGCATTCACCGCATTCGGCAACACCGATTCCTTGTAGGCTTCGTCCTGTTTCTCGAAGAGGTCCCACGAAGGCATCGATACGACGCGCGCCGCGATGCCTTCGGCCTTCAGCTTCTCGTAGACGCCCACGCACAGCGCGACTTCGCTGCCGGTGGCAAGCAACAGCACTTCGGGCGTCTTGCCGCCTTCGGTGTCGGCAAGCACGTAAGCGCCGCGCCGCACGCCTTCAGCCGACGCGTATTTCTTGCGATCGAAGGTCGGCAGCGGCTGACGCGTCAGCACGATGCACGACGGCTCCTTGTGATACGACAGCGCGACGCGCCATGCTTCGCCGACTTCGTTGGCATCGGCGGGACGCAGCGTGGTGAGGCCCGGCACGCCGCGCAACGAAGCGAGTTGCTCGATCGGCTGGTGCGTCGGTCCGTCCTCGCCCACGCCAATGGAATCGTGCGTGAACACGTAGACCACCGGCAGTTCCATGATCGCGGAGAGGCGGATCGGCGGCTTCATGTAGTCGCTGAAAATCAGGAACGTCGACGCATACGGCCGCATGTTGGACAGCGCGAGTCCATTGGCAACCGAGCCCATGCCGTGCTCGCGAATGCCGAAGTGCAGATTGCGGCCGTCGTAGCTCGTTGCCTCGAAACTGCCCGCGCCGTCGAACTTCAGATTGGTTTTCGTCGATGGCGACAAGTCCGCCGCGCCGCCGATCAGCCAGGGAATGGACTGCGCGATGGCGTTCAGCACCTTGCCCGACGACTCGCGCGTGGCGATTCCCTTTTCGTCCGGCTCGAAGGTCGGAATGCTCTTTTCCCAGCCTTCCGGCAGCTTCGCTTCGAGCATCAGCGTGAGTTGCTTCGCGAGATCCGGATAGTCCTTGCCGTAGGAATCGAACTGCTTCTTCCAGGCTTCGTGCGCCGCCTTGCCGCGCGCGCCCATGCCGTCGGCGAAATGTTGCACTACGCCGTCGGGCACGAGGAACTGCGCGTCTTCCGGCCAGCCGTACGCGCGCTTCGCCGCCTTGATCTCATCGGCGCCGAGCGGTTCGCCGTGCGCGGCCGCCGTGTCCTGCTTGTTGGGGGCGCCCCAGCCGATGATGCTCTTCACCACGATCAGGGTCGGCTTGTCGGTGGTCGACTTCGCCTTGTTGATGGCCGCTTCGAGCGCGGCGGCGTCGTTGGCGTCGTCGACGTGCAGCGTGTTCCAGTTGTAGCCGTGAAAGCGCGCTTCGACGTCGTCGCTATACGCGAGGTCGGTGTGTCCTTCGATCGTGATGCGGTTGCTGTCGTAGATCCAGATGAGGTTCGACAGCTTCAGGTGCCCCGCGATCGATGCCGCTTCGTGCGAGATTCCTTCCATCATGTCGCCGTCGCCGCAAAGCGCGTAGACACGGTAATCGAATAGCGGCGAATCGCTTTTGTTGAAGTGCGCTTCTTTCCAGCGCGCGGCCATCGCCATGCCGACGCTGTTGCCGAGACCCTGACCGAGCGGTCCGGTCGTGGTTTCGACACCGGTCGTCATGCGGTATTCCGGGTGGCCCGGCGTCTTGCTGTCGAGCTGACGAAAATTCTTGATATCGTCGATCGAGATGGCCGGCTTGCCGGTTGGCTTGCCGAACTCGTCGACTTCCTTCACGCCGGACAGATGCAGCAGCGAATAGAGCAGCATCGACGCGTGCCCGACCGACAGCACGAAGCGGTCGCGATTCGGCCAGAGCGGCGCGTCGGGATCGTAGCGAAGATGGTTTTGCCACAGATGGAACGCGACTGGCGCGAGCGCCATCGGCGTGCCGGGGTGACCCGAATTGGCTTTTTGCACGGCGTCCATCGACAGCGTGCGGATGGTATTGATCGTGAGCGTGTCAAGATCGGCGGAAGACTTCGGCGTTGCTTGAGACATGAGCGACGACTCCTTTGCTAAGGGCGCGCTGTGGCTGAGGGCGCCGCAGCGGGCAACCAGGACCATCGAGCAAGTGTAGTGCCTTACAGCCGGCACTGCATCGCAAGTGACACGTGGGGCGCGCCGTCGCCCTTATCTGGCGGTGATTCCGGGGCGCGGACAAGCGGCGGCGTTACGGCAGGATACGGACGCAATGCATCCTTGAAGCTTTGCAAAAGTAAGGCGAGGGCTAAGTAAGCGAAGCGCGCATCGCCGATATTGCGTGCGCGCGAACGGTCAATCGTGACACATCCGCGCGCAGGACATCAGGTTTCGCGCCAAGGCCTTGTTCGCAAACGGTTTAAGGCGCGGCAAAGGCGTGACCGGAAGGACGGTTCAAGGCGCCGGGTTCGGCTGACGTTCATGAAGCGCTTCGATCTCGGCGATGATTTCGTCGGAAAGTTCGACGTTCACGCTGTCGATGTTTTCCTTCAGCTGTGCCATCGACGTCGCACCGATCAGCGTGCTCGTCGTGAACGGACGGCTGTTGACGAACGCCAGCGACAACTGCGCGGGCGTCAAACCGTGGCGCTTCGCCAGTTCGACATAGGAAGTGACGGCAGCGATTGCCTGCGGCTTGCTGTAACGCTGAAAGCGCTCGAATAGCGTGATGCGCGCGCCGGCCGGGCGCGCACCGCCTTCGTATTTGCCCGAGAGCCAGCCGAAGGCCATCGGCGAATAAGCAAGCAGGCCCACGCCTTCCTTGTGCGTGAATTCGGAGAGCCCGAGTTCGTACACTCGGTTCACGAGACTGTACGGATTCTGAATGCTGACGACGCGCGGCAAGCCCGCCTTTTCCGACGCGCGCAAGAATTGCGCGACGCCCCACGGCGTTTCGTTGGACAGCCCGATATGACGAATCTTGCCGGCCTTGACGAGTTCGCCGAGCGCGGCGAGCGTTTCCTCGATCGGCACCGTGTATTCATCGTCGATATACGGATAGTTCGGGCGGCCGAAGGTCATCGTGCTGCGGTCGGGCCAATGCAGCTGATACAAATCGATGTAATCCGTTTGCAGGCGCGCGAGGCTGCTGTCGACGGCTTCGACGATATTCTTGCGGTCGAACTGGTTGCCCGCGCCGCGGATGTGCCGCGGATTGTGCGGCTGGCGCGCGGGCCCGGCGATCTTGGTGCCAAGCACGATATCGGCGCGCTTGCCGCCGTTCCTCGCGAGCCACGTACCGATGTACTCCTCGGTGCGGCCTTGCGTTTCAGGGCGCGGCGGGACCGGATACATCTCGGCGGCATCGATCAGATTCCCGCCTTGAGCGAGCGCGTAGTCGATCTGTTCATGCGCCTCGCTCTCGGTGTTCTGCTCGCCCCAGGTCATGGTGCCAAGCCCGATCAGACTCACGTCGACACCCGAATCTCCCAGCTTCCGATACTTCATTGCGTTCCCTCTTGTTGCCATTGTGTTGGCGTTGCGTTGGCGTCCTGTCGGCCTTTCGTCGGCGATGCAGTCGAACGGCGGGCCGCAACCGCAAAAATTACCATAGCCGTGCGAGATCTGCTGTCGTGGCTAAAATAGCGGGCCGCGTCACGGCTTTGCAGCGCATCCGAACCTACCCATTTTGCACAAGGAAGTCTCAGCCGATGCCCTCTCCCGCTGCTCCAACTGACAACGAACGCGCGCAGCGAGGCTCATCGCTCATCATTACGCTGGTCGCGGCCACGTTTTTCATGGAGAACCTCGACGGCACGATCATCGCGACCGCGCTGCCGCAGATGGCGCATTCGTTCAACGTGCATCCGGCCGAGATGAGTCTCGGCATCACCGCGTATCTGCTGACGCTCGCGGTGTTCATCCCGATTTCCGGCTGGGCCGCCGACCGCTTCGGTTTGCGCACGGTGTTCGGCAGCGCGATCGCCGTTTTCACGGCCGCTTCCGTGCTGTGCGCGACGACTTCGACCCTGCCCGCGTTCGCGGCGGCGCGCGTCTTGCAGGGCATCGGCGGCGCGATGATGGTGCCGGTCGGGCGCCTGGCCGTGCTGCGCGCCACGCCGAAGAACGACCTCATGCGCGCCATCGCCATCATCACCTGGCCGGGGCTCGTCGCGCCGGTGATCGGACCGCCGCTCGGCGGCTTCATCACCACGTATTCGTCGTGGCGCTGGATCTTCTATCTCAATGTGCCGCTCGGCATCATCGGTTTCTTGCTCACGTTGCGCTTCATCGACAACGTGCGCGCGGATGCGAAGCGCCGCTTCGACCTCGTCGGCTTCGCGCTGTGCGGAATCGCCTGCACGACGCTGCTCTATGCGATGGAGCTGATCGGCCGCAACGAGACGTCGTGGCGCTACGCCGGCGTGCTCGTGATCGTCGGCGTGGTGGCGAGCGTCGCGTCGTGGTGGCATTTGCGGCGCGCGGCGCATCCGGTCGTCGATCTGTCGGCGCTCAAGGTAAGGACCTTTGCCGTGGCGATGGGCGGCGGGTCGCTGTTTCGCATCGCCATCAGCGCGGCGCCGTTTTTACTACCGCTGATGTTTCAGGTCGGCTTCGGGCTGAACGCCTTCGAATCCGGCCTGCTCACGCTCGCAGTGTTCGCGGGCAATCTTTCGATGAAGCTCATCACCACGCCCGTAATGCGGCGCTTCGGCTTCCGGCCGGTGCTGATCGTCAACGGCGTGATCGCCGCGCTTTCGCTTGCCGTGATGAGCTTGCTCACGGCATCGACGCCGACGTTCGTGATCGTCGCCGTGCTGTTCGCGAGCGGCTTGTCGCGCTCCTTGCAGTTCACGGCGCTCAATACGCTGAGTTTCGCGGATGTGCCGAAATCGCAGATGAGCGCGGCATCGGCGTTATCGAGCACGCTCTTTCAGATGACGATGGGCGTGGGCGTCGCGGTCGGCGCCATTGCCCTGCGCTTTGCCGAATGGCTGCATGGGCACGACGCGCAGTCCATCGCGACGGAAGATTTCAGCGTGGCATTTTTGATCGTCGGGCTGGTGGGATTGATCGGCGTGGTGGATCTGTTCAGCCTCAAGCGCGATGCGGGAGCGCTCGTGTCGGGGCATAAGGGGAAGGTTTGACGGATTCGTCCTGTGTTGGGTTTCGGAGCGACGCCGTCGAGATCAAGGCCGCGTTTTTTGCGGTGATCTCCTGAGCGACCTTTGCCTGGCCTCAAGTTTCGCTCTGACGCGCCGTAATCCGCGTTATGAACACGCACAGTCTCGACTCCATCGCCGCCCTCAGCGAAGCCGTAGCCGTCATCCGTCACGCGCGCGGGCTGAAGAATCCGAACGACCTGCCCACCGGCACGCCTGAATGGAAAGCCGCGAGCGATGCCTTCGCCGACGACTTCGTTCGCGCGCTCGACGGCGAACCGAGCGTGCGCGCCTGGTGGTGTTTCTGATCTTCCGATCGTCGATGCAAGCCGGCGCGTTGGACGCTGTTTCCCGCGCGAATCCGGCAATTCCTACGAGCCTCTTTTCCGAAATTCCGGTTTCCCGAGTCAAGTCTTCCTAAATCGCTCAACGTTTGCGCCTGGCTATCAAGACCACCGGCCCCTACGCCGAAAACTTGCATATCACCATGATCCTTTCGGGAGCCGCCTGTGAAGTGGGCCGTTTCTTTTCTATCTATCGTCGTTGTCAGTTCCTTGACCGGCTGCGCGCCGCTGCCGGCCGCCAATCCGGTCGCGCAGACCGATAAGCCGCCGGTCGCCACGGGCATTATCAGTTTCGAGATTCCCGCCGATGCACTCGGCGCCCGCGATGCGCAACTCAGCGCAATTCTCACCAAAGCCGGCTCGCTCGCAGCCGCGCAGAAGCAGCCGACCACCATTCTCGTCACCGCGCTCGCGCCGGATTTGCCTTATATCAATCAGGCGATCTGGAAAGGCGTGCCGGCGAAACGCACCGTCCGGCTGAGCCTCGAGAACCGCACCGCCGGCGCGCGCGAGCCGTACAGCGTGTCGATCAAACCAACGCAAGGAGGCTGACATCATGCGACGCACTCTCTTGGTCATCGGCGGCTTGCTGGTTTTTTCGACCGCATCCGCTGGTCCGCTCGATGTCAGCGCGCCCGGCGTGCAAACCTTGGCCGCGCTCATGCCCGGCTCGCCGCGTGTGTATCCGCCGCTGCCGACGCTCGCCATGCTGCCGCCTTCGACCGGCGACGACGAACTTCCCGCCAAGCCATCCGCGAAAAAGAGCAGAAAGGCGCGCCCGGTCGCGGATTGCCGATGCGACGGTCCCGAACCGCGTCTCGTGGTATCAGGCGAATCGCGCAGTTATATGAAAGACATCGAACAGCGGCTGGACGCCGCGTTGATCCGCTGAACGCCAGATGGGCGGACAACAAACGCCTATCGACCGCTTCGTATAAGACCAACACGGGAGCCACGATTCATGTTTCCACCAGCGATAGCCGCCACGCGGCTTGCCCTCGCCGCCTGCGCGGCGCTCGGATTGTCGCTTGCATCCGGCGCGGTGCACGCCGATGACTGTTTCGAACTGGCGGGCGCGTATCAGGGCGTCAATCCGCTCGTGCTGCGCGCGGTTGCCTGGCGCGAGTCGAAAGGCGACGCCAGCGCGATCAACCGCAACGCCAACGGTTCCATCGATGTCGGCCAGTTGCAGATCAATTCGATTCATTTTCCCGACCTGGCGCGCCAGGGCATTCCGCACCGCGCGCTCGCCGATCCGTGCGTGAACGTGTTCGTCGCGGCGTGGCTGCTCAAGCAAAAGATGGTCAAGTACGGCAACACGTGGCGCGCGATTGGCGCTTATCACTCGGAATCGCCGAAACATCGCGATGCCTATGCACGAAGCATCCAGAGCATTCTCGTGAGCTGGGGCGAATTGCAGCCGGCGATGCCCTAAGCTTCGGCATCGACGATTCAGCGCCTTCGCGCCTTCGCGCCTTAGCGCCTTAGCGTTTGAGCCAGTCGAGCCAGCCAAGCGCGATCGCCGCGTTGACGATCACACCGGCGGTGGCCGCGATTGCCGCGATCATCGTCCAGAAGGCCGAACGGCGCGATGCCTGCGCGGATTCGCGGGCGAGTTGCGCGGCGTCGTTGGCCGAATTGACGGATGCGAACATCGCGCGAAACTGCTCGTCCTGATGCGCGACCTCCTTGCCGTGCAACCACGCGCGTTTGGATGCGGCTTCGGGGTCGCTCGTGGCGGCTTCGTCGAGATCGGCGCGGACGGACGCTTCGCCCGCGGCGTCGTAGCGGCGAAAGCGTGCTTCGCGGGTGCTGCCGTGGTCTTCTTCCGGTGGATGGCTCATGTGACGCTGATTTTGATTGTGGCTTCGAGAACAGTCGATTCTGCCAGCAGTCCGAGGCGCGTCGTGTCCCGGTTCGCAGGCAGCAGACACGACCGCGCAACCACGCGCGGCCGTCGATCCCCGCACCGGCTTCAAAGCTGACTCATCCCGCCATCGATCACTAGTTCAGAGCCCACGATGAACCCCGCCTCCGCCGACGCCAGCAGCAGCACCGTCGCCGCCACTCCGCTCGACTTGCCGAAGCGCCCGAGCGGAATCTGGCTTTGCAGTTGCGCGGCGGCTTCATCGGCGAGGCCGAGCTTGTCGTGCAAAGGCGTCGCGATGGGACCGGGGCTCACCACGTTCACACGCACGCCGCGCGGCAGCAATTCCGCCGAGAGCGTCTTCGCAAGCGAGATGAGCGCTGCCTTGCTCGCGGCATAGATCGACGAAGCGGGCATGCCGATATGCGCGTTGATTGAACCGTTCAGCACGATGGATGCGCCTTCGTTCAGTAGCGGCACGAGCGCCTGAATCTGAAAATACGGACCCTTCACGTTGATCGCGAAGGTTTCGTCCCACGCTTTCTCGTCGATGTCGACGAACGGAGCGAACGTGGCGACGCCCGCATTGACGAACACAGCGTCGAGCCGGATGTGCGCGTCGCCGAGATGCCGCGCGAGTTCCTGCGCGGCGGCGATGGTGCCCGTGACGTTGCGTATGGCGACGGCGTTAGCGCCGAGCGTCTCGCGCGCCTTGGCGAGAGAGACTTCGTCGCGACCCGTGATGACGACGCGCGCGCCTTCCGCGGCGAATGCCTGCGCCGCCGCCAGACCAATGCCGCTGTTGCCGCCCGTAACCAGAACTGTCTTGCCTTCGAAGCGATTCATGACGTTCTCCTTTGAACGTTGATCAGTGTGAAAGCAGTATGGCGGGCTTTGCGAGCAATGCCGTGCGGGTAAATCGAGGAAAATGTGCGGAATTGTCGAACGAGTTTAGCGGCGCACGGCTGCGAACCGTGCGTATTGCCAATCCTAGCCTCAGCGATCGTTGCTCATGCCTTTTAGCTGATCGTTGCCGGCGTCGCGCGCGGCATCGGCGGTAGCAAAGTTCTCTTCCGATACGAGCGCGCGTCTCACTTCGCGCGCTTCGAAATCGACTAGCACGAGTACCCAGACGAATCCGCCCGCTTGCTCGGCCGTCTGCACGAACGCGCGGACGTTGCCTTCTTTTGACGATGTCATCCTGACCTCCTCCTTGGTGGAACCACGACACGCGCGGTGACGACGAACGTCGCTTAGGCTTCGAAATCCAGACCGCCAAGCAGTACGGAAGTCTCGGCCTGCGAGCGCGTGACCATATCGACATCGCGTGCGCCTTGCCAGGCCGCGAACTTGATGTCGAGTGCGTCCAGATAGCGCATAAAGCGCGCCTCCCCGTGAGGATGCATGAGACGCTCGATCTCCTCGTCGTCCCACGTGAGAAAGATGTTGAGCGGCAACGGATAACCGCGCGCGCGCTCGTCGTTCGCATGCGGTGGGGTTTGAGCGCTGAGGTGCAATTTGGCAGGCTGGTGCGGATATTCGCCGGGAACGATATCGACGCGCACGCCGTGAAGCAGCGCCGCCACTCGCTCGGCGATACGCGGCATGAATTCGCTTTCGAAGCGAAGCGCCTGCTCCCGGTTCAACGCCCTTCTCCGTGTGCTTTCAATGCGTGCGGCGCGCCGTCAGACTGGCGGCAAATCCTCGAGGGATTTCTCGATCTGCCCGTCCTGCACGCGCGCTTCGATGCCGATATGGCCGTTCGCGTAGGGCAGCGAGCTGACTTTCGGACCGAGAAAAGTGCGACCGCCGAGGGTAAAGAGCGTGCGGACCTCCTTGCCGCTCTTGATGGCGTCCACGACCTCCTGCACTTCCACGATGGTGGTGGGCGCGGCCCAGTCGTTGGTCGCGGAATCGAAGCTGCCCCAGCGCACGTTGGTCACGCGATCGTTGACCCAGCGCACGCCGTCTATCGCCAAGGTAGTCATGGCTGCCTCCGTTGCCGTGTTCGGAATGGTGGTTTGATGATGCTAGCACGGGGGAGGTGTGGGGGTTGGCTGGTTCGAGTGTCTGTCGAAACGTGCCTTTCGACAAAGCGCTTCGCCGCACTGCGGTAAAATCACACCTTCGCCTTAAACCGATGCAGACCGCGCCACGGTCAGTCGCTCCACATGTCCGCCGTTCAAAAAATCAACCCCCGCCGCGTGTCCGTCGCTCCGATGATGGACTGGACCGACAGGCATTGCCGCTCGTTGCATCGGCTCGTGTCGCGGCACGCTTACCTCTACACAGAGATGGTGACCACGGGCGCCCTGCTTTACGGCGATGTCGCGCGTCACCTTGCGTTCACGCCCGCCGAAGCGCCGGTTGCGTTGCAGCTCGGAGGCAGCGAGCCGGCCGATCTGGCAAAGAGCGCGAAGCTCGGCGAGCAGTGGGGCTATGACGAAATCAATCTGAATTGCGGCTGCCCGTCCGAGCGCGTGCAGCGCGGCGCGTTCGGTGCATGTCTGATGAAAGAGCCGCAACTGGTGGCGGAGGGCGTGAAAGCCATGCGCGATGCCGTATCGATTCCCGTGACGGTCAAGCACCGTATCGGCGTCGATTCCGTCGAGGACTACGCGTTCGTGCGCGATTTTGTCGGCACCGTCGCCGATGCGGGTTGCGAAGTGTTCATCGTCCATGCGCGCAACGCTATCCTGAAAGGCCTGAGCCCGAAGGAGAACCGCGAGATTCCGCCGCTTAAATACGAATATGCGTATCAACTGAAGCGGGATTTTCCGCATCTGGAGATTTCGATCAACGGCGGCATCAAGACGCTCGACGAGGTCGAGGAACATCTGAAACACGTCGATGGCGTCATGTTGGGCCGTGAGGCTTATCACAACCCGTATGTGCTCGCGGGCGTCGATACACGCTTTTATGGCGCGACGACGGCGATTCCTTCACGCGAGGAAATCGAAGCCGGACTCATTGGCTATGCACGCAACGAACATGCGCGCGGCACATATCTCGGCGCGGTGACACGTCACGCGCTTGGGCTGTATCGCGGCACTGCCGGTGCGCGTGGATGGCGGCGCGTGCTTTCCGATAGCCGGCGGCTGGCAACTGGCGATCTCGCGATTTTCGACGAAGCGCGTGCTCATTTGCGCGAAGGTGCGGAAGCTATCGAATCTTGAGGCCGTCTCGCGAACGAAGATGCGTGAAAGGGCTAGGCAAGCGCAATTTTAGTTCGTATAATCTCGCTTCTTGATTGCTGAGCAACTTTCAGCAAGATGGACTCAGGTAGTTCAGTGGTGGCTGTAGCTCAGTTGGTAGAGTCCAGGATTGTGATTCCTGTCGTCGTGGGTTCGAGTCCCATCAGCCACCCCACGGAATTAAAGCAAAAAGCCCGGTCAATTGACCGGGCTTTTTGCTTTTCCGAAAGAGGAAATCTTCCGCGAATTTTCAGCCGACGCGCCTGTCTCATCAAAGACCGCGGCGCTCCAGTCGCGGCTTCGATCTTGGAGACTCGACATGAAAAAAACGACCCTCGCGCTTCTCCTCATCTGCTCGGCCGTAGTGGCGCAAGCCCAAACCGCGCGCCCCGACGATAACGCCTCGATGGTCAAGCCGCCGAGCGCACCCGGCTCGCCTTCCGCCGAGACCACGCGCCCGAACAATCCCGACAACATGCCGGTGAAGCGCCCCAACCCGCCGCCCAACAGCGACCGCATGCTGCATCACAGTCCGGCGAGCGACGCCATCGCAAAGTAAGCGCGTCCGCGTCATATCTGCTTAGGCATCGCTTCGACACCGGCTCGCGCGCCCCTATAATGGCGCGTCACGACAACCAACGAGAGCCGCGGTTCGCCGCAAGCGGTCCTGCCAATGCATAAAGTCATTCTGCCGTTCGTTTCTGGTTTTCTTGCCGCACTCTTCTTTCGGGAATCGACGCTCGCGCTGCTGCATGCAGCAGGTCTCATCGATCAAGCCGGCTTTTCCATCACCCCTTTTCTGCCGCTCGGCATTCCAACTTTCATCGCGAATGCGTTATGGAGCGCGGTGTTCGGCGTGCTGCTCTCGTGGCTCTTGCGCGTCGCGCCGGAGAACCGCGCGCCGTGGATTGGCTCGCTCGTATTCGGCGGGATCGTGCTAACTGCGGTCGGCGCATTCGTGATCGATCCCGCGCGCGGCATCTGGCCAAGCGGCAACATGCTGCCGCGACTCGCGCCCAACTTCATCGCCAACGCAATCTGGGGCTGGGGCGCGCTCGTCTTCATGCGCGCTTTCTCGGCCGGCAACGAGTCGCGTTGATCGCGCGTTCTCGCTAAGAACGCTCAGTCCTTGAGCAAACGCAGCGGATGCGTCGCCGGCGTCCAGGCACTCTCGAACATACGTTCGACATCCTTGACGCCCACCTCCTCCGCCCGCGCGATCTTCCAGCTCGGCTGATTGTCCTTGTCGACGATACGCGCGCGAATGCCCTCGATCACATCGCCGCGTTCGAACGTCGTGCGCGTGAGATCGAGGTCGCGGCGCAAGGTCTCGGCCATCGATGAATACCGCGCGCGATCCACCTGCTGCAGCGAGACATCCACCGACAAAGGCGAACGTTCGCGCAGTTCCGCCGCCACGCGCTCGGACCACTCGCGCGCGGCGCCATCCGTCTCACGCGCGAGCGATGCGAGAATCGCCGCGCCATTGCCCGTGGCGAAATGCTTGTCGATGAGCGTGCGTCCCTCGGCAAGCGCGCTGCGGTCGAGCGTCGGGCTCACCTTGTATTTGGTCGTCTCGTTTTCGACAAAGCGAACAATCGCCACGCCATCGAGAAAGCGCTGATGCCGTAGCGATTCGATCAAGCCCGGCAACGCGCCATCGTCGAGATAAGCGTCGGCCATGCGCGCATAGAGCGCGTCGGCCGCGCCCATGCTCGCGCCCGTCGCGGCCAGATAACGCCCGATCGCGCCAGGCGCGCGCGCGAGAAACCAGCTCACGCCGACATCGGGAAAGAGTCCAATACGCGTCTCGGGCATCGCCATCTTGGTCGACTGCGTGACGATTCGCAGCCCGCCCGTATGATGCGCGCCTTGCGAGATACCCATGCCGCCGCCCATCACGACGCCGTTCATCACCGCGATATACGGCTTCGGGAAGGTGAAGATCGCGTGGTTGAGCTTGTACTCGTCGGTGAAAAACGCGTCGATCGAATCGCGGTCGCCCGCCTGCGCCGACTCGTAGAGAAAGCGGATATCGCCGCCCGCGCAAAACGCCCGCACGTGCGGGCTATACACCACGACGGTGCGGATTGCCTGGTCGTGACGCCAGGCGCGCAAGGCCTCGCTGATCGCGCGCAACATGGGCGCGGACAGCGCATTCAGAGCCTTCGGGCGATCGAGTGCAATGAAGCCGATGCCGTTGGCGGAGTCGATACGGATATCTTCGGTGGTCATCGTGTTGGAGTGTCGGGTCGGTTCGTTCTGTCAGTCAGTTTGGCAGGCCAGATGCCAGCCAGTACTCAACCTGCGGTCAACCTGTTGTTCACTACGCGAGCCACGCGTCGAGCGATAACTCGAGTATCTCGTCCGCAGCCATTGCCCGCGATACGCCGCACAGCGCCAGCGCGACGATGCCATGCAAAGTCGCCCGCAAGGCCTGAGCGCAATCGGCCGGCAGTGTCTCCGGCGGCAGGCGCTTAAGCCGCCCTGCGGCGCGTAGTTCGACGAAGGCATCGGTCATCGACGAAAGCGCAGCCATGCCGTCATCGGTGCCATGGGTTCCATCGCCGCGGCGGTCCGCGTCCATGAACATCAGCCGATACGTCTCGGGCTCGGCCAGGCCAAATTCGACATAGACGCGCGCCATTGCTCTAAGACGCGCGGCCGGATCGGCAATGCTCGCTTGCGGCGCAAATGCCGCGCGCAATGTCGCATGTCCTTCCACGCACAAAGCGTGCGCGATGTCCGCGCGGCTCCGAAAATGCAAGTACAAAGCGGCAGGCGAATAGTCGATTGCCTGCGCGAGCCGGCGCATCGAAAGTGCTGCAAAGCCTTCACGCTTCACGATAGCTCGCGATACGTCGAGTATGCGCCCGCGCAAGGCATCCCGCTGCTCTTGCCGCAGCTCACGCGCCTTGCCCGGTGGTGTCGATATGTGTCGCGGCAGATCCATGCGGGATATTGTCGACATCGCCTGTCGGCTAGTCAAACCCGAATTTGCATGACGCGAATGGTCACCGCGGAAGCGGCGCGGCTAGCCAGCAAAACGATCAGACGATCATCTTGCCGCTGTCGCTATCGCGAGGCGCGGCTCGATAAAGCGGCTCGTCGGATTCGCCCAGCAGCACGGAGGCGAAGACGATGCATAGACCCAGAAAAACGACACCGACGGCTGCCCAGATGAGCCATAGTGCGTTCGACTCGATAAGCGAGTGGAAAAAGGAGAGAAACATGACGACCCCGCGCGACTTTTTATAATGGTTGCTCGTTGTGGCTTGCACGATGAAGCGCAGATTCAGAGCAAATGTCGTGCCGCACGAATCGCCATGCGTGCGGCCTGTAGCGAGATAGTACCCGCAAAGCGGAGATGCGCAGTCGAATTGACGGAACGCTAGCGTGCGCCGCTTTCAGGCGAGCACGCGTCCCGGCGGAAAATGACCGCTCTTGAGAAGCACGGGCATGCCATTCGTGACTTCCAGATGCTCGCGCGCCACGGCTTCGATGCGCGCACGGCCTGCATCGAAAGCGCTGATCCAGCCGCGGCTGTCGTAAGTCTCGGCGCCGAAATGATCCTCCAGCGCTTCCACCGATATGGCGCACGGTACGCGTCGTCCGTCGACGAGCGCGGCGAATTCGATGGTGAGGTTGGAGTCGCAATAACCGGGCGCGTCCGGAAGGAAACGGATGTCCATGATGTTCTCGTGGCTCAGGCGCGGTTGCTGTCCGAAGAAACCGGCCCCGGAGTGTTACAGCACCGACGCAAAGTCGTTCAGGCATTCCCTGCAGGATTGGTTTCGAGCAAAGGACCGAGGCGCTTATGGTAACTGCGTCGATGCGGCGCGGTCCAGCGGCGCGCAGTGTAAAGCGTCAGGCTGCGAGCACGTCCTCGTTCACATCGACGACGAGCAGCGAGCTCGCCAGCGGATCGGCGTAATTGAAATCGAGCAGGCGGCTCATGTCGCGCACCCGCTCGCATACGCGCTCACGCGCCTCCTCCGACAGATGCGGATAGTCGCGCAGTACCTGCGGCTCGAACCGATAATGCACACCCCAGGCGATGTTGCCCGGATGATTCGCCACCCCGCTCGTGCGCCAGCTTACGAACAACGCGGGCGTGGCTTCGAGGCCGATCTCCGCGATGTCCGCGCCGCTCGGAAAGAGGTCGATCAGGCAGTTGGCGATGTCATAAAGCACCGCGTGCCGGAGATGAACGGGGCGCATCACGTCATCGGTTTCAACAAGCGGTCGATATACTCGCGCCCCGCCTGTTCGACGTGCGCAAGCGCGGCATCCTCGGTGGCGAAGCGCCGTTCCGGGCCGAGATCGACGAGCGCCTCGAAGCGATGCACATCGTCCGGACCACCACGCGCCAGGCTCACTGAGCCGACATAGATCGGCTTGAGCGCCTGCCCGGCGTTGTCTTCGTTGCGATCGCCATCGTGCGCCTGCACGAGCCGGGCGGACGCGCTGATGTAATACCCTCGGTAAGGACCGGTCACTCTTTCGGCCATCGTGTTGACCTCCTTTTTATGTTGGCGACGAATCACACGTTATGCGGCAATTACAACCGGCGTTTGCTATCTATCAGGCGCGCGATCCGGAAAATAGTTCACGCGAAACTGTCTTTACCGCTTAACGCCGTTCGTTCGATGATTCGCAAGCCTCGCGCCCGGTTCGAGCCATCGTGCTTTTTCACGGCGCGTGTAGCGTATGGGACAATGCGTATCCCAAAAAGCCGCCGACAAAAAGTACCGCGGCGAAGTCATTGCAATCACGAGGAAAAGATGAAGGAATTCGATCGGCGCTCACGCCGGCTCATCGCGCGCGCGGCGGCGCCTGGCATCGCCTTGATCGCGGTTTTTGCCATCGCCGGAACGAGCGGGTGTGCTTCGTCCAACGATGCATCGCTCATCAATCTTCCCGATGGCCAGACGGGCTACGCAGTGAACTGCAGCGGCGCCGATGCCGGATCGAGCTGGGCGAGCTGCTATGTGCTCGCGGGCAAGGCATGCGGCGCGACGGGTTACGACATCGTGTCGAAGGACAACGAGGAAGGCGGTCCGAGCGGCGGCGGCTTGAGCAACGTCGTGACGGCAAAGGTCAAGAATCGCTCGATGATCGTACGCTGCAAGTAGCGGTGCCGCGCCGCGTCAATGCGCGCTCATCTTCGAAAACACGTTCAGCACGATGACGCCCGCGACGATCAGCCCCATGCCCAACATGGCGGGAATATCGGGCGTTTGCTTGAAGAAGAACGTGGCGACGAGCGTAATCAACACGATGCCCGCGCCCGACCACACGGCATAGACGAGGCCGACCGGCAAGGTCCGCAAGGTCAGCGACAGCAGATAAAACGACAACCCATAGCCGATCACGACGATGGTCGCGGGTAACGCGCGCGTGAAGCCATCGGAGGCGCGTAGCGCGGAGGTCGCGACGACTTCCGCGACGATCGCAATCGCAAGCAACACATAAGCGGTGGAACGCATCGGCTGGTTCGGTCTCCGTTGAGTCTTTGGAATGCGTGACGACGCTCAGACGCGGCCGAGCGACAATGCGGCGAAGTCATGGCCGAGCACCGCGCATAGCGCTTCGACCACCATCTGATGATCTTCGCGCTGAGGCAGCCCCGACACCGTCACGGAGCCGATCACGCCGACATTCGCGACGCGCAGCGGAAAGCCGCCGCCGTGCGCCGAGTAATCGGCGGCATTGAGGCCGTACTTGTCGGCGAGCGTGGTGCCCGCCTGTTGCAGCGAGAGACCGAGCCCGTACGAACTGCGGCGAAAGTGTTCGACAGTCTTCGCCTTGCGTTCTGCCCAGCGCGCGTTGTCGGGCGTGGCGCCATCGAGCGAAGCGAAGAACATGCGCTGACCGAACGTGCGCACATCGATGACCACGACCGCGCCGCGCGCCATCGCCATCTCGCGCAGTTGCGTGCCGGTTTGCCAGGCTTCATCGGCATGAAACTGCGGGAACACAAGCGCGCGTTCCTGATGCGCGATGATCTGCAGATCGTGAGGAATATCCATGATGGCGTGCGTCCTTTGAAAAGGTTCGATGTGCGTTAGCGCTGACGAGCTTTAGGGGATTTTGACACGAGGGATACGCAGGCGTTGCGCCGCGTCTAGTCATGAAGTGGAGGTATTGCGACTTGCCTTACTTCCAGTACTGCGCCCATACATGTATGCAACTGCGTGCTGGAAAAGCAAAAGCCCGGCTTTAACCGGGCTTTTGCTTGAATGCTTGGTTGCGGGGGTAGGATTTGAACCTACGACCTTCGGGTTATGAGCCCGACGAGCTGCCAGACTGCTCCACCCCGCGTCCGTCGAAGAAAAGATTATAAGTCATCACTTACTCAAGCGCAATGGTCTTCATGCGTTCTTTTACGTAAGCTCATCTCACGCGGGCAGCAAAGCTTCATTGGTTTAGTCGAAAGGCCATCGCGGGACGCATGGCATAATCGATCGGTCATCGAGCATTGAAAAAAGATTCGGGCACGGCATGCATTACTTGCGTCGCGGCATGATCAGAAAGCTAAGCGGGTTCGCTGCGCTATGCGCGATCCTGCTGCTTTCGTTCGCGCCGCTCGTATCGCAAACGCTGGATGGCAAGCGCGTCGAAGCGCTCTTCTCGTCCATATGCGCGTCGAGCTCGAATGGCATCGCGCATACGGTCGATATCGCATCGCACGCGAACCATGACGCTTTTTCGCATCTGCAAGCGTGCGGATATTGCGACCTGCTTGCGCATGCGCCTACGCCGCCATCGATGCCGCATGGCTTAACGGCATCGACTTTGGCCGACGACACTTTCGTCGCCAAGCAAAACAGCACCGCGCCGCATCGCATGCCGCCTGGCGTGGCGCTGCCTCGCGCGCCGCCTGTTCTCGCCTAATACGCGTCCCCCTCTTCCGACATGCCATACCTCGCGTTTGCGCGCTTCGCGCGGCAAGCGTGAAAATTTCAAGGATGCATCATGAGTACCCTTCCCGCCTTGCGCGGCGCGCTGGCTTGCGCATTCTTCGCATCGGCGTCGTTTGCGTTCGCGCACGCGCTGCCGAAGCTGCAACAGCCTGGGCCCGGCGCGACCGTCAACGCGCCGCACGAAGTATCGATCGACTTCGGCGAAGCGCTCGAACCGACCTTCAGCAAACTGACCGTGACCAATGGTCAGGGCAAGCAGGTCAACACCGAAAAGTCCGTCGTCGATACGAAAGACAAAAAGCACATGAGCGTCGCACTTCACGACTTGCAGCCAGGCGTCTACAAAGTGCAATGGACAGCTGTCGCCGCCGATGGTCATCGCACGCAGGGCAACTATAACTTCACGGTCAAGTGAGAAAGCAATGAAGAAAATCGCTGTATTGTTCGGCGCGCTGACGTGCGCATCTTTCGCGACGCTGTCTCATGCCGCGCCGCTCGAAGCGCGCGATTGCTGGGTTCGCGCAATGCCGCCGAACCTGCCTTCGTCGGGCTACTTCACGCTGGCCAACAATGGCGACAAAGCCGTCACGCTCACGGGCGTCGATACCCCCGCGTTCGGCATGGCGATGATGCACAAGTCGGATACCAAAAGCGGCACCGCGACGATGGCCCCCGTCGATTCCGTCGAGGTCCCCGCGCATGGCACGCTACAGTTCGCACCGAAGGGTTATCACGTGATGCTCGAACAGCCGGGCAAGCCACTCAAGATCGGCTCGACGATTCCGCTCACGTTCAGCTTCGCGGACAAGAGCACGCTCGATGTGAGTTGCGCGGTGAAGTCCGCGGCGACGGTCGGTAACTGAAGCACCGTCACCAATAGAAAACGCGCCGGGTTCGTTTGTAACCACGGCGCGTTTTTTTATCCTGCCTTACCCATCACGGCTTATTGAACATATCCATGATCTGCTTGCGCTCATCGGTGGTGACTTGCGGCGCGGGCGGCGCCTGCATGCCCGCCGGGCCGACGCCGCCGGTAGTGTTGGTATCGCCCGCTGTCGGATTGACGTTGTCCATGCCGATGCTCGCAACGAAGCCCGCACCCGGCGTTCGATCCGCATAGAACAGTTCGCCGTCCACGGTGGTCACGCCGTCGGGCCGCTGCATCTGTTCCTGCGGGATGCCGCGCAACGCGCGTCCCATGAAGTCGACCCAGATCGGCAACGCAAGCTGCGCGCCGAACTCGCGGCTGCCCAGCGTCTTCGGCTGGTCGTAGCCCATCCACGCCACCGCGACGAGCTGATGCTGATAGCCCGCGAACCAGCCGTCCTTGGCGTCGTTGGTCGTACCCGTCTTGCCTTGCAGGTCGCTGCGCTTGAGCACGTTGGTGCCCGAACCCGTGCCCGCCGTCGCCACCGTATGCAACAGGCTATTCATGACGTAAGCGTTGCGCGGTTCGAGCGTCTGCGGCGCGTTCTTGCTGGCCGTGAGCGGATCGGCGCGCGAAATGACGCTGCCGCGCGCATCGGCGACTTCGCCGATCAGATACGGGTTGATGCGATAGCCGCCATTCGCGAACACCGAGTACGCGCCGCTCAACTGCAACGGCGTGACGAGTCCCGCGCCCAGCGCGAGCGGCAGATACGGCGGCGTCTTGTCCTTGTCGAAGCCGAACTTCTGCGTGACGAAGTCCTGCGCGTAGCTCGTGCCGATATACGACAGGATACGAATCGACACCAGGTTCTTCGACTTCTGCAAGCCGGTGCGCATGGACATCGGGCCGTCGGGTTGATCGTCGTCCTTCGGTTCCCAGGCGTCGCCACCGGGCGATGCGGGCGGAAAGTACAGCGGCGCGTCGTTGATGATGGTCGCCGGTCCCAAGCCCTTGTCGAGCGCGGCCGAATAGATGAACGGCTTGAAGCTCGAGCCCGGCTGACGCCACGCTTGCGTCACGTGGTTGAACTTGTTCTTGTTGAAGTCGAAGCCGCCGACGAGCGCGCGGATCGCGCCGTCCTGCGGCACCATCGAAACGAGCGCGCCTTCCACTTGCGGCAATTGCGTGATCTGCCACGTGTCCTTCGCGTCCTTCGCCAGCCGGATGATCGAACCCGGCTTGATGGCAAGCGCCTTCGATGCATTGTTGCGCAGCGCGGCCGCGACGAAACGCAGGCCCTCGCCGGAAATGGTGGCCGTATCGCCGCCGACGAATTGCGCGACCACTTGCTTCGCGTTCGCCACGGTCACCACGGCAGCGACGAGTTCGCCGTTGTCCGGATGATCGACGAGCGCATCCTCGATGGCTTCGGCGCGATCGTCCGCGTTGCCCGGCAGAGCGATGCTGCCTTCCGGCCCGCGATAACCGTGACGCCGCTCGTAATCCATGATGCCCTTGCGCACGGCGCGATAGGCCGCGTCCTGATCGGCGGAATCGATGGTCGTCGTGACCGTCAGGCCGCGCGTGTACGCTTCTTCCTTGTACTGCGCGTACATCATCTGCCGCACCATTTCCGCGACGTACTCCGCATGCACACCGTATTCGGTGCCACCCGACTTCGTGCGAAGTTCTTCGGCAACCGCCTGATCGTATTGCTCGCGCGAGATGAAATGCAGATCGAACATGCGCTTCAGAATGTACTGCTGACGCACCTTCGCGCGCTTCGGATTGACGACCGGGTTATATGCCGACGGCGCCTTCGGCAAACCGGCGAGCATGGCGGCTTCGGCAAGCGTGATGTCCTTCAGGTCCTTGCCGAAATACACGCGCGCCGCGGCGGAAAAACCATAGGCGCGTTCGCCGAGATAGATCTGATTCATATACAACTCGAGAATCTGGTCTTTCGTCAACGCGCGCTCGATTTTGTAGGCGAGCAGCATCTCGTAGATCTTGCGCGTATAAGTTTTTTCGCTCGACAGAAAGAAGTTGCGCGCGACCTGCATGGTGATCGTACTTGCGCCTTGCGACGCGCCGCCGTGCGTGATGTCGCTCACGCCAGCACGCAGAATGCCGATGAAATCGACGCCACCGTGATCGTAGAAGCGGTAATCTTCAATGGCGAGCACCGCCTTCTTCATCTGGTCGGGAATGTCCTGAAAACGCACGAGGCTGCGGCGCTCTTCGCCGAATTCGCCGATCAGCACGTGATCCGACGTGTAGACCCTAAGCGGCACTTTCGGGCGATAGTCGATCAGCGCATCGAGCGAAGGCAGGTTCGGCTCCATCACGACGAGCGCATAGCCGACGATCAGCCCGCCCACCACCACGCCGATAGCCGCGAGCCCCGCGAACCACAGCGCGACGCGCGCGAGCGGCGAGCGTCGGGAATCGCGCCCGTCGCGGCCATTCTTTCCATTGCGGCCGCCATTGCCGCCATTGCCGCCATTGCCGCCATCGCGTCCGTTGCCGCCGTTGCGTCCATTGCCGCCGCCGGCGTCGTTGGATGAGTCGTTCCAGCGAGGTTCGCGATTCAGTCGCGATGAATTCGTAGAGTCGGGTCGTTTGATGATAGGCATGACTGGGATCGTTCCGCGCGCTTCGAAGCGCGCGCTCTGTGGCGCCTTGGGTATGTCAGCGCCTGAGCACTTTCAGAAAGACGGGACCAAGCGAATGGGCAGGCCGGCTTCGACCGTATGGGACGGGTAACCGTGAATAACAGCGCATTTTAAAGAATTCGCAGGCGACGCTACAAAACCCGTCGCGATTTTTTGTAAGTAAATGCCGATGTGGCGCCCGAAACCCGGTCTTCGGCGGAAACGATCGGGGTTGCACCGGGGTTATCCACCGAAAGTGTTGAGAGCCTTGTGGACAACCGTATGAGAAAATAGCCAAGTGGTTGATCGCAGAGCAGTTTTGCGAAATGCCCGAGGATCGTCGCCATGCGGTCGCGGCCGCACGCGCGAGCCCGCGAAACCGATATGATTGGTTTTAAGCCGCTCAGGTTCTAAGAGTGGCGCCAGAAGTTGCGGTAAAGAAGTCGTGCCGTTTGATGATAGGGAACGCGGTTCAAGCGCCCAACTTGTGCCAACGCGCTTACGCGCTTACAACCGCCCTACTGTTTGCGAGCTGCTCATGACGACCAAGCCTACCGAACGCATCGTTGTTTTCGTGACCCCGGCGCAGAAACTCGCCATCAGCAACACGGCGGATCAGCTCGGCATCAGCGTGAGCGAGCTGATGCGGCGTGCAGTGCTCAACTTCAACGCGACGAGCGAGCAGATCAAGGCAGCGGGTATCGTAGATCGCCTGCGCGCGCCCAAGGCGCCCGATCCACTGACCGTGGCCTTACGCAGCGTCGCCGCCAAGGCCGCGGCCCGCGAGGCACGGGAAGCAGCGGCAAGCGCCACCAAGCGCGCGGCCGCGAAGCCTGCGCACCTTCCTGTGCCCGACGAATCCGCAAGTCCCGACGAACCTCTGGACGACGATGCCTCTCTAACCGACGATGGCCGCGCGGACAACTGAAGCACGCGCTGTATTCCGCTTCGTTCGTTTGCACGACGTTACACTCCTTCACCTTGCTTAAGCCCCGATTAAGGCGCGGCATGCTCTAATAAGCGGGGTAAACCCGGTCGTCATCGGCTGGTCAACGACGCTTGCAATCCTGCGCCATGCGCCTCACATTCTAGCCGCGCGGGCTTGCATGCCGCGGTCTTCATCAAGGAGAAATACATGTCGCTTCTGGATTCCATCACGCGCACGGTCAAAGGTCTGCTCAACGACGCAGCCGACACCATGCAGGACCCATCGCGCGATGCGCGGCAGATCGTGCGCGAGCTCGACGACAGCATCGCCAAGGCTGAGAACTCGCTGATCGAAATCGAGGCGCAGGTCGCCACGCAGCAGAGCAAGCGCGACGTCGCGGCCGAGAAAGCGAAGAAGTACGAAGACGGCGCGAAGCGCGCGCTGCAAACCGGCGATGAAAGCCTCGCGCGCGAAGCTCTCGCCGCGCAAGCCAACGCCGAGACGGAACGCGATGCGCTCGCCGGCGAATTGCAGACACTCGTGCCTTCGGTGGAGCATTTGAAGCAGCAGATCAACGACATGCGTCAACGTCGCAACGACTTGAACGCGCGCTCGAACATTCTGCAGGCCAAGCAGCAGATCGCCACCGCGAAAGACACGGCCGCGACCGCGCTGGGCGGCATCGGCGGAAAGAATCTGTCCGAAGACTTCCAGAAGCTCGAAGACAAGGTGCAGTTGGCCAACGCGCGCTCGGACGCGCGTCTGAATTCGGCGGATCAGAAGTCGGGCAAGGCGCTCGATGACAAACTCGCGGCGCTCAATCGCGGTCCGTCCGTGGAAGACCGTCTCGAAGCGCTGAAGAAGCAGTTGAATACGCCGGCGCAGTAATATTTTCGTCAGTGCGCGGCGCGGCCCTGGCGGCTCGCGCGCGCGCCGGACGAATCAGCGGGAATCGCGCTTGCATGCAAGCATTCGCTTTCCCCGATTGCAGCTCAGAAAGGAGACGGGTGCTTATCGCGCCCGGCCTGCAACATGAAAAAGACTCTGTCGGCTCTTGCGCTCTCGCTATCCCTGGCCCTTTGCCTGTCGGTTGCGTCTCCGCTCGCCTTCGCCGTGCCAACCGCGCAGCAAGTCGAGCAGTCGATGACGCAAGGCAACTGGCAAAAGGCCGATTCGCAGTTGAGCGAAGTGCTCGACGCGCATCCGAAGAATGCTCATGCGCATTATCTCTATGCGCAGGTGCTCGATCGCGAAGGCCGCTATAGCGACGCGCTTTCGCATCTTCAACAGGCGCAGTCCATCGATCCCGCGCTTGGCTTCACGACGCCCGCGCGCTTCAACGAAACGCAGGCGCGCATTCAGGCCGATGCGAATCGCGCCAGCATCAGCCCAAACGCCGGTAACGAGACGCGCAGTTCGACCGGCGCGGTCGCGACCAATCCGTTCAATCAGGGCGCACCGGTCGCGCCGCAGAAACATGGACCGTCGATCGGCATGTGGATCGGCTTGATCGTGCTGATCGGTGCGATTGCGCTCGTGCTGCGCTGGGGAATGAAGCGCGCCCGCGTCCGTGACGATGGCCGCGCCGACGACGACCGTCGCACGCAACTCAAGCGCGCGACCGAACTGCTGAACGAAGTGCGTTCGCTCAAGCTCGACGTCCGGCTTTCCACGACGCCTGGGCATGAGGCGTTGCTGAAGGAAGTGGAAGGCGCCGAGACGCAATTGCGTGAGATGGTCGAGGCGTTGTCGGATGCCAAAAACCCCGTGCCGCCGTATGCGATTCAGGATTTGGAAAATCAGGTGGCGAGTTTGAAGGCGCGCGCCGAAGGCCGCCCGGACCCGAACGCTGCCCAGCCCGCGGCGCAGGGGCAGTCGGCGTATGCGCAAGAAGCGGAGCGCTTCGGGCGCGGGCAGCAGCAGCCTTACGGGCCGCAGGGGCCTTATCCTCAACAGGGTCCGTATCCGCAGCAAGGGCAACAGCCACCGGTCGTCATTCAGCAAGGCGGCGGTGGATTCGGCGGCGGCATGGGCGGTTTGTTGACGGGCGTGCTACTTGGCGAAGCGCTGTCGAACGGACGAGAACGCGTAATCGAGCGTGACGTGCCAGTGGAACGTCGCAACGACAACGGCGGCGGCCTGGACTTCGGCAATGGTGGCGGCGGCGGCGGCGGTCTCGACCTCGGCAACGGCTCGAACGATTGGAGCGATGGCGGTGGCGGCGTAGACCTCGGCAGCACGGATGATAGCTGGCGCGATACGTGATTCGCGCGGTTTGAAACTGGCGTTATGAGCCCCGCTTCGTGCGGGGTTTTTTTTGGGGGCGCTCGCTTGGCTTTTCGGCCGTAACGTTCAGCATGTGGAGCGTGCGCTAAAGCTCGATATTTCGAGCATTAGCAGCTATGGAGACCGACCCAGTCCGGCACATCGACGTGTGTTGCTGCCATAAGCCCGCGCAAAAGCTCAATACATCAGGGACGCGAAAGGCTCACCCCCCGCCACCCAAAAACCGCAACAACGCCCACAAGAACTTGAAGAACCCAACCACGAATTCCCAAATGCGTTCGAGCTGATCCCAGGTTGCAACGCGCATCAACGCTTGCAGCATCATGCGCCAGGCGCCGCGCGAAGTCTTTCATGCAACCGCACAGGGAAAAAGAAGCGAAATGGCATGGTTAAAAAAAGAGGCGGCTCGCCGCCGCCTCGTCGTCATCGAGGGAACTGCATGATAACCGCTTGCGTCCGGTCACTACGCAAGGGTCATCTCATTCCTCACGCGGCCGGCTTGTCTTCCGGCGCATCGGGCGGCACGTCATCCGTCAGCGCTTCTTCCAGTCGCTTGAAGATTCGCCGCGTCGCGCCGCGCGCATGCAAGGCCAACAGCAGCAGCGAACGCCCCGTCACCTGATACACGTTCCCCGAGTCGAAATCTTCCAGTTCCTCGCGAATCGGCGCGTTCGTATCGATGAGGCAACTCCACTGATCCGAGCCCGGGATATCAGGCAGCTTGAAATCCACGACATCGTGATATGAATTGACGATCAACAGCAACGTCGCATCGGATGCCGGCTTGCGAATGCCCGTCGCCTGCGCGCGACCGTCGAGCACCATGCCGAAGCAGCGCATGTTCGGGTCGCCCCATTGCTCGTCCGACAGTTCCTGGCCGTCCGGACTAAGCCACTTAACGTCCGCGACTTCGAGATCCTGGCGATACTCGCCCGTCAGGAACCGCTGACGCCGCAGCACGGGCAGCGTATGACGTAACGTCGTCAATTTGCGGACGAACTCGGTCAGGGCGCGACCTTCGTCGTCGATATCCCAGTTCACCCAGCTGATATCGTCGTCCTGACAATACGCGTTGTTGTTACCCTCTTGCGTGCGGCCGAATTCGTCGCCGGCCAGGATCATCGGCGTGCCTTGCGAGAACAGGAGCGTCGCTAGCAGATTGCGCTTCTGGCGCTCGCGCAGTGCGCGAATCTCGGGATCGTCGGTCGGACCTTCCACGCCGCAGTTCCACGACTTGTTGTCCGAATGGCCGTCCTTGTTGTCTTCGCCGTTCGCGTCGTTATGCTTGTCGTTGTAGGAGACGAGATCGTTGAGCGTAAAGCCGTCGTGCGCCGTGATGAAGTTCACGCTCGCCCACGGACGGCGTCCGCGCTTGTTGAACTTGTCGCCCGACGCGGTCATGCGCGTGGCGAGTTCTGGCGCTTCGCCTTCGTCGCCCTTCCAGAAACCGCGCACGGTATCGCGATAACGGTCGTTCCATTCCGCCCAGCCCGGCGGGAAACCGCCGACCTGATAGCCGCCCGGACCGCAATCCCACGGCTCCGCGATCAGCTTCACGGTCGCGAGGATAGGGTCCTGACGGCAACTGTCGAGGAACCCGCCGCCTTCGTCGAATCCATAGGTCTCGCGTCCGAGAATGGTGGCGAGGTCGAAGCGGAAGCCATCGACGTTCATTTCCGTCACCCAGTAACGCAGGCTGTCGGTGACCATCTGCAAGACGCGCGGATGCGAAAGATTGAGCGTGTTGCCCGTGCCCGTATCGTTGATGTAGTAGCGCGGCTCGTCCGGCATCAGCCGATAGTACGACGCGTTGTCGATACCCCGGAACGATAGCGTCGGCCCGCGTTCGTTGCCTTCGGCGGTGTGGTTGTAGACCACGTCGAGGATCACTTCGAGGCCGGCTTCGTGCAGGCGGTCGACCATCTCCTTGAACTCCGCGATCGCACCCGAACCGCGCGCAAAGAAGCGCGGATCGGCAGCGAAAAAGCCGATGGTGTTGTAGCCCCAGTAGTTCGTGAGTCCCTTGTCGAGCAGGTAGCTGTCGTTGACGAACGCCTGGATCGGCATCAGTTCGACGGACGTTACGCCCAGACTCTTGATGTAATCGACGATTTCCTTCTGGCCGAGCCCTTCGAACGTGCCGCGCATATGCTCGGGAATCGCCGGATGGCGTTTCGTGAAGCCGCGCACGTGGGTCTCGTAGAAGATCGTGTGTTCCCAAGGCACGCGGCCACGTGTCGGGTGCGTCCACGAGAACGTCTGATCGACGACCTGGCACTTCTGCATGAAGGGCGCGCTGTCGCGTTCGTCGAAGGTGAGATCGTCGCCTTCCGCGTTGAGCGTATAGCCGAACACGGCGGGGTCCCACTTTAGTTCGCCAACGTGCGCCTTGGCATACGGGTCGAGCAGCAACTTGTTCGGATTGAAGCGATGTCCCGCTTCGGGCTCGTACGGTCCGTGCACGCGATAACCATAGACCGCGCCGGGCGCCAGGTCGTTGATGTAGACATGCCAGACTTCGTCGGTATATTCGGGTAATTCGATGCGATGCGTCTCCTGCTCGCCCTTTTCGTCGAAGAGGCACAGCTCGACTTTGGTGGCGTGGGCGGAAAACAGCGCGAAGTTGACGCCTTTTCCGTCCCAGGTCGCGCCGAGCGGAAAGGGAGAGCCCTCGGCAATGCGGAGTTCGTTCGGCATGAGATGATGAGTTCGAATAGAGTGACGCGTAAAGCGTCGGGATGATGTGTCGCGTTGGGCGATTCCAGCGGACATGAGTGAGCACATCGCGTGCCCACGCGCACGCAGGCCCCTCCGGCGTGATGCTTGCTTAGGCGCAAGATTAGATCGACACGCCGACCGAGTGAGTGGGCGTGCCTTGTAAAAACTATCGGCGCGCAAGCGTCTGAAGGAGAATTCGCTTGCCCACGCGCCCGAACTCCTTGGCATCGACATCATCCGATACGCTTGGCACGGCCGAGGAAAGCCGCGCCAAGGGCCGCGCGCTGCGCGACGCCGTGCCCTTCGAAGCCCACGCGGGCTGGCAGCCCGAAGCCAACCGGCCGAACCCTGTCGAGCGCGTGCTCGCCGTCAACGCCGGCCGTCAAGAGCGGCTCATCCCGCTGCGCATGGCGCGCATGGCCGAGTCGCCGTTTGCGTTCCTGCGCGGGTCGGCCACGGTCATGGCCTGGGATCTGGCGAAGTCGCCCTCTATCGGGCACAACGTGATCATCGACGGCGACGCGCACATCAATAACTTCGGACTCTTTCGCACGCCGCGTCAGGACGTGGTGTTCGACCTCAACGATTTCGACGAAACGCTCGTCGGTCCGTGGGAGTGGGACCTGAAGCGCCTCACCGCGAGCATCAACGTGGCGGCGCGCGAAAATGGCGTCGATGCGAGCGGTCGCGAGCGCGCGGTGCGTTCGGCATGCGCGGCGTATCGCACGTCCATGGCTTCGCTCTGGCAGGTGAGCCCCTACGATCTCTGGCAGATGCGTTCATACGCGAGCGCCCTCCACATCGACGCGCCGACCAGGCTCGATGCCAACGAGAAGGAAACCATCACGAAAACGGTCGAGCGCGCAATGAAGCGGTCGCACGCGACCATGCTCGCCAAGGTCGCCGAACCCGCTGGCAAAAGCTGGCGCTTCAAGGTCGATCCGCCGATTCTCACGCGCCTCGACGCCGCCGAGAAGAATCATGTGGTCGATGGCCTGAAGCCGTATCTGCAAACCATCGCGGGCGAATGGCGCATCATGCTGGAACGCTACGAAGTCGCCGATGTGGCGCATCGCGTGGTGGGCGTCGGCAGTGTCGGCACACGCGCCTACCTCGTGCTCATGCTCGGCCGGGCGCTCGGCGACCCGCTGTTCATCCAGGTGAAGGAAGGCATCGTGCCGGCCGCCGCGCCCTTCGTCGCGCCGCTTGACGAGACGCAGCAGCATCAGGGGCGTCGCGTCGTGCAAGGGCAAAGGCTCATGCAGAGTTCGTCGGATGCGCTGCTTGGCTGGACGACCATCGCCGGGCGCGATTTCTACGTACGCCAGATGAAGCAGATTCGCGGCTCCATTCCGGTCGACTGGCTGCATGGCGCGACCTTCGATTTCTACGCGTGGTGTCTCGGCCTTCTGCTCGCTCGCGCGCACGCCCGCACGGGCGACGCCGCGCTGATCACGGGCTATTGCGGCACCTCCGACAAGTTCGACGCCGCCTATGCAAGCTGGGCCGAACGCTACGGCGCACAGACTGTCGCGGATCACGCGGCATTCTGCGCGGCTATCAGCGTGGGTCACGTGAGCACGACCTGAAAGGCATGTCCTGCGCGCCGCGCGCACGTTCATCGAGCGAATTGACTATCATGCTCGTGTCTCCGGACGAAGCGTGCGCCTTATGGCGTTTCGTCTGTGGATCAATGGCATAGCCCTTGCTGCCGCTTTTAGCTCGCAAAAAACGTCTCACACCAACTGGAGGAAGCCGCGCATGAGCATGATCGACGAATTCAAGAACTTCGCCCTCAAAGGCAACGTGATGGACCTCGCCGTTGGTGTGATCATCGGCGGCGCTTTCTCGACGATAGTCAACTCCGTCGTGAAGGATCTGATCATGCCGGTGGTCGGTCTGGCCACGGGCGGGCTCGACTTCTCGAACCTTTTCATACGTCTGGGGCAGATACCGCCCAGCTATAAAGGCAATCCCGATTCGTATAAAGACTTGCAGACCGCGGGTGTCGCGGTGTTCGGCTACGGTTCGTTCATTACCGTGCTGATCAACTTCATCATCCTTGCGTTCATCATCTTTCTGATGGTCAAGTTCATCAACAATTTGCGCAAGCCCACCGAAGCGCCGCCGCCGCCCGCCGCTACGCCGGAAGACGTGTTGCTGCTGCGCGAGATCCGCGACGAGCTGAAACGGCCGCGCGTCTGATTCGATCACGGCCGCAAGCCCGGTTCGTCGAGCGCGTGAGCGCATTGCATCCGGGCGCACCCACCCGTCAATTGGTGCGCCCCCCCGCTTTTTTCTTTCTTTAGGCTGTTCGACAGGGCAGCAGCGGGACTATTATTGAGATAGATGCTCAGAGGGATGCCAGCGGGCCGCCAAACGGTCATCGGCATGATTCGTGCGCCACGGGTGTGCACCGGTAGCAGAACCCGGCGTGCATTCAAGTTTGCGAATCACCGTGACCGGATCACATCGATGCGCTATAAAAGATCGACGTGCGGCACGCAAGACGGGAGTGGCCGCATGAGGACGCTGCGTTTCTTGCAAATCTTTTTCAGGCGAGTTTTTATGTCCTTCCCGAAAAAGCGTAAACGTGTGAAAGCTGATGGCGACGAGTCTTTCCTCGCCGTGGTCCGGCATTTCAAGCCGTTCGGTCAGCTCGATACGAAAATTGCACGCGCTCGCGCGCAGGACGAGCCTGTGCTCTACGCGCATGTGCTGCCAGGGCTCGATGTCCTGCTATGCAGCGTGCGCGGCGCTCAACCGCCCTATCCCGCCATCGACGAACTGCACAGGCGCTGTGTGGAGTCGATCACGAACGCGCTCGAACAGCCGCTCGACGGTCTGGAGAACGGCGGCTACTGGTACGAAGCGAACGGCTTCGGCTTCCTCGTGTTTGCGAGCCGCGCTCGCACGCAGATCTTGAGCGAATTCGGCGCGACCGTTTCGGCGCGCAGGCGGCGCGGCGCGCGTCGTCAGGATGCGGGCGACGCCGCGTCGCGTCCGCTGCGCTGATCCCCCGGCTGAATTCCTTCGATGTTTTCCCCCGCGCCTCGCTCTTTCGCGAGGCGCGCGTCTTTCATGCGTCGGCTGTGTGTTGGCGCACGCCTTGCTGCATCGACACCGCGAGCATTTCGCATTGCACCCGTTCGCCCCGAGCGATCGCCATGCTTTTCACAAGGAGAACATCATGACGGAACACGTCTACAAGCAGATCGAACTCACCGGCTCGTCGCAGGAATCGAGCGATGACGCCGTGCG
Organism: Caballeronia sp. GACF4; assembly: GCF_023631025.1. Lineage (NCBI taxonomy): Bacteria > Pseudomonadati > Pseudomonadota > Betaproteobacteria > Burkholderiales > Burkholderiaceae > Caballeronia > Caballeronia sp. GACF4. The sequence goes on from NZ_JALQDW010000005.1 coordinate 173,082, forward strand.
CGTCGCACTGTCGAAGGCATCGAAGACGCTGCGCAACATTCACTGGTTCGAAGTGACGGAAACGCGCGGACATGTCGAAGACGGCAAGATTCAGCACTGGCAGGTGACGATCAAGGTCGGCTTGCGTATCGAAGACTGATTGCTTCAATTAAAAACCGCGCGTCGTGGCAGCACGACGCGCGGTTTTTCGTTTCGCAGCCTGCTCGCGAGGCTTACTTCGGCAGCGAGCCGTCCACACCTTCCACGTACCAGTTGATACGCTGCATTTCCGGGTCGGTCAGCGTCTTGCCGGCCGGCACCTTTTCCGCGCCCGACTGATCCTTGATCGGACCCGTGAACACATCCCACTTGCCCGAGTGCAGATCGTCACGCTTCGCCGACACGGCTTGCATGGCCTTCGGCGGAATCGCGCTGCTGTTCAGGTCCTCGAGGTCCACGGCCTTCTGCGGCATGCCGAGCCACACCGGGTCGTTCTTCCACTTGCCATCGAGCACTTGCTCAATGACCGCGTTGTAGTACACGCCCCAGTGCGCGACCACCGAACCCAAATGCGCGTTCGGGCCGAACTTCTTCATGTTCGAATCCCAGCCGAAGGCGAACACGTGCTTCTCGTTCGCGGTGTTGAGCGTGGCGTTCGAGTCGGTGTTCTGCAAGAGCACGTCCGCGCCCTGACCGATCAGCGTTTCGGCAGCCTGCTTTTCCTTGCCCGGATCGAACCAGCTGTTGATCCAGATGACCTTCGTGTGGACCTTCGGATTCACCGAACGCGCGCCCATCGTGAACGCGTTGATGTTGCGGACCACTTCGGGAATCGGCACCGATGCCACGAAGCCCAGCGTATTGCTCTTCGTCACATAACCGGCGGCGACGCCTGCCAAGTACGCGCCTTGATACATCCGCACGTCATATGTGCCGAAGTTTTTGGCCTTCTTGAAGCCCGTGGCCGTGAGGAAAATCGTGTCCGGGAAATCCTTCGCCACCTTCAACTGGAAGTCCTGATAGCCGAAGCTCGTGCCGAAGATGACCTTGTTGCCCTTGTTCGCCAGATCGCGGAACACGCGCTCCGAGTCGGCGGATTCCGGCACGTTTTCCACGCGCGTGATCTTGATCTTGTCGCCGAACTTCGCTTCGGCTTCCTTGCTGCCAGCGTCGTGCGCGAAGGTCCAGCCTGCATCGCCCGGATTGCCGAGATAGACGAACGCGACGCCCGGTGCATCCGCCGCTTGCGCGCTCGCCGTCGCGAGCGTGGCGGACAAAGCGACGGTTGCCGCGATTGCCTTCAGCCATGGTTTATTCATTGTGTTTCTCCTGGTCGATGTTGTTTGATGAGCCACGAAATGGAAAACGACGTGCGCCAGTTTCGTCGGAAAAAAATCGCAACGGAACCGTCTGACGGCGCGCGTGCTGCCTCCCTGCAACAGCGGAGAACCGCGCGCGCGTTGCCAAATCCACGTTCAGCTTGCCGCGAAGAACGGCTTGCCAAGCGATGCGGGCGCGTTCAGCTTGATGGTGTTCGGATTGCGCGAGATCAGCACCAGCACGACGATGGTCGCGATATACGGCAGCATCGCGAGAAACTGCGTCGGCACCGGCACGCCGATGGCCTGCGCGTAGAACTGCAGCGCCATCACGGCGCCGAACAAGAGCGCGCCGATCAAAAGACGCCCTGGCCGCCAAGTGGCGAACACGACGAGCGCGAGCGCAATCCAGCCGCGTCCGGACGTGAGCTGCTCCTGCCAGACGTGCAGATAGACGATGGAGTAATAGCCGCCCGCGATACCGGCCATCGCGCCGCCGAAGAGCGTCGCGCCGTAGCGCACGCCGACCACGGGAAAGCCCACCGAGTGCGCGACCGAAGGCGATTCGCCGACCGAGCGCAGCACGAGCCCCGCACGCGTCTTGTAGAGAAACCAGCCGATCACGCCGAACATGATGAACGCAAGATAGCCGAGCGGCGTAAGCGAGAAGATAGCCGGGCCGAGCACGGGAATGCTGGCAAGACCCGGAATCGGCATCACGTCGATGCTCGCGCGCACTGCCGCCGACGTGTACGGCTTGCCCACGTAGGCCGAAAAGCCGATGCCGAAGATCGTCAGCGAAAGGCCGGTGGCGACTTGATTCGCAAGCATGGTGATGGTGAGAAAGCCGAACAGCAGCGCCATCGCGATGCCCGCGAAAATCGACGCGACGATGCCGAGCCACGGATTACCCGTGATCGATGTCACCGCGTAGCCGGTGACGGCGCCCATCAGCATCATTCCCTCGACGCCCAGATTGAGCACGCCGGACTTTTCCGCGACGAGTTCGCCCGCGCCCGCGAACATCAGCGGAATGGCCGCGACGACCGCGCTCGAGGCGAGATTGCTGGCTTGATTGATATCCATGTCGTAGGTCTCGTCAGGAAGCGTGATGCGCGATCGCGCGGCGCCGGATGCGGTAATTGACGAACAGGTCGCAACCGAGGAGGCAAAAGAGCAGCAAGCCCTGGAAGACGCCCGCAAGCGCCTGCGGCAGTTGCAGCGAGGTCTGCACCGCTTCGCCGCCGAGGTAGAGCAGCGCCATCAGGAGACTTGCGAGCACGATGCCCACCGGATGCAGCCGTCCCACGAACACGACGATGATCGCCGTGAAGCCGTATCCCGGCGACCAGCCCGCCTGCAATTGCCCGATAGGCCCGGCCACTTCGCCCATGCCCGCGAGCCCGGCGAGGCCGCCCGAGAGCAGGAGCGAGGTCCAGATGGTCTTCTTGTCCGAGAAACCGGCGTAGCGCGCGGCGAGCGGCGCAAGACCGCCCACGTTCATGCGAAAGCCCGCGAAACTCTTGCGCATGAAAACCCACACGAGCGGCACCGCGATGGCCGTGAGAAACACCGACGCGTTGATACGCGTGCCCTTGAGCCACGTCCAGTGCCAGTCGCCGTAGAGACGCGGGAAGAGCGCGTCGTCGCCGAACATCGCCGAGATGGGGAAGTTCATGCCTTCGGGGTCGCGCCACGGGCCGCTCACGAGATAGATCAGCAACTGCGTGGCGACGTAGGTGAGCATGAGGCTCGTCAGAATCTCGTTGGTGTTGAAGCGGCTCTTGAGCAGCGCGGGAATCGCCGCCCAGAGCATGCCGCCCACGACGCCGCCGAGCATCATCAAGGGCAGCGTCCACCAGCCGGAGGTATCGCCGACATGGATGGCGATGCCGCCCGCGACGATGCCGCCGAGAAGCATCTGCCCTTCCGCGCCGATATTCCACACGTTCGCGCGATAACCGACCGCAAGCCCGAGCCCGATCAGGCACAAGGGCGACGCCTTCAGCAGGAGCTCCGACCAGCCGTTCACGTTCGAGAGCGGTTCGACGAAGAACGCGTGCATCGCGCGCAGCGGGTCCTGCCCGACGAGACTGAAAATCAGGAAGCCGATGACGAGCGTCGCCACCGCGGCGACCACGGGCACGGCGAGCTGCATGGCGCGCGACGGTGTCGGGCGCGCTTCGAGTCGATAAGGGAAGATCATCTTTACTTGCTCAATGAGTCGAGTTCGGCTGCGGGCGCGCGCTTTCCGTCGAACAGTCCGGCCATGAACAGGCCGACTTCCTCCGCGTTGGTTTCGCGCGTCTTGCGCACCGGCGACAGCTTGCCGCGCGCGATCACGGCGAGCCGGTCGCAGATGTCGAACAGTTCTTCCAGTTCCTCGGAGATCACCAGAATGGCGACGCCGCGCGCCGCGAGATCGAGCAACTGCTGGCGGATGAAGCCCGCCGCGCCGACATCGACGCCCCAGGTCGGCTGGGCGACGACGAGCACCTTCGGCTCCTGAAGAATCTCGCGGCCAACGATGAACTTCTGTAAATTGCCGCCCGACAGACTTTGCGCGAACGCGCCGCTGCCGCCGCAACGCACGTCGAAGGCCTTGATGCAGCGATCGGCAAAGCTCTTGACCGCGCGCGAGTTGACCCAGCCGCCGCGCACCATGCTCTGCCGGTGCGCGGTGAGCAAGCCATTCTCGGCGAGCGACATGGCCGGAACCGCGCCGCGCCCGAGCCGCTCTTCCGGCACGAACGCAAAGCCCAGACGCCGCCGCGCGCCCGCGGACAGCCGCGCGGCTGGCGTGCCACAGATCGACACGGCGTCAGTTGCGACATGGGAATCGCGAATCTCGCCCGAGAGCGACGCGAGCAATTCCGCCTGACCGTTCCCCGACACGCCCGCGATCCCGAAAATCTCGCCCGCCTGCACGACAAAGGAGACGTTTTCGAGCGACGTGCCGAACGGATCGGGACTCGCCACCGAAAGGTTCTTCACCGCGAGCCGGACATCGCCCGGCGTGTGTTGGCGACGCTGATAATCCGGCAGCGAATGGCCGACCATCAATTGCGCGAGCGAGGCATCCGTTTCGTTGCGCGGATCGACATTGCCGGTCACGCGGCCGCCGCGCATCACGGTGGCGTTCTCGCAGAGCGCGCGGATTTCGTCGAGCTTGTGACTGATGTAGAGAATGCTGCACCCTTCCGCCGCGAGCCGTCGCAACACGGTGAAGAGCTTCTTGACCGCTTGCGGCGTCAGCACCGAAGTCGGCTCGTCCATGATGAGCAAGCGCGGGTTCTGCAGAAGACAGCGCACGATCTCCACGCGCTGACGTTCGCCGACGGTGAGACTGTGAACGTGACGTTGCGGATCGACATCGAGCCCGTAGTCCGCCGACACATCGCGAATACGCTTGGACAGCGCTTTCATGTCGAACTTGTCGTCGAGCGCGAGCGCGATGTTTTCGCCAACGGTCAGCGTCTCGAACAGCGAGAAGTGCTGGAACACCATGCCGATGCCGAGCTTGCGCGCCGCCGCCGGACTGCCGATTTCGACGACTTCGCCCTGCCAGCGAATCTCGCCTTCATCCGGACGCACCGCGCCATAGATGATTTTCATCAGCGTGGACTTGCCCGCGCCGTTCTCGCCGAGCACCGCGTGAATCTCGCCTGGCTTCACGATGAGGTTCACGCCGTCGTTGGCCTTGACGGACGGGTACTGCTTGCTGATGCCGGATAGCGCCAGGCGCGGTGGCGTATCCGTAGGGGTGATGGCGTTGCCCATGAGTTCACGGAGTGCGCCCGGCCACCGGCAGGCCGAGCTGGAAGAAAAGGACCGCAGACGGGTCTTGTGACACAAAGGTGTCGCATCAAACCATACCGCGGGCAGAATTTACAGAATTCGCGACACGAAGTCGATCTCTCAAAATTCGATGCAATGCGCCGCTCTCCCAGTCTTTGCGGGTAAGCCACACCTTGACGTAATCTCTCCGTCATATTAAAAATGATATGCAACACCCTACGAACGATCAGCCAGAACATATACTGGCTATAGCGGAGATAACATGAGTCAGCAGCGCGAGGCGATCGATACATACTTATTGCGCGTCTTGCACACTTTGCTGATGGAACGCAGCGTCACCCGTGCGGCCGTCAAGCTTAATCAGTCGCAACCTGCCATCAGCGCGGCGCTCAGGCGTCTGCGCGACATCACCGGAGATCCGCTGCTCGTGCGCGGCAAGTCCGGGATGGTGCCCACCGAATACGGTCTACGCTTGCTCGAACCCACGCAGAATGCCTTGCGCGAGATCGAGCGAATCAAGGTGCAGCAGCATAATTTCGACCCTTCCACGTCGGTGCGGTGTTATCGCATTGGCTGTCCCGACTATCTGAACGTTCTGTTCGTGCCGACGGTTGTCGAGCGCTTTCGGCAGGCCGCGCCCAATGCAACGCTCGAATTCCATTCGCTCGGGCCCGCGTTCGATTACGAACTCGCGCTGGAAGACGGCAAGCTCGATATCGTCGTCGGCAACTGGCCCGAACCGCCGGAGCAATTGCATCTGTCGAATCTGTTCGTCGACAAGATCGTGTGTCTCGTCAGCAATCAACATCCGTTCGCCAAGCGCGGCGGTCTCACGCTCGATCAATATCTCAACGCGCCGCATCTTGCGCCCACGCCTTATTCGGTCGGGCAGCGCGGGGCGATCGACGTGCATCTGGCGCGCGAGCGGCTCAAGCGTCATGTCGTGGTCACGCTGCCTTACTTCAATCTCGCGCCTTATGTGCTGATCAAGTCGGATCTCGTCTTCACGACTACCCGCCTCTTCGCCGATCATTACGCGAGGTTCCTGCCGCTTGCCGTCGTTCCGGCGCCGCTCGACTTTCCGCCCATGCAGTACTACCAGTTGTGGCACGAGCGCTGTCATTACTCCGATGAGGTTCGGTGGCTGCGCGGTCTCGTCGCGGAAGCAACGCGCTCGCTTATCGATCAGCCTTGAAAGCGGTTCTTGCGGCGTTCTTGCGGCTCGGAACGCGCCATCCCGGCGCATTCCGAGCCGCCTTCCCGCGTTTCTAACGCCTACCCGTGACTCGCCAGTTCACCCGCGAGCCGGTTATGCCGCTCTACCACGGCGCCCAGATCCAGCGTCGTCAGGCGCCCTTCCTTCACTACGATTTTCCCGTCGATCACGCTCGTCGATACCTGCGACGGCGCGCAGAACACGAGCGCCGCCACCGGATCGTGCAGCGCGCCCGCGAACGCCGGCTGCGACAGGTCGAACGATACGAAATCGGCCGCCATGCCCGGCGCCAGCGCGCCGATGTCGTCGCGATTGAGCACCTTCGCGCCGCCGAGCGTGGCGATTTCCAGTGCTTCGCGCGCGGTCATCGCGTCAGGGCCGAAGCCGACGCGTTGCAGCAGCAACGCCTGCCGCACTTCGCCGACCATCTGCGCGCCATCGTTCGATGCCGAGCCATCCACGCCCAAACCCACGGGCACGCCCGCGTCACGCATCGCGCGAATCGGCGCAATGCCCGACGCGAGACGCATGTTCGAGCACGGACAGTGCGCGACGCCCGTTCCCGTGCGTGCAAAGAGCTCGATGCCCGGCTTGTCGAGCTGAACACAGTGCGCATGCCATACGTCGTGACCGACCCAGCCCAGGTCTTCCGCGTATTCGGCGGGCGTCATGCCGAACTTCTCGCGGCTGTACGCCACGTCGTTCACGTTCTCCGCGAGATGCGTGTGCAACGACACGCCGTATTCGCGCGCGAGCAGCGCCGAATCGCGCATCAACTCGCGGCTCACCGAAAACGGCGAGCAAGGCGCGACGACCACCCGCAGCATCGCGTAGCGGCCTTCATCGTGATACGTTTCGATCAGGCGCTGCGAGTCCTTCAGAATGGCATCTTCCTTTTCGACGACCGAATCCGGCGGCAAACCGCCGTCTTTCTGACCGACGCTCATGCTGCCGCGCGCCGCATGAAAACGCATGCCGATTTCGCGCGCCGCCTCGATGCTGTCGTCGAGCCGGCTGCCATTCGGATAGATATACAGATGATCGCTCGATGTGGTGCAACCCGAGAGCATGAGTTCGGCCATCGCCGTCTGCGTCGACACGCCGATCATCTCGGGCGTGAGATGCGCCCAGATCTTGTACAGATTCGTGAGCCAGCCGAACAACTCGGCGTTCTGCGCGGCGGGAATGGCGCGCGTCAGGCTCTGATACATGTGGTGATGCGTATTGACGAGGCCGGGAATCACGAGATGACGGCGCATGTCGAGCACGTCGTCGGCGGTTTGCGGCAATTCGCTCGTCGGGCCAACCGCGACGATGCGATTGCCTTCGATATACAAACCGCCATCGGCGATCTCGCGGCGCGTCTCGTCCATCGTGACGAGCATTCGCGCGTTCTTCACCAGCAGACTGCGGGTTTTCGCTTGCATCTGTTTGCCTCCGAAGTTGGAATCGAAAAAGTAACTGGACCGTGTGTAAAGCCCCGGTTACCCAGCTTCGACGCCGTCTTCGGGACGCGGCATGATAAGCGCGCATCGCCACTTTCCGCAGCCAAAAATATCGCGGCAATGGCACAGCCGGCATAGTCGTCTTCAGGCGCGCAATATATTCGCGAATTTTGGCGCGGTTAGCATCGCTCGATAGCCGTGTGGAAGCGCGGCGCGGGCGTCTCGTGAAGAAGAACCAAGCTTACGCGCCGCTGTCATGCGCCGGGCATTATCTTTCCTATCGGGGCCGCACAGCGCGTCTCAAATTTCTACAATGCTGATCACGGCGCGCATCTGAAACGCCGACGGGTATGTAGCCACTGACGTGGAGCCTCGATCCGCCGCCGCCGCACCTCGGACTGAGTCCACGGTGCGGGTTTTTCGGATCGATGCGCGAGCCGGTCATCGCACAACTCAAGGAACATGCGAATGGGCAAGCTCACTACCCACGTCCTCGACACCGCGCACGGACGTCCCGGCGCGAACATCAAAGTCGAGCTCTTCGCGCTCACGAACGACACGCGGCGCGCCATCAAAACCACCCTCACCAACGACGACGGCCGCTGCGACGCCCCGCTGCTCGAAGGCGCCGAACTCGTCACGGGCGAATACGAACTCGTCTTTCACGCAGGCGATTACTTCGCCGCGTTCGGCGTCACGGTGCCCGAACCGCGCTTCGTCGATCGCGTGGTGTTGCGCTTCGGTATCGCGGATGCAGACTCGCACTATCACGTGCCGCTGCTCGTCTCGCCGTGGGCCTACAGCACGTATCGCGGCAGCTGAGCGCGAATCCGAGCCCCAAGCGAGCGTTGAACAGAACACAACGGAACACACCAGCACATCGCGTTCGTCCCCAGACACGCTGACGATGTGCGCATAACGATTCGGTAGTGGAGGAGTAAATGGAAGGCTTTGTCACCGACTGGCTCAATCTGGCGTTGCGTTGTCTGCACGTCATCGTCGCGATCGCGTGGATCGGCGAGTCATTCTACTTCGTGGCGCTCGACAACAGTCTCAAACCGCCGCAAGACCCCAACGCCCGCCGACGCGGCGTGTTCGGCGACTTCTGGCACGTGCACGGCGGCGGTTTCTACCACATGCAGAAGTACTCGGTCGCGCCGCAAGACATGCCGGAGAATCTGCATTGGTCGTTCTGGCCGTCCTACACCACGTGGATGTCCGGCTTCGGCTTGTTCTTCGTCTTGTATCTGCTTTCGCCGAGCACGTATCTCATCGACAAGAACGTGCTCGACATGGGACCGGTCGTGGCAGTCTCGGCCGCGCTCGGTTTCTTGATGGCCGGTTGGATCGTCTATGACACGCTGTGCCGCGTCTTCGGCAACAACGATCGGCTGCTTGGTATCTGCGTCGGCATCTATGTGCTGGTTGCCGCGTTCGTCGCGTGTCACGTGTTCGCGGGGCGCGCCGCGTATCTGATCACGGGCGCGATGCTCGCGACGATCATGTCGGCGAACGTGTTCTTCGTCATCATTCCGGGCCAGCGCAAGATGGTCGCCGCGATGCTCAAGGGCGAAACGCCCAACGCCATTTACGGCAAGCGCGGCAAGCAGCGCTCGGTGCACAACACATATTTCACGTTGCCCGTGGTGTTCGCGATGCTGTCGAATCACTACGCGATGACCTACACGCACAAGTTCAACTGGGTTCTGCTCGTGCTCATCATGCTGGCGGGCGCGTTGATCCGTCAGTTCTTCGTGATGCGTCACCGTGGTCAGGTGCTCTGGTACATGCCGGTCGCGGGTCTCGTGCTGGTGCTCGGCGCGTTTGCGTGGACCATGCCTTCGCCGACGATTCCCGTGGCGCAAGCCGCAGGCGCACCAACGCTCAAGGTCGCCGATATCCAGCCGATCATCCAGCAGCGTTGCGCGACGTGCCACTCCGCGCATCCGACCATGATGGGCAGCGCGCCCGCCGGCGTCCTGCTCGATACATCGGCGGAGATCAAGCAGAACGCGCAGCGCGTGCATCAGCAGGCGGTGACGCTGAAGGCGATGCCGCTTGGCAACGTCACGCAGATGACGGACGCGGAACGGCAGAAGATCGCTGCGTGGTTCGACGGAGGCGCGGTGCAGTAACGCTATCGCCCTGCTCTTCGTTGTCGAGAGATAGCCCGATCGATTCGCTTCGATCGGGCTATTTGTTTTGGTGACGACTTGCCGCGAGCGCTCGAACATATCCACTCCCGTCGCGCGACCCAAAAAATGCCTTTCATCGAAAGAGTTTTTCTAACTCGGACCGGCATTAAATCTGCTTTGCCATAGCCTCGGCGCGTGGTTAATCTTGCGTCTGTTTCGCGGTCGCGATCGTGCCGCAATCGTCTTTGGTCCGAGTCCACCACCACTTTGAAGGTTCGCTAAATGGCTGACATCACCCAGGCGCCTGTGATTTTGATTACGGGTGGAAGCCGTGGCGTAGGCGCGGCGACTGCGCGTCTCGCTGCCGCGCGCGGCTACGATGTGGCGATCAGCTTCGTGTCGAACGAATCCGCCGCGCTCGCGGTCGCGGCCGATGTCGAAGCGCTCGGCCGCGGAGCGTTGGCCGTGCGCGCCGATAACGCGGACCCCGAGCAGGTCGCTCGGCTCTTTGCGGCGATCGACCGCGAGTTCGGCCGCATCGATGTGCTGGTCAACAACGCCGCAATGCTCGCGCGCCAGTCGCGCCTGGAAGACCTGGACTTCGAGCGGATGCAGCGCATCTTCGCGGTCAACTCCATCGGCCCTATTCTCTGCGCGCAGCAGGCGGTGAAGCGCATGTCCTACCGGCACAATGGACGCGGCGGCGTGGTGATCAACATCTCGTCGGCTTCGGCCCGGCTCGGCAGCCCGAATGAGTACGTCGACTATGCGGCGTCGAAGGGCGCCATCGAAACCTTCACGACCGGTTTTGCCAAGGAAGTCGCGCGCGATGGCATACGCGTCAACTGCATTCGCCCTGGGCACATTTACACGGACATGCATGCCAGCGGTGGCGAACCAGGACGAGTGGACCGCGTGAAAGACTCGATTCCGATGGGACGCGGCGGTCAGCCCGATGAGGTCGCGCGGGCGATTCTATGGCTGGCAAGCGCCGAGGCTTCGTTCATCACCGGCACGTTTCTCGATGTCACCGGCGGCAAGTGAGCGGTGCTCTTCGTCGCATGCGTGTCGCTAGTCTCACGCGCACCGCGCGGCCGGCGCCGGACCCACTTGCCCCGCCGCGCGATCTCACGCTCAATGCGCCGCGAAGTAATCCTTCACCGCGCCGATGAACGTGTCGATGTCCTCGCGCGACACATCCCGATGCGTCACGAAGCGCGACGCATAGAGCATCTGCGTAAGGATGCCGCGTTCCTTCAGATACGCCTCCAGCGGCGCGCAATGCGCCTCCGGGATGCGTGCGAACACCATGTTCGTGGCATGCGACTGAATGCCGATGCCATCGATCTGCTTCAACCCTTCAGCGAGACGCGCGGCGTTGTCGTGATCTTCGGCGAGCGCATCGACATGATGATCGAGCGCATAAAGACATGCCGCCGCGATCACGCCCGCCTGCCGCATGCCGCCGCCCAGCACCTTGCGCCAGCGATGCGCCACTTCGATCAACGCACGGCTTCCCACCAGCACGGAGCCGACCGGCGCGCCGAGTCCCTTCGAGCAGCAGATGGACACGGAATCGAACGGTGCCGCAAGTTCGCCCACCGGCTTGCCCGATGCGACCGCTGCATTGAAGACGCGCGCGCCATCGAGATGCGTGGCGAGTCCGCGTTCGCGCACGAGCCGGGTCGCGGCCAGGACATATTCCGCCGGTAGCACTTTTCCGCCGATGGTGTTTTCGAGCGCAAAGAGACGCGAGCGAGCAAAGTGATCGTCGATGGGTTTGATCGCGGCGATGATCTTTTCGAGCGGCAACGAACCATCGGGCGCGTTCTCGATAGGCTGCGGCTGAATGCTGCCGAGCACGGCCGCGCCACCGCCTTCGTACTTGTACGTGTGCGCCATCTGGCCGACGATGTATTCGTCGCCGCGCGCGCAATGCGCCATCAGCGCGGCGAGGTTGCTTTGCGTGCCGCTGGGAAAGAACAGGCCCGCTTCCTTGCCGGTGCGCTCGGCGAGCGTGGCCTGAAGCTTGAGCACGGTGGGATCGTCGCCCCAGACGTCGTCGCCGGTTTCGGCGGCGGCCATGGCGGCGAGCATCGGCAGGCTCGGACGGGTGACGGTGTCGCTACGTAGATCGATCATGCGTGGTTCTCGCTTTTCGTGCGTGTCGGTGTCGGGGCGTATATCTTAGTCCCGCCGGGCGCCGCGCGAAAAAAAAGACCGGTCAAGGGCACCGGTCTTCTTGCTCCGACTGAACGCACGAATGCGTTACCGCATGGCCTCAGCGGTCAGCCAGAGCGATTCCTTCAGGTCCTGCTCGTTGAGATTGCGCCCTTCCCCGCCGCGATCGACGACGATGAAATCGCTGACCTTGTCGAGCGCGAGCAGCGGATGATGCCAGACGCCCTTCGCATAGTTCACGCCTTGCCAGCCCTTCGTGACGAACGCGCGAATCTTCGATTCGTCCAGCTCGCCCGCCGGCGCGACGACGACGAGATACGTGCGGTCGTCGAGCGGCAGGAATGCCTGGCTGCCCAGCGGATGCCGTTCCATCATCTTCACTTCGAAAGGCAGCGTGCGCGGCTGCCCGCGAAACAGATTGACGAGCGTATGGCCGCCTTCATCCGTCACATCGACGCGGCACAGATCGTGAAACCGGATCGTCGTGCCGAGGTTGATCGGAATCTCTTTCGCGCCATCGAGTTCGATGACATCGCCGAAAGGCTCGAACGCAGCGCGCGTCAACGGTTCGATAGCGAGCTTCTTCATCATGCAAGCGTTCCGAAAAGACGCAGACGCGATACGCCGCCGTCCGGGAAAATATTGAAGCGCACGTGCGTCACGGGGCCGAGCGCCGCGAGCTCCGATTCGAAGAAATGCTGCTTGTCCATCGCAAGCTTTTGCTCGCCGAGAAGGACCGGCCAGAACATCGCTTGCGTGACGAGCGAGCTGTCCGTGCCGCCCTTCACGTTGGCTGCCTGCAGCGAGCAGCGATCCGGAAAATTGCCCTTGAAGTGCGCGGTATCCACTTCGACTTTCTTGATGATGCCAGGCTGCGCCAGCGCGACGATACACCAGTCGTTGCCAGGTTCGCGGCGGCGGCGCGTTTCCCAGCCGTCGCCCATGTTGACGCCGCGGCCGGGCATCAGCAACGTGGAAGCGAGCCCGAAATGCTGGTTGTTCGTGCCGACGAGATACGCGCCGTTTTCCATCGCAGCCAGATCGAACAACTGATTGCGATCCGCATTGCGCCAGTCGAGTTGCGGCTGACCATAAACACGCAATCGCGCGATGCCGCCATCCGGGTAGACATTCACACGCAAATGCGTGAACGGCTGCTCGACGGCCACATCCAGATAGTGATGGCTATTGCCCTGCAAGGTCGTCGACGGCACGATTTCCGTCCATTGGGTCGACTGATTCGGCGCACCGTCCGTGACCTGCGCACCTTCAATCGATGCCGCCGGCGGGAAGTTGCCCGTAAAGTGGCTCGTATCCAGATCGATGCCCTTGATCACGCCCGGACGCGCGAGCTTGACCACGCACCAGTCGTAGCCGGTCGTGCGCTTGCGGCGCGTTTCCCAGCCGTCCATCCACTTGCCGTGATCGTCGAACTTGCCGGGGATGAACACGGCGGGCTCGGGGTTCAGCATGCGTTCTTTCGGCGCGAAGAAATCGTCGCTCGCCTCCAGTGCCTGCGCGCCCAGACGCGGGTCCGCGAGATTCACATAACGGCGCGTGAATTCGGGCGCGTTGGGATCGAGTGTCGGAATTGCCATTGTCTTCATCCTTGTCTTTACGGTGAAATGCGGATCAGTGCTGGATCAGGTCGTCTAGCCTGAAACGCGCGATCCGGTAAATCTGATCGAGACTCGCGCGAAGCTCCTCGGCGCGCTCGTGCTGCACACGCTTTTCGAAGTTCGCGATGATGCCGTGGCGGTCGTAACCCCTCACGGCGAGAATGAACGGAAAGCCGAACTTCTGACCGTAATGCTGGTTCAGCGACTGCAGGCGGTCGAACTCGTCCTGCGTGCAGAGATCGAGACCCGCGCCGCTTTGCTCGCGCGTGGATTCTGCGGTCAGTTCGCCGCGCACCGCCGCCTTGCCCGCGAGTTCCGGGTGAGCGTTGATGAGCGCGAGCTGCTTCTCCTCGCCCGCCGTTTCGACGGCTTGCGACATGGTCGCGTGCAGGCTGTCGATGTCGGCGAACGGGCGCTTTGCCGCCGCGATTTCCGCAACCCACGGCGAATGTTCGAAGATGCCTGCGAGCACCGTCACGAAAGTGTCGGCGGGCATGGAGTTGAGTTGGTCGAGTGTGTATTGCATCGCCTTCATGCCGCCGTCCCGTTTGCTTGTTGATGAGGATGATGCTCGCGCCAGTGCTTCGCGATATCGACCCGCCGCGAGACCCACACGCGGTCGTGTTTCTCGATGTGATCGAGAAACTTCTGCAGGCCGCGGAAGCGCCCCGGGCGTCCGAGCAGCCTGCAGTGCATGCCGATGGAAAGCATCTTCGGCGCTTCTTCGCCCTCTTCGTACAGAACGTCGAAGGCATCGCGCAGATACGTGAAAAAGTGTTCGCCCGTATTGAAGCCTTGCGGCGTGGCGAAGCGCATGTCGTTGGTGTCGAGCGTGTACGGCACGATCAGATGCGGCTTCTTCTCGCCGCCCGTGACCTCGACTTCGGTCCAGAACGGGAGGTCGTCGCCGTAATAGTCCGAGTCGTAGAGAAAGCCGCCGTATTCCGCCACCAGCCGATGCGTGTTCGGGCTATCGCGGCCCGTGTACCAGCCAAGCGGACGCACGCCGGTGACACGCTCGATGGCTTCCATGCCGAGGCGCATATGCTCGGCTTCGCGCTCGGGCGACATGTCCTGATAGTGAATCCAGCGATAGCCGTGGCAGGCGATCTCATGCCCCAGTTCGACGAAAGCCCTGGAAAGCTCCGGATGCCGCTCCATGGCCATGCCGACGCCGAAGATGGTGAGCGGCAACCCGCGCTTTTCGAATTCGCGCAGAATGCGCCACACGCCTGCGCGCGAGCCGTATTCGTAGATCGATTCCATGCTCATGTGACGCGACGGATACGCTGCCGCGCCCACGATTTCCGACAGAAACTGCTCCGAGCCCGGATCGCCATGCAACACGCAGTTTTCGCCGCCTTCCTCGTAATTGAGCACGAACTGCACGGCGACGCGCGCGCGCCCCGGCCAGTTCGCCTGCACGGGATGGCGGCCGTAGCCGATCAGGTCGCGGGGGTAGTTCGGATCGTGTGACATGGCGAGGGATAGTGTCGATGGGCAAAAAATGCGTCGAATCAACGATTCTGCGGTGTTTCAGTGTAACGAAAAGCCCCGGACGCGCCCATACAGCGGCGCAGATAATCCGGGTCACGGCAGGTGTATGTAGATCGGCGTTTTTTCTATCAGCGCGGGCTGAAATCCGACAGCACGCCGTCGTAGCGCTTGGCGAGCGGGCGGGCGAAGTCGCCGCGTTTGGCCGTATGGAGCTTGAGCGCGACGAGCGCTTCCGCCCATTTCACGGCCGCCGTCACGCCTTCGACGACCGGTGCACCGATCGCATCCTCGACTTCGCGGCAGAACTCGGCCATGCCCGCGCAGCCGAGAACGATGGCGTCCGAGCCGTCTTCGTCGAGTGCGCGCCGGCATTCTTCGATGATCGTCTGGCGCGCGGCCGAACCGGGCTCGTCGAGTTCGAGCACGGCGACATCGGTGGCGCGCACGTTCTTGCAGAAGCGTGTCATGCCGTATCGCTCCGCGAGATGCCAGGCCATGCCGCAGGTGCGCTGCAACGTCGTCACGACCGAGAAGCCCGGTGCGATCACGCTCGCGGCATGCATGGCGGCTTCCGCGATACCGATCACCGGGCCGCGCGCAAGTTCGCGTGCTGCATACAGCGCGGGGTCGCCGAAGCAGGCGATCACATAACCGTCGATACCCTGCCGCTCACCCGCTTCCACTTCGGCGAGAAGTCCGAGCGAGGCGACGGATTCGTCGTAATAGCCTTCGATGGAAGGCGGGCCCATCGTCGGACTGACCGCGATGATCTCCGTGCCGGGCGCGGCGACTTCGCGGGCGCAACGGCCCATGGCGTCGGTCATGCGCTGGGTGGTGTTGGGGTTGATCAGTTTGATGCGCATTGCGGTTCTCCTTGCTGCTTCTGGCTTGCTGCGGTTCTAAGGCTTTGCATCTTGCATCTTGCATCTTGCATGCCTTCGGATGGGATGCGGTCTTTTGCATGCCATCCGAAGGCGTATGGTCTTTTGCATGCTTCGATTGCTTCGATTGCTTCGCTCGCGGTTTCGACGCTTTGCATCTCGCGTTTCGCATGCCTTCGGTTAGGGTGCGGTATTTGCATGCCGCCCGCTGGCATCCGGCATTGGTCCTTTAGATGCAGTCGGCCGGCGTACAGTCCTCTGCATGCTTCGCTTGCTGCGCTCGCGGTTCTGCGTCTTGCGTCTTGCGTCTTGCGTCTTGCGTCTTGCGTCTTGCGTCTTGCGTCTTGCGTCTTGCGTCTTGCAGGCCTTCGGATGGCATACGGTCTTTTGCATACCACCCGCTGACATCTTGTCTTTTGCATGCAGCCGGCCGACATACACCATTTGCATGCCGGCCGCCCGCCATCGCAACACGCCCCTTAAACCCGTTTCCGATCTGCCAACACGTAATAAAACACCGCCGCCAATCCCGCGCCGATGAACCACGAAAAGTTCGCGGAGCTTTCCAGCGACGGCAGCATCACACAAAGAATCGCGATCACCGCAGCGGGCAACAACGCCATCACCGCGCGGCGATTCACGCCCTTCGTGTACCAGTATCGACCGCTCTCTGAAGTCGTGTAGAGGTCATCGACCACGAGTTTGCCGCGCTTCATCAAATAGAAATCCACGATCAGGACGCCATAAAGCGGCCCGATGAAGCTGCCGAGAATATCCAGCGTGTAATGAATCACGGCCGGATTGTTGAACAGGTTCCAGGGCGTGATGAAAATCGATGCCGTCGCGGCCATCATCCCGCCTGCGCGCCAGCTAATCAGACGCGGCGCCACGTTCGAAAAGTCGAACGCCGGCGACACGAAGTTCGCCACGATATTGATGCCGATGGTCGCAATCGTGAACGTCAGCGCGCCGAGAATCACAGCCGTCGGATGATCGATACGGCCAACCGTTTCCACCGGATCGGTGATCAATTGTCCGAACACCGGCAGCGTCGCGGCAGTCGTGACGACGGTCACGAGCGAGAACGCCAGGAAGTTGACCGGCAAGCCCCAGAAATTGCCGCGCTTCACGCTGCGAAAGCTCTTGCAATAGCGCGAGAAGTCGCCGAAGTTCAGCATCGGACCGGAGAAGTAGGAGACCACCAGCGAGATCGCGGTGATCATCACCGGCACCACTTCCATGCCGTGATACTTCACGCCGCCCAGATTCAGCCCGATGTTCTGAATGCCCGCACGCCACACCATGTAGCCCGCAAGAATGAACATCACGACATACACAGCCGGGCCGGCGAAGTCGATGAACTTCTTGATCATCTCCATGCCGCGCCAAAACACGATAGCCTGCAGCACCCACAGCAACATGAAGCCCGCCCAGCCGAGCGCGGACAGCCCGACGAAGCCATACCGATGCACATCCGCGTAAGGCATGAGCGAGGGCACGAATTTCAGCACGACGATAACCAGCGCGCTCGATGCCAGATAAGTTTGGATGCCGTACCACGCCACCGCGATCAGCCCGCGAATGACCGCCGGAATATTCGCGCCGAGCACGCCGAAGGTCGCGCGGCACGCAACCGGATACGGCACGCCCGCGACCTGACTTGGCTTCGCGATGAGATTGCACAACACGTTGACGAGCCCGATGCCGATCAACAACGACACGAGCACTTGCCAGCTCGTGAGGCCGAGCGCGAACAGACTGCCCGCGAAAACATAACCGCCGACGCTATGCACGTCCGACATCCAGAAAGCGAAGATGTTGTACGCGCCCCAGGTCTGATTTTTTAGCGGAGCGAGGTCTTCGTTATAGAGCCGGTCGCTATAACCGGCAGGCATACCAGAATGGTCGCCGTCTCCTTGAAACTCGCTTTCGTACGGCGGCAGAGCTGAGCTGCCGGATGCACTGAACTGGCCCATGACGTCTCCTTCGATAGGCGGCTTGCGTGATGAAAAAAGGCAAATGCTCGTGCGTGACTGAGATCAGTCGGATACCTTCGCCGGCCTTCGGATTTCACTCGGGCTCTGACGCGGTACTCTTGGGATTTGCTGGTTCGCCGGGAGCGTGATGACAAAAACGCGCGGGCACTTGCCTTCGCGCCTGCCGCCACGGCGATTTTCATTGCGCGCTCTTCTATTTCCCGAGCGGTCATTCAGTGCAGCATGACGCGCGTTGGATGGCGCGTGCATTGCAGATTTAAGGCGTTGCTTGCTACCGGTCGACAGGGTCGACAGCGTCGAGAATCGGCGCGCTTTCGGCCGGCCGCGCAAAGACTTCTTTCAGATCGACCGCGCCGCGCGCTGGCCGCTCCAACATTTTCAATTCGACATCGCGCAGATGCTGCGCCATCAGATTCGCGGCTTTCGCGGCATCGCCGGCGTCGAGTGCGGCGAGAATCGCTTCGTGATCTTCGAACGAGCAAGAACTCCTGCCGAGCGATTCATACAGCGCCGAGATCAGCGTCGAGCGTGCAACGAGTCCGGACAGACATTCGCACAGCACGGTGTTGCCGGTGAGTGCGGCGAGCTCCGTGTGAAACTCGCCGGAAAGGCGAATCCATTGCGAAAAGTCCCGGCTCTCGAACGCACGCCGCTCCCGCCCGATAGTCGTGCTGATCGACTTGAGCCGACGCATGCCGTGCCCCTTGCCGATGCGCTCCACCACCGCCAGTTCGATGATGCGTCGCATCTCGAACACCTCATGCACTTCCTGCAGCGACGGACTCGCGACGAAGGCGCCGCGGTTCGGCTCCAGATCGACCAGTCGCTCGTTCGCGAGTTGCGCGAGCGCCTGACGTACCGTGCCGCGTTTCACATCGAACACTTCGCATAACTGCGCTTCGGTCAGCTTGGCCCCAGGCGCAAGCCGATGCTCGAGGATCGCGGCGCGGATGTTCTCGGCGATCGACTCGGCATTCGCTCCGCCATTCAGATTCGAAGCGATCGATGCTGCACTCGGTTTGGGTTCGGACATGATGTGCTCGCTTGCATGTTGACCATCTTAGAATCGACATAAAGATTGTCAACAATTTGTTGTAAAAAGCCGCGATGAATCGGGCATACAGGGACGACCCATTGTTCGCACAGCCTTTTCCCACGGGCCTGAGCGAGGATTCATCGACGTTTTGTCAGCATTGTTTGCACTTTTTTGTCGACAATTGAGCACGGGAAGTGAGCCGATATTAACTCGCGTGGAAATATAGGAAAGACAGTTAGTTGCGATGCGCGAAGAAAAGAAAGGCGCTATGACAAGCGCCCTCGTTCCCCGATCAAACCAGATGCGGATAATCGGACATCGTCAACTTGAACCCGCGCTCGTTCGATACGAGATGCGCCGACGCGCCGAACGGCAACGTAAGCAGGTTATCGACGTGTCCGAACTGCAAGCCGGTGACGACGGGAATTCCCGTTACTGCCCTCACCTGATCGATCATCGCGTCGAGTGAATAGCCGTTGTCGTATTCGGACAAGCGTCCACCCGAGAACTCGCCCATCACGATAGCCTGCTGCCGCCCAAGCACGCCCGACTGATGCAACTGATAAATCATCCGTTCAATGCGAAACGGATGTTCGTTCACATCCTCGATGAACAGAATGCCGCCCTCGACCGGCGGCAAATACGGCGTACCGACCAGCGACGCAAGTATGGCCAGATTGCCGCCCCACAACATGCCGCTCACATCGACGGATTGATGCTGCGGTTCATGACTCGTCACGGTCAGCGTGGGATGCGAGATCGCCTGCCAGAAATGCGTCATCGTGAAAATGCTCAGATGCTCCGCGCCGAAGTCGCCCGCGAACATGGGACCGCCGAAGGTCTTGACGCCCGCTTGCGCAAAAAGCGCGCATTGGATGGCGGTGAAATCGCTATGGCCGACGAGCGCGACAGGTTGATCGCGTAGCCTGTCGCGCAAGCCGTCGTAATCCAGACCATGAAGAATGCGCGACGCGCCATAGCCGCCGCGCACCGCGAGCACCACGTCCGGCAAACGACGCGACGGATCGGCGAGCCGGTTCAAATCGGCCGCGCGCTCGCTGTCGGTGCCGCCAAAACGCTGGAAACGGCGCCGCGTGGCATCGATGTTTTCAAGCTTGTGCCCTTGAGCTTTCAACCTGCCGATGCCGCGCTCGACAGCCGCCGGATCGTTCGGATAGCCCGAAGGCGCGATCAGATCGATGGTGCGTGATTTCACGTTTATCAGTTCGTTTTGTTGGTGGAAACGGCGAACTCGCCGCCCTGCCCGGCTTCTCGCGCGCGCCGCAAATCGCGTTCTTCGCGCGCCAGACGCCTTCGTTCCGCAAAGAAGTTCTTGAGCGACCGGCCGCATTCGTCCGCAAGCACGCCGCCTGTCACGCTGGTGTGATGATTGAGCCGCTCGTTGGCGAACACGTCGACCACGCTGCCGCATGCGCCCGTTTTGGGATCGGCCGCACCGAACACCACGCGTGCGATCCGAGCATGCATGATAGCGCCCGCGCACATGAGGCACGGCTCGAGCGTGACATAAAGCTCGCAGCCCGGCAGCCGGTAGTTTTCGAGCGATTGCGCCGCCGCCCGCAAAGCGGCCATTTCGGCGTGCGCGGACGGGTCATGTCCGCCAATGGGATGATTGAAGCCCGTCGCGATGACTTCATCGCCACGAACGATGACCGCGCCCACGGGCACTTCGCCCGCGCGGCGCGCTTCGTCGGCGGCTTGTTGCGCGAGCGCCATGAAGCGGCGATCGCGTTCGTCGGAGGAATCGACGGATGCGGTGGAAAAGGAAGCGTCGGAAAGGTCGGGAAGATCGGGCGACAAGATCAGCCCATCTCGCTGCGGCCCTGAGCGCGCTCGGACAGCCGCTCGGCAATGCGCCGCCTGTATTCATGCGGCACGCAACCGCCGCCGCGCAAGGATTCGAGCGCCATGTCGAGCGCGAGCATCTTCACCTGAATACGGCAGCGCGCGGCCGGGTCGGTCACGCGGTCCAGCTCGTCCTGAAGCCCGCGCAATGCGCGCAGCTGTTCGACGGCTGGCGGGACAAAACCCGCGTTCTTGAGAATACGATTGGCGACGCGCACTTCCTCCGGCACGAGGAGATCGTCGTCCAAGGCGAGGGGCTCGCCTGCGCCGGGAAGATCGTTGAATTCGCCGCGCGAGGCGGCTTCGTTGATCCGCTGTTCGACCAAAGCATCTAGCAATTTCATCGGGGGATTCGACCGGCTCTCACTGGTTGGCGGGCGCGGTCTGTCGCGATTTCCGTGGGTTAGCCTGAAGTCGGATGGCAGCCGGAAATACCACGCTTGAAGCGCTGTTCGGCAGATCCCGACAATCCAATTCCTATTCTAACAGCGGCTGGCACGCTGTTTTCATCGCGCGGCCAGAGCGCGATCGGGCTGCATTGTATACCGGCTTTATGCGTGCTTTTCGCCACATTCGATGGCGTCGTTTCGACGAATGTGCTTGCGCGTATAGCCTTCGGTCGCCCGCATGAGGCTGCGCGTGTATTCGTGCTTCACGTCGCGCGCGCGGACGGCTTCCACATCGAGTTGCTCGACGATCTCGCCATTTTTCATCACCGCGACGCGCTGACACAGAAAACCGACCACGGCGAGGTTGTGACTCACGAGCATCATCGTGAGCTTGCGCTCCGTGTGCAAGCGGCGCAGCAAGTTGAGGATTTCGGCTTGCACGGAGACATCCAGCGCGGACGTCGGTTCATCGAGCAAGAGCACGCGCGGACCCACGATCAACGCGCGCGCAATCGACACGCGCTGCCGCTGCCCGCCCGACAATTGATGCGGATACCGAAATCTGAACGCCGGTCCGAGCCCGACCTCGGCGAGCGCGGCCAAAATGCGCGCGTCTTCATCGCCGATACCGTTGATCGCGAGCGGCTCGCGCAAGGTCTTGTCGACCGTGAAGCGCGGATGCAGCGCCGCGTACGGGTCCTGAAACACCATCTGCGGACGGCTATCGCTGACTTGCAGGCTTCCGCTCGACAGTGGCACGAGGCCGGCAAGTGCGCGCAGCAAGGTCGACTTGCCGCTGCCCGATTCGCCGACGAGCCCGAACACCTCGCCCTCCTCCACGCGAAAAGTCACGTCGCGCACGGCATCGACGTGACCGGTCTTCGTGCGGAAACGAATGCTCGCGCGGCCGATATCGATCATCGTGCGCTGTCTCCTTCGAACGATTCCGTGAGCCACGCCGGATCGCGCCGCAAGGTCGGCAACTCCGCGGGTGGATCGACGAGCGGCGGATTGGCGGCCAGCAGCCCGCGCGTGTACGGATGCTTTGCGTGCGCGAGATCCGCCGCCGCGCATGTCTCGACGATCCGCCCGCCGTACATCACTGCCACGCGGTCGCAAAACGACATCACGAGCGGCAGGTCGTGGCTGATAAAAACGAGTCCTGTGTCGTGACGTTCGATCATCTCGTCGAGCACGGCAAGCACTTGCATGGAGACGAGCACGTCGAGCGCGCTGGTGGGTTCGTCGGCGATCAAGAGGCGCGGGCCGGCGAAGACCATCATTGCGATCATCACGCGCTGGCCCATGCCGCCCGACAGCTCTTGCGGATACGCATCCGCCACGCGCTCCGGGTCGCGGATATGCACCGCCGACAACGCCTCGACGATACGCGCGCGCATGGCCTTGCGGCCGAGGCGTTCGCCTTGCCGCGCGAAGGTTTCGCGCATTTGCTGCGCGACGGTCATGACCGGGTTCAACGAGAATTTCGGGTCTTGCAGAATCATGCTCATCTGCGTGCCGCATAAACGCCGGCGCTCGTTCGGCTTCATCGCGAGCAAGTCCTGGCCGTCGAAACGCAGGGCTTTCGCGGCCCAGTTCGCCCCTTGCGGCAAGAGACCGAGCAGCGCGCGGCCGGTAAGCGACTTGCCCGAACCGGATTCCCCGACGATACCCAACCGTTCGCCGCGCTCGACCGACAACGAGACGCCGCGCACGGCGGGCATTGGCACGCCGTCGTGGCTGGCGAAAGAAATATCGAGTCCATCGATCTCGCACAAGGACATGTCAGCCTCCGTGACGCGGATCGAAGACATCGCGCAAACCGTCGCCGAGCAGATTGAACGCCAGGCTCACGGCGAGAATGGCGAGGCCGGGAATAGTTGCGACCCACCATGCATCGAGCAGCACATTGCGGCCAGAGGCAACCATGTAACCCCATTCGGGACTCGGCGGCTGCGCGCCCAGCCCCAGAAATCCGAGCCCCGCGACCGCGAGGATGATGCCCGCCATGTCGAGCGTCGCGCGCACGATCACCGACGACGAACACAGCGGCACGATATAGCGCAACAGAATGCGCGCGGGCGACGCGCCCTGCAGACGCGCCGCGTGGATGAAGTCGGCCTGCGCGAGCCGCAGCGATTCGGCACGCGCGAGCCGCGCATACGGCGGCCACGCCGTGATCGAAATGGCGATGACCGCGTTGAGCACGCCCGGCCCGAGCGCCGCCGCAAACGCGAGCGCGAGCACGATCTTTGGAAACGCGAGCGCGACATCGGTAATGCGCATGAGCACGGTATCGACGAAACCGCCGCAATAACCCGCCACCGTGCCCATGAGCAAACCCACGGGTACGACGAGCACCACGACCAGCATGGCGATACTCAACGTGAGCCGCGAGCCGTGCACGAGCCTCGACAGGATGTCGCGGCCGAGCTGATCGGTGCCGAACCAGTGCGCGGCGTTGGGCGGCGTAAGGCGTTCGGCGAGCACTTGCTGCAACGGGTCGCGCGTGACGACGAGCGGCCCGAAGATCGCCACCACGACGAGCAGCACGAGTATCGCGAGACCGAACATGCTGAGCGGATTCGCCGAGAACGCGCGCCAGCGCCGATAAGCGCGCCCGAGCGCCGCCTGACGCGGCGACGCGGGCGTGTCGGTGAGCAACCACGCGCGCCAGTGCGCCCGCGCGGGATTCATCGGCGTGCGCTCGACGGGCGAATGCATCGACAAGCGTCCTCCATGTCAGCGTGCGCGCGGATCGAACACGCGGTAAAGCGCGTCGGTCAGCAAGTTAAGCGCAATGAACGTCGCGCCGATCACGAGCGTGCTGCCGAGCACCGCGTTCATGTCCGCGTTCAAAAGCGCGCCCGTCAGATACGAGCCGATGCCCGGCCACGCGAACACGATTTCTGTCAGCACCGAGCCTTCGAGCAGATAGCTGTACGCCAACGCGATCACCGTCAGCAACGGCACCGCGATATTGCCGAACGCGTGCCGCCAGATCACGCGCCGCTCGGACAAGCCCTTCGCGCGCGCGGTCGTCACGTATTCCTGGCTCAGTTGTTCGAGCATGAACGAGCGCGTCATGCGGCTCAGATAAGCGATGGAATAAAACGCCAGCACGCCCGCCGGCAACGCGATATGCGAGAACGCGTTCCTAAAAACGTCCCACTCGCCCGCGAGGAGCGAATCGATCAGCAGACTGCCGGTGCGCGTATCGACCATGCCGTCGTACATCGGGTCGATACGGCCCGGACCCGAAACCCAATGAAGGCGCGCATAGAACAGCAACAGACCCATCAGCGCGAGCCAGAATACGGGCACGGAACTGCCCGCGAGCCCGATGAAGCGCGCGATGTGGTCGACCATGCGGTTGTGCTTCACGGCCGCAATCACGCCGAGCGGCACGCCGATGCAAACGCCGATGAAAGTCGAGAGCGTCGCCAGTTCGAGCGTCGCGGGAAACACGCGTTTGATGTCGTCGATGACGGGATTCGCCGTCAAGAGCGACACGCCCAGATTGCCGTGCAGGACATCGCGCGCGTAGATCATGAACTGCTCGATGAGCGGCTTGTCGAGCCCGAGCTGCAAACGCGCCGCCGCATACGCCGCCGCCGATGCGCGGTCGCCGAGAATGGCAAGCACGGGATCGATGGGAATCTTGCGGCCGATGAAGAACGTGATCGCAAGCAGCCCGGTGAATGTTACCGCGAGCATGATGATCCAGCGCACGAGTGCAAGCACGAAGCGCACGCCCCTTCGCCGGCCGCTCGCGGCGCGCATTCGGTCGAAAAACGTGGGCGTGACGGACATTCGCAGGCTGCTTCGCTGGTTATTGCTTTTTGATGTCTTTGTAAGAGACGAGATCGTTGATCGGCCCAACTTCCAGCCCGCTCACGCCCGGCCGCGCCGCCACCTGCGACACCTTCTGGAACATGATGACGAAGGGCGACTTCGCGAGCACTTCGCGCTGCATGGTCTCGTAGCTCTGCGCGCGCTTTTTCGTATCGCTTTCGGCGAGCGCGGCGTTCGTTTCCTTCGTCAGTTGCGCAATGTCCCAGGCGTTGCGCCACGCAAGCATTTTGTAGCTCGACGCATCCGAGTTGTCCGGATTCCACACGAAGCCCTGCGCGTTGCTATGCGGATCGATATAGTCCGCCGACCATTCGCCGATATAGATGTCATGCGCACGCGCCCGGTAGCGCCCGAGCGTCTGCTTGTTGTCGCTCGGCATGAGTTGAACCTTGATGTTGGCAAGCGCGAGGTTCGCCTGCACCGCCTGCGCAATCTCGCTGTATGGATAGTCGTTGCGCACGTCCATCTTCACGGTGAAGCCATTCGCAAGACCGGCCTTGGCCAGCAACGCCTTGGCCTTCGCGACATCCTGGTGATACGGATTGTCATTGAGCGCGCCCAGGAATCCCTCGGGCAGGAAGGTTTCGTGCACCTTGTACGTCGTGCGGATGACGTTCTTCTGAATGCCCTGATAGTCGATCAGCCACTTCATCGCCTCCCAGACTTCGGGCTTCGCCAAATTCGGATTCTTGTTGTTGAGGCCGAGATACATGAGCGTTGCCTGCGGCACGGCGTTCACCTTGATCTTGCCGGCCTTGGCAAGCGTGTCGAGGTCGTCGGGGCTCAGATCGCGTGCCACGTCGATGTCGCCGTTCTCGATCATCAGACGCTGGCTCGCCGCTTCGGTCACATGGCGCAGCACGATGCGCTTCATGGCAAGCGGCGCGCGATACCCGTCGAAACGTTGCAATACGATGCTGTCGTTGGCCGTCCACTTCACGAGCTTGTACGCGCCCGAACCGGCCTCGTTCGTCTTGAGCCATTCGTTGCCGTAGTCGCTGCCCTTCTGATGCGATTCGAGCAGCTTGCGATCCACCACCGACGCCGGCCACGAGCCGAGCACGTTCAGCACGAAAGTCGGCGCGTAGCGTTGATCGGTGGTTATGGCGACGGTCGTATCGTCGATCTTCTTCACGTTCTGCAGCGCGTTGGCCTTCGTGAGCCCGATGCCCGCAAGCACGGCGGCCGCGCCCTTGTCCAGCAACGCGGTGCGCTGGATGGACCAGGCGACGTCGTCGGCGGAAAGCGGATTTCCCGAATGGAACTTGAGGCCGGGGCGAATCTTGAACGTGAACGTCAGACCGTCCTGACTGACCGACCACGACTGCGCGACGTCGCCGTTGAACTTCGACGGGTCTTTCAGATCGACGCGCACCAGCCGGTCGTACGTGTTCGCGACGTATTCCTCGGGCACGAGTTCGTAGATTTCGCCGGGATCGAGCGAGGTGAACTCGTCGAGCAGCGTTGCCATGACGAACATGTCCTTTGGCGTGGCGGCCTGCGCGAGTGTCAGTGTTCCCGCGCCCGCCAAAACCAGAGCCGTTGCCAGTGCCGCCGCGACTGCCTTGCGCAAGACCATATGCTTTTCCGTTCGAAGTGAGGTTGGGTTCACATCAGCCGCAACGGGCCGCTTTCTTCGTTGTCGATGAGAGCAAGTTCGCGCGAGCCCGGCAATTCGTAATGCCACCACTCGCTGGGAATATGCGCGAAGCCCGCGCCGTGCATCACGCCGAGCAGCAGCGTGCGGTTGTGCTGTACGTGCCTCGGCAAACCCGCGTGAAAGTGCGCGGACTCGGGGACCATTGCGTCGAAGCCCGTGCCCATGTCGAGCTCGCTGCCGTTTTCATCGACGAGCGTGAGGTCTACTGCCGTGCCGCGGCTGTGATTCGAGCCGCGCTTGAGATCGGCGATGAAGGTCGGGTCGGGCAGAAAGTCCCAGAGCACCTGCTGCGCTTGCGGCGGCCGATAGGCGTCGAAAATCTTGAGCGTCATGCCGAAGCTTTGCGCAATGGCGACCGCGCGGCGCAAGGCCGCCTCGGCGGGTTCGAGCAGCAGACAATGCTGCGCTTTGTAGATGGGTTTGCCGGTGAGATTGCGATCGGTCGCGTAGACGAGATCGATCTCCACCTGATGCGTCCGTGGCGTGATGTGCAGCAAGGAGAATCGAGTCATGTTTCTGGATGCGGGAGCTGCGGTCCGTTTCATTCCGATAGACGAACCTTAACCCGATAGAAAAATCCGCGAAACTGTTTGTTTGGGTGGTTTTGTTTCGGCCGACGGGTTGGGTCAGGCGAGCAAGCGCCACCGGGCGAGCATCTCACCCCAACGCCTTCTCCAACGCCCTTTCCACGTCCGCCCTCAGATCGCTCTCGCACTCCAGCCCGATATAAAGCCGCACCAGCACGCCCTCATGCGGCCACTTCGACGCCGTGCGCATCGACCGGATGTCGTAGGGCATCGCGAGGCTGTGCGCCCCGCCCCAGCTCCAGCCGATGGAAAAAAGCTCGAGCGCCTCGACGAACGCATCGACTTGCGCCGCGCCATGGCGCGCGTCGAACACGAACGAAAACAAACCGCCCGCGCCGCCCGAAAAGTCCCGCTTAAAGAACTCGTGGCCAGGACAATCGTCCAGCGCCGGATGCAGCACCGCCGCGACTTCCGGGCGCGTCTTCAGCCATTTCGCCAAAGCAAGCGCGGAACGGTCATGGGCCTCGTAGCGCAGTTGCATCGTCGGCAAGCTGCGCAACACGAGCGATGCGTCGTCGGACGACACACCCACGCCCACCCGCATGCGCGCGCGCTTGAGCTTCTTATGCAGCTCGAAATCGCGAACGATGGTCGCGCCCATCAGAATGTCGCTGCCGCCCGACTGATACTTCGTCAGCGCCTGCACCGAGATATCGACGCCATGTTCGAACGGCTTGAACGCGAGCCCCGCCGAATACGTGTTGTCGATCGCCGTCACGATGCCGCGCGCGCGCGCCACGGCAACCATGACCGGCACGTCCTGAACTTCCATCGTCACCGAGCCGGGCGCTTCGAGCCAGATGAGCTTCGTGTTGTCACGGATGTCATCGGCAATGCCCGCGCCCTTCATCGGATCGTAGTAGGTCACCTCCACGCCGAAGTCGCTCGCGAGCCAGTCTGCGTGATCGCGATTCGGTCCATACACGTTGTCCGGCACGAGCACGTGATCGCCCGACTTCACCAACGCGAAGTACACGTTCGAAATGGCCGCGAGCCCGGACGGTTGCAACAGTGCGTGCTCGCCGCCTTCGATCGTCGCAAGCCGCTGCGCAAGCGCGACCGTCGTAGGCGTGCCGTGCAGCCCGTAGCGCCATTTCGAATCGTCACTCCAGACGAGTTCGCGCATGGTGGCGAGGTCCGGAAACACCACGGTCGAGGCGCGCGTAACCGGCACTGAAAAGGACTCGAAGCCCGGCGTGATGCGGTCATCTGGCTGGACGATACGGGTTTGCAGGTCGCGTTCGGAGTTGCTTGAATCGGTCATGTCGAAGCAGAGTTGGGTGGTTGATGCGCGGGAGTGTCGCTAACGTTCGGCCGAGGAATAGAAGTGGGAAGGTTCGCGATGGGCGTCGTGTCGAGCACTGACGCCCGCTTCGAACGACCATCACTCACCGATGATCACGTTGCTCGTCCCGCCCACCGCATTACGCGGCGGCGCAGGTTCGAGCGAAGGCGCGGGCGGCGCACTGCGCGTGAGAGGCGCACCCTGCACAGCGGGCAGCGTCGCTCCCGCCACCGCTGGACGAAGATCGAATGGCCTGGAATTGGAATCGTCCGGGTCCATGCGCTCGCCCGACACGCTGCCATCCGCCGCGAACTTTCCCACCCAGTTGCCAGTGATATGCGTGCCGTCGTTCGATTCCTCGATCTCCAGCGTATCGCCATCGCGATCGCCAGCAACGAGGATCACCGACGGGCTGCCCGCGAACCGATACTCGCCATGCACGCCCGAGGGATCGTCGGTCTTCGCGCCGAGCCTCATTTCGATTTGCCGGTCGCCGAGCGTGCCGACATAACGCGGAAAGCGCGCGTATTCCGGGTTCGGCGTGAGCGGCTTTTGCGGCGGCAAGGCAAGCGTTTCGATAGCCTGCTGCGCGCCATGCGACTCGCCCTTCGCGCTGACAGGCGCATTCGCCGCGGCCGTCGACGCATCCGGCGGCATTGGAGAATTACAGCCGGCAAACGCGAATGCGGCGCCTGCGATCGTCGCCCAGTGCAAGCGCTTCATTGTTTCGATCATCCTTCGTTCCTTGACCCAAGCTCCGAGCGTCAGATGCGCTCGAAAATCGCCGCGATACCCTGACCGCCGCCGATGCACATCGTCACGAGCGCATACCGCCCGCCAATGCGCTGCAACTCGTACAGCGCCTTCACGGTGATGAGCGCGCCCGTCGCGCCGATCGGATGCCCAAGCGAAATGCCCGAACCGTTCGGATTGACCTTCGCCGGATCGAGCTTCAGTTCCCGCGTGACCGCGCAGGCTTGCGCGGCGAAGGCTTCGTTCGCTTCGATCACGTCGAGATCGGCGACGCTCAGTCCCGCGCGCTCCAGCGCCTTTTGCGTGGCGGGAACGGGGCCAATGCCCATGATTTTCGGATCGACGCCCGCATGCGCGTAAGCGACGAGGCGCGCGAGCGGCTTCACGCCGCGCTTCTCGGCGACGCCGCGCTCCATCAGCACGACAGCCGCGGCCGCGTCGTTGATGCCCGATGCATTGCCCGCCGTGACCGTGCCGTTTTCCTTCGCGAACACGGGACGCAGCTTCGAAAAATCTTCGGCCGTCGCGTTCATGCGCACGTGCTCGTCGCGATCGAAAACGGTGTCACCCTTCTTCGATGCCAGCGTGATCGGCAGAATCTGTTCCTTGAAGTAACCGGCTTCGATAGCCCGCGCCGCGCGCCGGTGCGATTCGAGCGCGAGCGCGTCCTGCGCCTCGCGCGTGATGCCGTACTTGTTCGCGACGTTCTCGGCCGTCACGCCCATGTGGATCTTGTCGAACGGGTCGTTCAACGCGCCGAGCATCATGTCGACGACGCGTGCATCGCCCATGCGCTGGCCGAAGCGCGCGGCGGGCATGACGTAAGGCGCGCGGCTCATGCTTTCCGCGCCACCGCCGATGGCGATCTCGGCGTCGCCCAGCAAGATGGATTGCGACGCGGACACGATGGCCTGCAAGCCCGAGCCGCACAGACGGTTTACCGTGAGCGCGGGCGCGTGTTGCGTCACGCCGCCGTCGAGCGCGGCCACGCGCGCGAGATACATGTCACGCGGCTCGGTCTGGATCACGTTGCCGAACACGACATGGCCGACCTCGTCGCCCTGCACGTTTGCACGCGACAACACTTCGCGCACCACGCGCGCGCCGAGATCGGTCGGCGTGAAATCCTTGAGCGCGCCGCCGAAGTCGCCGATTGCCGTGCGTACACCGCTTACCACCACTACTTCTCGCGTCATGTTCTTGTCTCCTGAGTTTGCGTGGGTCTTTTACTCCGCGAGCGCGGACTCCACTGTCTTTCTGGTCGGAATCGGGGCTACCGCGCCGAAGCCTTGCGTCGATAACGCCGCCGCCACGTTGGCATAACGCGCCGCCATAAAAGGATCGTCACCCGCGACGATACGCGCGATGAACGCGCCGCCGAAGCAATCTCCGGCGCCGGTGGCATCGACCGCGTTCACGACGCGGCCCGGCACCACGCGCCGCTCATTGGGTGTCGCGATATACGCGCCTTCCCGGCCGAGCTTGAGCGCGACGACTTTCGAGCCGAGCGCGAGCAGGAAGTCGACGATGGCGTCCTTGTCTTCATGGCCCGTGATGACGGTCACGTCGTCCCAGCTCGGCAGGCAGATGTCCGTCATGCGCAGCGCTTCGAGCATCACCGCGCGGGCGCGCGCAAGCGGCCACAGCTTCAGGCGCAGGTTCGTGTCGAAACTCACCTTTGCGCCGTGCGAGCGCGCGTGATCCATGGCGGTAAAAGCGGCATCGCACGCGGATACGCCGATTGCGAGACTGATTCCCGACAGATGCACGACCTTCGCCGCCGCGATCGCGTCGAGCGGCAGATGCGCGCTCGCATAACGGCTCGCCGCCGAACCCGCGCGCAAGTAATCGAAGCGATGCCCGCTCTCGCCGTGCGACACGAAATAAACGCCCGTGGGCGCGGTATCGTCGATACGCACCGTCGATGTATCGACATTCTCCGTGCGCCAGAGATCGAGCAGCAGTTGCCCGAACTGGTCGTTGCCGACGGCGGACACGAAGCCCGTCGACGCACCTTGCCGCGACGCCGCGATCAGAAAGTTCGAGACATCGCCGCCGAAGCCTTGCAGATAGTTCGGCTGATTTCGCGTCGACTGGTTGAACTCGATCATCGCCTCGCCGAGCGCGAGCACCGAAGGCATGGAATGCGCCATGACTTATACCTCGCCCCAGAGATCGTGGCCGTCCGCGCCGGTGATCCTGACGGAGACGAAGTCGCCGGCCTTGTAGCGCTTCGACGCCTTCGTCGCGGGCGCGATATACACCACGCCGTCGATTTCCGGCGCATCCGCCGCCGTGCGGCCAACGCCGCCGTCCGTGCTCACTTCATCGACGAGCACGCGCAGCGTCTTGCCGACTTTCCTTTTCATGCGCGCGGCCGACAGTTCCTCGGCCAGTTCCATGAAGCGCGCGCGGCGTTCCTCGCGGACTTCGTCGGGCAGCGCGCCATCGAGTTCGTTGGCCGTTGCGCCTTCGACCGGCGAATACGCGAAGCAGCCGACGCGGTCGAGATCCGCCTCGCGGATAAAGTCGAGCAGCGTTTGAAACTGCTCCTCGGTTTCGCCCGGAAAGCCCGCGATAAAGGTGCTGCGGATGGTCAGATCGGGACAAATCTCGCGCCACGTCTTCACGCGTTCGAGCACTTTCTCGGCATTGGCCGGGCGCTTCATGCGCTTCAGGACTTCGGGATGCGCATGCTGAAACGGCACATCGAGATACGGCAGAACGTGGCCGCGCAGCGGGCCTTCGGCCATCATCGGGATGACTTCGTCGACGCTCGGATACGGATACACGTAATGCAGACGCACCCACGCGCCGTATTGCGACGCGAGCTCACCGAGCGCGCCGACGAGTTCGGTCATGCGCGTCTTGATAGGCTTGCCGTCCCAGAAGCCGGTGCGGTATTTGACATCGACACCGTACGCGCTCGTGTCCTGCGAGATGACGAGCAGTTCCTTCACGCCGGACTTGAACAGATTTTCGGCTTCGAGCATGACTTCGGCGATGGGGCGCGAAACGAGATCGCCGCGCATCGAGGGAATGATGCAGAACGTGCAGCGATGATTGCAGCCTTCGGAAATCTTGAGATACGCGTAATGACGCGGCGTGAGCTTGATGCCCGCGGGCGGCACGAGATCGGTGAACGGATCGTGCGGCTTGGGCAGATACGAGTGCACGGCGTTCATCACTTCGTTGGTCGCGTGCGGACCGGTGACGGCGAGCACTTTCGGATGCACTTCCTCGATGAGCCCCGTGCCGCTCGCGCTCTTTTTCGCGCCCAGGCAGCCCGTCACGATGACCTTGCCGTTCTCGGCGAGCGCTTCGCCGATGGCGTCGAGGCTTTCCTGCACGGCTTCGTCGATGAAGCCGCAGGTGTTGACCACGACGAGGTCGGCGCCGTCATAGGTGCCGGAGATTTCGTAACCTTCGGCGCGCAGCTGGGTCATGATCTGCTCGGAATCGACAAGGGCTTTCGGGCACCCGAGACTGACCATGCCGATGCGCGGCGCGGGCGTGCTAGTACTTGATTTCAAAGAAGTATTCACGGGGACATCCGGAGAAAGACGCGCGCGGGCGACAGCGCGTGCCTCGGTCGAGGCGAATCTCGTATTTTAACCGGTTGTGGCGTGGAGAATCAGTGACGGCCGGCCGCATACATCTTCACAGACGATTTCTCCCACGCGCGTATTAACTGGACGGGCGAGATTCCTGCCTGCGTCGAGAAGGGCGATTTCCTCAAGCGCGCGTTGCGCTGTCCGGTCAATGACGCACGATGGCGCCAGCACGCAGTCACCCGCGGCGGCTTCATGGCATTCAGCGAAGTCTCGACGGATTTCCAAGCGCATCCGCCGCTCGGCGCGGCGGCGGCTGAGTCGGCCCGTGCGCTCGGGCCATGAGCGCCTATTTCTTCTCGGTCGTCGGCGGCACGACAGGCGTCGGAAACGGAAACGTGTTGAACATCGTTTTCGCCTGGGTCTGCATCTGCTCCTGCATTTGCACGAACATGTTCTTCGACTGCTCGATGTAGCTCGTCATCATGCCCTGCATCATCGGCGCCTGCATGTTCATGAATTGCGACCAGACTTCCGGATTGAGCGCGTTGCCGTCGTAGATGCCCTTGCTCTGTTCGGACAGCTTCTGCTGGATGTCGATGAACGCCTGGATATTCTTCTCCAGATACGTGCCCATCATGCCCTGCATGGCATGGCCGTAGAAGCGGATGATCTGCGAGAGCATCACCGATGAAAACATCGGCAAGCCGCCGCTCTCTTCCTCGAGAATGATCTGCAGGAGAATGCTGCGCGTGAGGTCGTCGCTCGACTTCGCGTCCAGCACTTTGAATTCTTCCTGATCGAGCACGAGCTGCTTCACATCCGACAACGTGATGTAGGTGCTCGTTTCCGTGTCGTAGAGCCGCCGGTTAGGATATTTTTTGATGAGTCGTTCGGCGGATTTCTTTGTAGTAGTGGTGGTCATTTAACGCCTTTAAACGCAGGACTTTACTGCGGTGCTAGCCGCCACGGCTTGCATTGTCGCAATAAAGCGTTGCCGCCAGTTCGCCGCGTCGTTGATCTATCCGGCAAGCAGCAGCGTCCCTCTTCACGCCTTCCGTGAGGAACGCCGCCGCCCGTCAGCCCATGTGCAAGCCGCCGTTCAGCGAGAAGTCCGCGCCGGTGGAGAAGCCCGATTCATCGGAAGCGAGCCACGCGACGATGGAGCCGATTTCATCCGGCGTGCCGAGCCGGCGCACGGGAATGGTCGCCACGATCTTCTCCAGCACTTCGGGGCGAATGGACTTCACCATCTCCGTGCCGATATAACCCGGCGACACCGTGTTGACCGTCACGCCCTTGGTCGCCACTTCCTGCGCCAGCGCCATCGTGAAGCCGTGAATACCGGCCTTCGCGGTGGAGTAGTTCGTCTGGCCGAACTGCCCTTTTTGACCGTTCACCGACGAAATATTGATGATGCGCCCGAAGCCGCGCTCGACCATGCCGTCGATCACCTGCTTCGTCACGTTGAAAAGACTCGTCAGGTTGGTGTCGATGACCGCGGTCCAGTCTTCATGCGTCATCTTCCGGAACACGACATCGCGCGTGATGCCCGCGTTGTTCACCAGCACGTCGACTTCGCCGACTTCCGCCTTGACCTTGTCGAACGCGTTCTTGGAAGACTCCCAGTCGCCCACATTGCCTTCCGACGCGATGAAATCGAAGCCGAGCGTCTTCTGGTCTTCCAGCCATTTCACCCGGCGCGGCGAGTTCGGGCCGCAGCCCGCGACGACCGTGAAGCCATCCTTATGGAGGCGCTGGCAAATGCTCGTGCCAATTCCGCCCATCCCGCCGGTTACATACGCTACGCGCTTTGTCATTCCTCACTCCATTTTCGTTATGCGGAACGGCGTTCGAACGACGCCTTCCGCTTGGCCCTTCCCATGCCTTCGGGTGTTGCGCTCAGTCACGCTCGAGCGCAAGCGCCACGCCCATGCCGCCGCCGATACACAGCGACGCCAGACCCTTCTTCGCATCGCGCTTCTGCATTTCGTGCAAGAGCGTCACGAGAATGCGGCAGCCCGATGCACCGATCGGATGGCCAATGGCAATTGCGCCGCCGTTCACGTTGATCTTCGACTGATCCCAGCCCATTTGCTTATGCACGGCAAGCGCCTGCGCGGCGAAGGCTTCGTTGATCTCCATCAGGTCGAGGTCGTTCACCGACCAGCCCGCGCGCTCGAGACAACGCTTCGATGCAGGCACGGGACCCATGCCCATGACCTTGGGATCGACGCCCGCATTCGCATAAGCCTTGATGCGCGCAAGCGGCGTGAGACCGAGCGCCTCGGCCTTCTTCGCCGACATCACGACGACCGCGGCCGCGCCGTCGTTGATGCCCGATGCGTTCGCCGCCGTCACCGTGCCTTCCTTCGAAAACGCGGGCTTGAGCGTGGAAAGCGCTTCAGCCGTCACGCCGTGGCGCACGAATTCGTCGGTGGCAAACCGCAGCGGCTCGCCCTTGCGCTGCGGAATGGACACCGGCACGATCTCGTCGTCGAAGCGCCCTTCCTTCTGTGCCTTCTCGGCCTTGTTCTGCGACAGCGCCGCGAACTTGTCCTGGTCTTCGCGCGAGATGCCGTATTCCTTCGCGACGTTCTCGGCGGTCGTGCCCATGTGGTAGTTGTTATAGACGTCCCACAGGCCATCGACGATCATGGAGTCGATCAGCTTGGCGTCGCCCATGCGAAAGCCGTCGCGCGAGCCCGGCAGCACGTGCGGCGCCGCGCTCATGTTTTCCTGACCGCCGGCGATGACGATATCCGCATCGCCCGCGATGATCGCGTTGGCCGCGAGCATCACGGCCTTCAAACCCGAGCCGCAGACCTTGTTGATCGTCATGCCCGGAACCATGTCGGGCAACCCTGCCTTGATGAGCGACTGGCGCGCCGGATTCTGCCCCGAACCCGCGGTCAGCACCTGACCCAGAATGACTTCGCTCACCTGATCCGGCTTCAGTCCCGCACGCTCCAGCACCGCGCGAATCACCGTTGCCCCCAGTTCCGGCGCCGCGATCTTCGCGAGCGAACCACCGAACTTGCCGACCCCTGTACGCGCGGCCGATACGATCACTACGTCAGTCATTTCAGTTTCCTTTGGCATCAAATGAATTCGGTTATGCGTGCGACTTCGCGCCGTGTCAGAAGTCGCGTTCCAGCACGTAGCGTCCGGGCGCGGGCTCGATCACCGGATAAGTCTTCGAGCCTTGCGACGTGCCCGCCTTCACTTCCTCGCCCGCGTTTTGCGCGAGCCATGCGGACCACGTCGGCCACCAGCTTCCCGGATGTTCCGTGGCTGCCTCGAACCACGCGTCGGCGGTTTCGGGCAGGCGCTCCTCATGGCTGTCGAGCATCCAGAAACTGCGCTTGTTCTTCGACGGCGGATTGATCACGCCCGCGATGTGCCCCGACGCGCCGAGCACGAACTTTTGCGGGCCCGTGAGAATGGGCGCGGATGCATACGCGGACTTCCACGGCACGATATGGTCTTCGCGCGAACCGTAGATGAAAGTGGGCAACGAGAGCGTCGACAGATCGATCGCCTCGCCGCACACGGTCAGCGCGCCCGGCTCGCGCAGCTTGTTCTCCAGATACGTGTTGCGCAAATACCAGACGCACATCGGACCGGGCAAGTTGGTCGAGTCGCTATTCCAGAACAGCAGGTCGAAGGCTTGCGGCGTGCGTCCCTTGAGATAGTTGTCGACGACGTAATTCCACACGAGATCGTTCGGCCGCAGATACGAGAACGTATTGGCGAATTCGATCCCGCGCATGAGCCCGGCGGGCGCGCCGTTCTTGCCGCCGATCGACTGCTCGCGCATCTGCACGTGTGCTTCGTCGACGAAGACGTCGAGCACGCCGGTGTCGGAAAAATCGAGCATCGAGGTGAGCAGGGTCATCGACGCGGCCGGCTCTTCGCCGCGCGCCTTCGCTACCGCGAGCGCCGTCGCCAGAATGGTTCCGCCGATGCAAAAGCCGAGCGTGTTGATCTGCTCCTCGCCCGTGATGTCCTTGATGACGCCGATGGTTTCGAGCACGCCCTGTTCGACGTAATCGTCCCATTCCTTCGCGGCGAGCGATTGATCCGCATTGCGCCACGACAGGATAAAGACTTGCTGCCCTTGTTCGAGCGCATAACGCACGAGCGAGCTTTCAGGCTGAAGATCGAGGATATAAAACTTGTTGATGCAAGGTGGCACGATCAGCAAAGGCCGCGCATAAACCTTCGGCGTGAGCGGCTTGTACTGGATCAGTTGCACGAGTTCGTTCTCGTACACGACCGAGCCTTCCGTCGAACCGATGTTCTTGCCAACCGCGAAGCGCGACTCGTCCGACTGCGAAATCTTGCCGCGCTGCAAGTCGTTGAGTAGATTGAGCATGCCCTGGCGCAAGCTCTCGCCCTTGCTTTCGATGAGCGTCTTCTGCGCTTCGGGATTGAGCGCGAGATAGTTGCTCGGCGAAGCCGCAGCCGCCCATTGCTGCACCGTGAAGCGGATGCGTTCGCGCGTCTTGGGATCGCTCTGCACGGCGTCCGCGAGTTCTTGCAGATAACGCGCGTTCAGCAGATACCACGCGGCCGTGAAGGCATATGCCGGCGTGTTCTGCCACGTGGTGTCGGTGAAGCGGCGGTCCTTGAGCGATGCAGGGTCGATGCTCTGCTCGCCCGCCTGCTTGAGCAATGCGGCGGCATCGCGCGAATAATTGCTTTGCAGTTGTTGCAGACGCTCGGGCGCGATGGCTGCCGTCGGAATCTTCGGCAACGTAGGCAAGCCCTGCATCGACGCGCCGAAGCCCGGCATGCTGCTCGCGAGCTTGGCGAATTCGGCCAGGCCGTTCATCTTCGCGAAGTCGGGCATTTGCGGCATGACGGTTGGAACCGCGCCGAATGCATTCGGAAATGCACCGGGCAAACCCGCACCGGACAAACCCGGAAACGCGCCCAAGCCGGGAAACGAACCAAACGAACCGAACGCTCCGAACGGCGGCGCGCTCGCGCTATTCGCAGCGGCTCCGTCATTCGTCTGCGCGTTGGTTTGCGCGTTGGTCTGGGGATTGAATTTCGCCCATTGCGCGGGATCGGCGACCGAGCGCCACGCGTTGAGCCATTGATCGAACGCTTGCTGTACGCCTGTCGGATCAGCGGGAACTTCAGCCGTCGAACTGCTGGCAGTACGGGAGCGGGCGGAGGACGAAGAGGAGGAACTAGATTTGGAAGCCATACCCGCTTTTGACCTGTAAGTCTCGCAAGACTGATTGCTGATGCAGGCAACGCCGGGCTTGTCTCAACCAGCGCGCAAGTGTCGATGCGCACTATGCGCGCCACAAGAGTCACCTAGCTACGCCGTGCCCGATTGAATGAATTCCGGGAACATTCTTGCTCTTAGGACTCAGGCATGTCAATGCTTCACCTGATTTTGCCGCAGTGCGATATTTTTTTAATTATCGTTTTCCCCATGCGAGATATTGCATTCGCATGGGCTTACGCAAGTTCCTGCGACTTAAAGCTGGCAGTTGTCGCTGAATGCAGATGACGAGCAGTTAATCGCCAAGCCAGATCATGGCGGCCATGCGCCCTGTCACGCGATCGCGACGATACGAATAGAAGCGCTCTCGCTCGCTCACCGTGCAGTGCGTACCGCCATGAACGCGCTTAGCTTCCACGCCGATATCGGCTAAACGCAAGCGCGCAAGCGTATAGATGTCGGCGAAGTATTTGCCTTGTGCGCCGGTCGGCTTGAACGCTGCCGCGGTGAGGTCGCGTCGGTCCGCATTCGCGATCGACACGAAGGCATCGAGCACGTCCTCGCCCACTTCGAATGCAGCGGGACCAATGGCCGGACCGAGGTAAGCATTGAGGCGCGATGTTGGCACGCCCGCGAGTTGCGCCACCCGCGCGCCCGTCTTCTCGACGATACCGCCCGCAAGACCTCGCCAGCCCGCATGCGCGGCGCCGACCGCGCGGCCTTCGCCGTCGCAGAAGAGGACCGGCAAACAGTCCGCCGTCATCACCACGCAGACGACGCCCGGCCGGTCGGTCACGCTCGCATCGGCGCGCGTTGGACCGGCTGCGCGGCGCTCGATGACCGCGTGCGCATCTTCAACCGTCGTGCCGTGAATCTGTTCGAGCCACGCAGCTTGTCCGATGCCCGTCAACGCCAGCGCGCGACGGCGATTTTCGATGACGGCATCCGGCGCATCGCCGCTCGACAAGCCAAGATTGAGACC
This sequence comes from Caballeronia sp. GACF4, assembly GCF_023631025.1. NCBI lineage: Bacteria > Pseudomonadati > Pseudomonadota > Betaproteobacteria > Burkholderiales > Burkholderiaceae > Caballeronia > Caballeronia sp. GACF4. The sequence continues at coordinate 212,355 of NZ_JALQDW010000005.1, forward strand.
GCCCGCGCCCGGCGTGCCGCCACCGAAAGGCACCCCGCTCACGCCGCCCGCGCGGGTCGTCACGAACGCATGCACGCGCGGCGAGACGCGCCATTGCGGCCACACGCAATCATCCGCGCTCAATGTGACGTCAGTGCGATGGGTCATGCTTCGTCGTCCTCGTCATCGGCATCGTGTTCGCCTTCTTCGTCGTCGTATTCGTCGTCCCAGTCTTCGCCGTCATCCATTTCATAGACTTGCGGGAAGTCGTCGTCTTCGTCTAGTTCGACTTCGTCGTCGCGCCCGAAGCCGAGTTCCGTGGCGAGCTTGGCGAGATCCTCGGGCACGTCCGCGCGCCAGTGCACCTGCTTGCCCGTTGCCGGATGAACCAGACCGAGCCGCCACGCGTGCAGCGCCTGACGCGCAAAGCCGTCGGGCAGCGGCGTCACCGAACGCCGGCCGCGTATGTGACCGTAGACCGGATCGCCCAGAAGCGGATGGCCGCTCGCCGCGCAGTGCACGCGAATCTGGTGCGTGCGTCCGGTTTCGAGATCGCAATGGATCGCGCTCACGGGCTGCCCGTTCCACAGCGTCCGGTCGATGGTGCGAAAGTGCGTGCGCGCCGGTTTCCCCGATGCGCCTTGAACCACGGCCATGCGCGTCCTGTCGCGCGAATCGCGGCCGATGGGCGCGTCGATGGTGCCGTCGTCCGGCATCCTGCCCCACACGAACGCGACATAACGGCGCTTCACCGTGCGCGCCTGCAACTGCCGCACGAGGTCGGTCTGGGCTTCGAGCGTGCGCGCGACGACCATCAGCCCCGAGGTCTCCTTGTCCAGCCGATGTACGATGCCCGCGCGCGGCAGCCCCGCCGCCGCATCGCCATAACGATGTAGGAGACCGTTGAGCAAGGTGCCGCTCCAGTTCCCCGCGGCGGGATGCACGACCATGCCGGCGGGCTTGTTGATGACGACGAGCGTTTCGTCTTCGTACACGATGTGAAGCGGCACCGGCTCGGGCGTGAACGCGAGTTGCTCGGGCAACAGGTCGGGCACGAGCGCGATGGTCGCGCCAAGCGGCACGGGCTGGCGCACCTTGGCGCTGGCGCCATCGACGAGCACGCGCCCTTCCTCGATCCAGCCTTGCAGACGGCTGCGCGAAAACTCGGGGAAGATCTTGGCCAGCACCTTGTCGAGCCGCTCGCCTGCGAGTTCGTCCGGCACGCGCGCCTCGCGCGGCGCTTCCTCGTTGCGATGCCGCGCTTCCTTGCCGCGATGCGGCGTGCCGGCATCGGGCGCATGCGCGTCCGAATCGGTAGAAGCTGCGTCGTCGGGCTTGGCGCTTCGGCTATAATCTTTGAGTTGGTCTTTGGTACGGCGTGTACTTGAGCGGGTCATTTGAACGGGATATCGGGTTGTACCCGGTGAGTCAGTCTTCATCTCGGGCTGCAGTTCGGGACATTGCGCAAGACGTTCTTTACAGCGCGCGACACTGCCGGGCAAACTTCAATGCAGGCAATGCAAGGAAGCCGCGCCAGACCGTTGCGGACCGGGAAACCGGGCGGAATTCGAGGGATTTCCAAACGGAAAATCTTGAGCGAAAACCGCACCGGACACACAGCTAGACATAGCGAGATTCAGCCAGGAACAGCAAGCACTAATGCGAGCCTTCAACACCATTCATCAATCGATGCAGCAATCGATCAAGTATCTGGCGCTGGGCGCGAGCGTCGCCATTGTCACGGCCTGCCACGGCTTGCCGGAGAAGACCGACGAAACGGCTACGTGGAACAACAACAAATTATATACGGAGGCCCAGGACGCGCTTTCAGGCCGCGACTGGGGCAAGTGCTCCAAGTATTTCGAAGCGCTCGAAGGCCGCGATCCGTTCGGTCACTTCGCGCAGCAGGCGCAGATCAACGTGGCTTACTGCAACTGGAAAGACGGCGAGACCGCATCGGCGGATCAGGCAATCGACCGGTTCATCAAGCTGCACCCGGATCATCCGGACATCTCTTATGCCTACTACCTGAAAGGCATGATTCACTTCAACGACGACCTCGGACTCTTCGGCCGCTTCTCCGGCCAGGACATGAGCGAGCGCGACCCGAAGTCGCTGCGCGAGTCGTATGACGCGTTCAAGGTCGTGGTCGATAAATATCCGCAAAGCAAGTATGCGCCCGACGCCGCGCAACGCATGCGCTATATCGTGAACGCGCTCGCTTCGCACGAAGTCCACGCGGCGGATTACTACTATCGTCGCGGCGCGTATGTCGCGTCCATCAACCGGGCGCAACTCGCCATTCGCGAATACAAGAACGCGCCGGCCACCGAAGAAGCGCTGCATCTCATGATGCTCTCATACGAGAAGCTCGATCAGCCGCAACTCGCCGACGACACCAAGCGCGTGCTTGCCGCCACGTTCCCCGACAGCCCGTATGTCACGGGCAAGCGTCGCGCGAGCGCGGAAAAGGCGTGGTATCAGATCTGGTAAGCAGAACGCGAGATCGTTCGGCTGGTCAGGCAAAAATGGGCGCTTCGGCGCCCATTTTGTTTGTCGATCAACCGCTCCCGCGCCCTGCTGCAAGCCTTACTCGGCAAGCTCCGCCGACGCGTCCGCCGCTTCGCTGAAAAACGCCCGCGCGACTTCCAGTTCACGCGTGCGCTTGAACGGCGGCAGGCTTTGCCAGATGCGTCGGCCGTATGGTTTATCGACGAGCCGCGTGTCACAGATCATGAGCACGCCGCGATCCGTCTCCGCGCGAATCAGCCGCCCCGCGCCCTGCTTGAGCGTGATGACGGCCTGCGGCAACTGATGCACGGCGAACGGGCTCAAGCCTTTCTTCGTGAGCGCGTCGAGGCGCGCGGCAAGCACGGGATCGTCGGGCGGCGCGAACGGTAGTTTGTCGATGACCACGAGCGAAAGCGCATCGCCACGCACGTCGACACCTTCCCAGAAGCTCTGGCTGCCGACGAGAATCGCATTGCCATACGCGCGGAAACGGTCGAGCAACTCGGTACGGCTCGCGTCGCCCTGCACGAGCAGCGGATTGTCCCAGCCGCGCCGCTCGATCACGTCGCGCAGACGCTGGGAGATGCGATCGACCGCGCGCAGCGTCGTGCACAGCATGAACACGCCGCCACCCGATGCCTCGATCACCGGCAACGCGGCGTCGAAGACGGCGTCGGTGAACTGCGGCGAGGACGGCTGCGGCAGATTGCGCGGCACGTACAAAAGGCCCTGCGACGGGTAATCGAAGGGACTCGGCAAGGTCATCGAACGGCGCGCGTTCAAACCCATTTGCGCCGCGTAATGCGTGAAATCGCCACGCACCGAAAGCGTCGCGGAGGTGAAGATCCAGGCACGCGGCACGCCCGCGCGCTGCTTCGCGAAGATCGGCGCGACCGACAGCGGCGTCTCGTGCAGTTGCACCGTGTGCGAGAACACTTCGATCCAGCGCACCATCTCGTTGGGCTCGTCGCGCGCGGCTTCGGCGGCGGTATCCGCGTCTTCGACCACTGCACGTTCGAGCGCGGTCGGCGGCTTGGTCCAGCCCGACAAAAGCCCTTGCAATTCGCGCGCGCGCCGCACCAGCGCCTGCAGCGACTCCGCGCGCTCGCCGTGTGCGCCGAGCGCGGCCGTGAGTGCATCGAGATGGGTTTGTAGCGTGTCGAGCGCTTCGAAAAGCGGATGCCCATCGGCGAGCTGGCCGAGCGAGAGGCGAATCGAATCTTCCCGGAATGCGAGCCGCAGGTCGCGCGCCGCGCGTTCGAGCGCCGCGCCGAGCTTGGTCCAGTCGGCGGCGTCGCGAGCGTGGGACAAACCTTCGGCCACCGCATCGCGGGCGAGTTCGAGCAGTTGCGTGGTCGAAAGCGTCTCGCCGAAAAAGAGCGTCGCCGTCTCGGGCAACTGATGCGCCTCGTCGAAGATGATGGTGTTCGCCATCGGCAAGAGTTCGGCCATGCCGGTGTCGCGCAGCATTACATCGGCGAAGAACAGGTGATGGTTCACCACCACGATGTCCGCCTGTTGCGCTTCGCGGCGCGCCTGCATCACGAAGCAATTCTTGTAATGCGGGCAATCTTGTCCAAGGCAATTGTCGCGCGTGGACGTGACCATCGGCCAGACGGGCGAGTTCTCGGGGACACTCGCAAGTTCGGCCTTGTCGCCCGTGCGCGTGATCTTGGCGAAGCGCACGATCTCCTGCAGATGCGACGTGTCCTGACGCGTCGGCAGCCGCCCGTTGTCGGCGGTGCGTTCGAGATAGTAGTGGCAGAGATAGTTGGCGCGGCCCTTCAGCATCGCGACGGTGACCGGCACGGCGAGCGCGTCGCGCACGGTCGGGATATCGCGCTGAAAGAGCTGATCCTGCAAGTGTTTGGTCCCGGTCGAAACGATGACCTTGCCGCCCCACAACATGGCCGGAACGAGATAAGCGTAGGTCTTGCCCGTGCCCGTTCCCGCCTCGACGATCAGCGTGTTCTCGCCGCCATCGACGGCGCTCGTCGCGGTGGCGATACCCACGTCGTCGGCGGATGCCTCGTCTACCGCATGCGGCTTGTCCGATGGCCCGAGCTTGCGCGCCGGGCGGCGCTGCAATTCGAACATCGCGGGTTCGGGCATGGCGCGGCCGGACGCTTCCATCGCGGCGGCGACGGAGCGCGCCATGTCGATCTGCGACGCGCGCGGCCGATAGCCGTCGATCGCGCGCGCCAGAAGGCCTTCGGCGGAGAAGATGGCGTCGAGTTCCGTGCGGCGCTTGTCCGTGAGTTCGAGCGCAGCGCTTGCGCTGTCGCGGGGTTGTGCGGGTAAGTTCAAGGCGGGGCTAGATCCTGCGGTTGCGGTCACGGCGCATGGCGGCGCTTTGCTGCCTCAAGCGCCTCGACCCGCGTCGATGCGCTTCAATGCGCGTCGCCGTCGAGCTGCAGTTGCAGCAGAAGTATGGTGTCTTTCACCTTGAGCTTGCGCTTTTTCAAGCGCCTGAGCTCGAGGTCGTCGATACCGCCCATCTTGTCGATGAGCGTGGACAAGCCGTGATGCTCTTCCTGCAATTGCGTGATGCGATCGCGGAGCACGGTGGCATCCACGGCGGGTTGTCGGGGTGCGTTCAAGCGCTGCTGCATGCTCGCCTCCTTTCATCCTCATCGCCCGGGCGGTGCCTTGGGCGTCACTTACCTGGTTGCTGCTGTTGCTGCTGTTGCTGCTGTTGCTGCTGTTGCGCCTGCTGGGCTTGCTGTGCCTTTTCCTGCTGCTTGCGCGCGGCTTCTTTCTGACGCGCCTCGACTTCCGCGCGATGCTGCGCGGCATCGCGTTGTTTCTGTTCGTAACGGTCCGCCTTCTGCTCGCGGTCCTGCGCGTCCTGCACGCCGCGTGCGCGCGCTTCCTCGAGTTGTCGCTGATAGTCCGCCTGCTTGCGATCGTACGCGGCCTGATTGGCCGCGCGCTGCGGCGCCTCGGCCTGACGTTGCGCGGCGGACAGCGCGTTCTGACGCTGCTTTTCCTCGTAGGACTGCTGGCTCGACTTTTCGCTGGCGGCGCGTTGCGGCGCTTCCGCATCGTATTGTGCCTGCTTGAGCGCGGTCTGTTCGTCGCGCTGCTTCGTGCGCTCGGCGCGTTGTTCGTCGTCGAGAGCGAGCTGCTGCTGGCGAATCTGCTTGCGCTCTTCACGCATGGCCGTGCGCGCGTTGTCGAGACAGTGGTTCACGAAGAATTTGCCGTAGCAGTCGTGTTCCTTGACGCCGTATGCGTAGTCGTTCTGCGCGGTGCGTTTGTCGAGCGCCTTTTGCCGGCGCGCATTGTCGGCCTTGAGCGCGTCTTCGGCGCTCGGCTCGGCACTGACCATGGCGGATGAGGCATCGCCGAGCGGCGTGGCGCGCACCGACGTGGTGGGGTCGATGCCCTTGGGCGTCTGCGCGATGGCATTCGGCGCGAGAACGAGCGTGCACAGAAACGCGCACGCGGCGCAGCTGGACGCGAGCGGGGAAAGGCGAAGTTTGGGCAAATGAATGGACGGCAACGTGATAAAGACCCGATGCATTAAGCGATGCAACGACAGACGCAATGCAGCCTGCGCGATGCCGAAATTCTATCACCGTGAACCGGAGCCCTTCTCCATTTATGGCAAAATCCCCCGCTCAAGCAACCCGGCCGCAACCGGCAGCACGCCCGCTTTGCGAGGCGCAAGAAGTAGTCAGCGCGCACCAAGCGGGACACAGGGCGTAAAGCGCGCAACGCGTCGCACGAGATGCGCGCCCTGCGTCTTGCCGTTGCACAAGGCCAGCAGAGAGCAGACAGCGCAGACCATGACGCAAACCGTAGCACTCAAGATCGTACAGCGCATTGCCACCGAGCTTACCGTGCAGCCGCGCCAGGTGGCCGCCGCCGTGCAGCTTCTGGATGAAGGCTCGACTGTCCCGTTCATCGCCCGGTATCGCAAGGAAGTGACCGGCAATCTCGACGACACGCAACTGCGCACGCTCGAAGAACGCCTCCTGTATTTGCGCGAACTCGAAGACCGGCGCGCCACGATTCTTTCGAGCATCGACGAGCAAGGCAAGCTCACCGACGAACTGCGTACATCGATCGAAGGCGCGGACAGCAAGCAGGTGCTGGAAGACCTGTATCTGCCGTATAAGCCGAAGCGCCGCACGCGCGCGCAGATTGCTCGCGAAGCCGGCCTGGAACCGCTCGCACAGGCGCTCCTCGCCGACCCGACGCTCGATCCGCAGAGCGAAGCCGCGAAGTTCGTCGATACCGAAAAAGGCGTCGCCGATATCAAGGCCGCGCTCGACGGCGCACGCGATATCCTGTCCGAGCAGTTCGGCGAAACGGCCGAGATTCTCGGTAAGCTGCGCGAGCACCTGTTCAACCAGGGGCTTGTCATGTCGACCGTGGTCGAGGGCAAGCAAGGCGAGGAAGGCGAAAAATTCCGCGACTACTACGACTACAGCGAAACCATCCGCACGGTGCCGTCGCATCGCGCGCTCGCGCTGTTCCGTGGCCGTAACGCGGGCGTCCTGAGCGTGAAACTCGGGCTCGGCGAGGAACTCGACGCACAAACGCCGCATCCTGGCGAAGTGATGATCGCGCAGCACGTGGGCATCGCCAATCGCGGCCGCGCGGGCGACAAATGGCTCGCCGACGTGTGCCGCTGGTGCTGGCGTGTCAAGGTGCAGCCGCATATCGAAAACGAACTGCTCACCAAGTTGCGCGAGGAAGCCGAGCACGAAGCCATTCGCGTGTTCGCGCGCAATCTGAAGGACTTGCTGCTCGCCGCGCCCGCTGGCCCGAAAGCCGTGATTGGCCTCGATCCGGGTCTGCGCACCGGCGTGAAAGTCGCCGTCGTCGATCGCACGGGCAAGGTGCTGGCCACCGACACCATCTATCCGCACGAGCCGCGCCGCGACTGGGACGGTTCGCTCGCGAAGCTCGCGCGCATTGCCAAGGCGACGCAGGCAGAGCTCATTTCCATCGGCAATGGCACGGCATCGCGCGAAACCGACAAGCTCGCGAGCGAGCTCATCGCGAAGCATCCCGAACTCAAGCTGCAGAAGATCGTCGTGTCCGAAGCGGGCGCGTCGGTATATTCGGCTTCCGAACTCGCGGCGAAGGAATTTCCGGACCTCGATGTTTCACTGCGCGGCGCGGTTTCCATTGCGCGCCGTCTGCAGGACCCGCTCGCGGAACTCGTCAAGATCGACCCGAAAGCGATCGGCGTCGGCCAGTACCAGCATGACGTGAATCAGCGCGAACTCGCACGCTCGCTCGATGCGGTCGTCGAAGATTGCGTGAACGCCGTCGGCGTCGATGCCAACACGGCTTCGGTCGCGCTGCTTGCGCGCGTATCCGGTTTGAACGCGACGCTTGCACGCAATATCGTCGATTATCGCGATGCCAACGGGCCGTTTGCGTCGCGCGAGAATTTGAAGAAGGTGCCGCGTCTCGGCGACAAGACGTTCGAGCAGGCCGCGGGTTTTCTGCGCATCAACAACGGCGAGAATCCGCTGGATCGCTCGTCGGTGCACCCGGAAGCGTATCCGGTCGTCGAGCGCATTCTCGCGAAAATCAAGAAGCATGTCGGCGATGTGCTCGGCAAGCGTGAAGCGCTCACGGGCCTTTCGCCCACCGAATTCGTCGACGACCGCTTCGGTCTGCCGACCGTGCGCGACATCCTCGCCGAACTGGAAAAGCCGGGCCGCGATCCGCGTCCGGAGTTCAAGACGGCGACGTTCCGCGAAGGCATCGAGAAGATCGCGGATCTCGAACCCGGCATGGTGCTCGAAGGCGTGGTGACGAACGTCGCGGCGTTCGGCGCGTTTGTCGATATCGGCGTGCATCAGGACGGACTCGTGCACGTTTCCGCGCTGTCGACGAAGTTCATCAAGGACCCGCATGAAGTCGTGAAGGCAGGCCAGGTCGTCAAGGTGAAGGTGCTCGAAACGGATGTGAAGCGGCAGCGCATCTCGCTGACCATGCGTCTCGACGATGACTTCCCGCCGGCAGCGGCAGGCAGCGGCGCGCCTTCGCAACCGCGTGCAGGCCAGCAGGACCGGCGCGCGGGCGGCGGGCGCGATGCGCGTTCGAATAATCAGCGCCGCGAGCCGGAACCGGGTGGCGCGATGGCCGCTGCTTTCGCCAAGCTCAAACGCTGACAGCCGGCACGCTTCAAACAAAAAACCCACGCTTTGCGGCGTGGGTTTTTTGTTTCCGGGAGCAAGCGCTCGTCAGATTTCGATCTTCGTGCCCAACTCCACGACGCGATTGGCCGGAATGCTGAAGAAGTCCGTCGGCTTCGCGGCGTTCTGATGCATCCACGCGAACACGCGCTCGCGCCACACCGACATGCCCGGCAACTCGGTCGGCACCACGGTTTCACGCGCCATGAAGAACGACGTGTCCATGAGTTCGAACGTCATTGCGTGCGTGCGCGTGATCTGTTCGAGCACGGCTTTCACGTCCGGCGTTTCATTGAAGCCATACGCGGCCTTCACGAGAAAGAGCCCGCCGCCAACGTCCTTCACTTCCATGCGATGCGCGCCGTCCACATACGGGATATCGCGCGTGATGAAGTTCAGGAAAATGGTGCGCTCGTGCAGCACCTTGTTGTGCTTCAGGTTGTGCAGAAGACTCACGGGCACGAGCGAATCGCTGCCTGTCAGGTAGATCGCCGTACCCGACACGCGATGCGGCGGATGCGCGAGCAGCCCTTGCAGGAACGGCATGAGCGGAATACCGTCGGCGGCCGTGCGATCCTTCACGATCATGCGGCCTTTGTACCAGGTCATCAGCAGGAAGAAGAGTATTCCGCCGATGCACAGCGGCAGCCAGCCGCCCTGCCCGATCTTCAAGAGACTCGCGCCGAAGAAGCCGATGTCGATCGTGAGCAGCACCGCGATCAGCGCGCCGACGAGCCAGCGGTTCCAGCCCCAGAGATTGACCATCACCACCGAGAGCAGGATGGTCGTGACGAGCATGGTCGCGGTCACGGCGAGTCCATAAGCCGCCGCCAGATTCTCCGAACTCTTGAAGCCCACCACGATGCACAGAATGATGAAGAGCAGCATCCAGTTGACGAGCGGAATATAGATCTGCCCGATCGCCAGTTCCGACGTATGCAGGATCTTCATGCGCGGCACGTAACCGAGCTGAATAGCCTGACTCGTCAGCGAATACGCGCCCGAAATCACTGCCTGCGATGCAATCACCGTGGCGACGGTGGAAAGGATCACGAGCGGGAGCAAGGCCCAGTCTGGCGCCAGCAAGAAGAACGGACTTTCGATGGCCGACGGCGTATGCATGAGCAACGCGCCCTGCCCGAAGTAATTCAGCAGAAGCGACGGCATGACGAGCGCGTACCAGCCGCAGCGAATGGGCTTCGCGCCGAAGTGGCCCATATCGGCATAGAGCGCTTCCGCGCCGGTCAGCACCAGCACGACGGAGCCGAGCACGATATACGCCTGCAACACGTGCGAGGCCATGAACGAGATTGCATAGTACGGGTTGAGTGCGACCAGCACGCCCGGTGCGAGCACGATGTGATAAGCGCCCAGCACGGCGAGCGTGATGAACCACACCAGCATGATCGGGCCGAACAGCTTGCCGACCACTGCCGTGCCATGGCGCTGAATCCAGAACAGCAGGACCAGGATGACCATGGTGATCGGCAGCACGTAAGGCGACAGCTTCGGTGCGGCGAGTTCCAGCCCTTCCACCGCCGAGATGACCGACATGGCGGGCGTGATGACCGCATCGCCATAGAACATGCAGGCGCCGAAGATGCCTAGCATCAGCAGCACGCCCGACATGCGGCCCGGCTCCTTCACGCTGCGCAGCGCGAGCGTCATCATGGCGAACACGCCGCCTTCGCCGTTGTTGTCGGCGCGCATGACGAAGAGCACGTACTTGACCGCGACCACCATGACGATGGCCCAGAAGAGCAAGGAGATGACGCCGAGAATGGACGCCTCGGAAAGCGCGATGCCGTGCGACGGGCTGAAGGCTTCCTTCAGGGAATAGAGCGGACTCGTACCGATGTCGCCAAAGACGACGCCAATGGCGGCGAGCGCAAGAGATGGCAAAGGCTGTTTATGCTCTTGCGCGTGAGTCATGTTAGTCATAAAAGCGAGATGTCCGTCCAGGGCGGAAAGAAACGAACGCCATTCTATCTAACGTCGCGTGCAAAAACGCTGCCTCTCGTATTGCCCGGCAACACGCGTGTGTGAGTTTAGCATCGCGTTTCGTGCGCGTCGGCTGAACGATTCAGGGCGCTTGGCTGCGTCTGTGAAATTAGGTGACCCAAAGCAAAAACGCCGTTGCGCCCGGCATGAAGCGGGACGAACGGCGTCTTGCCCGTTATCGGGCAGCAAGAACGAGGCGACGAAGTGGCGCTCACTCGCGGCTGTTCTGCAGGCCCCGCTTGATCCAGGCGCCGAGATTGTGCGGCCGTACCGTGTCCCACTCCTCGAACGGTTGATGAATCCACGGATTGGTTTCGAGAAACTGCACGTGATAGTCGGGCGTAACCTTCGAGCACGCCTTGTACCAGAGCACGGCCGAGCGCACCGCCGTAATGGCCGGATAGCGCTCCTTCAGATGCTCCTGCACGCGCGCGAGCGTAACGCCTGAGTCGACCAGATCGTCCACCAGCAAGACGTTGCCGGACAACTCGCCGCGCGTCATGGTGATGTACTGCGCGATGTCGAGATCGCCCTGCTCCGTGCCCGCGGCTTCGCGATACGAACTCGTTGCGAGAATGGCGAGCGGCAAGTCGTAAATGCGCGAAAGTTGGTCGCCGACGCGCAGCCCGCCGCGCGCCAGACACAGGATCTTGTCGAACTTCCAGCCTGAGTCGTGTACTTTGAGCGCGAGGACTTCGATCAACCGGTGATATTCATCCCAGTTGACCCAAAGATTTTTGTCGTCGTTGCGCGGGTCCGTCATCGCGATCATGGTAAGACTCTTTCAAATACGTACTACGGGTTATATATGAAATGTGGCCGCAAGGTAGCGGCCACATTCTTTACAGCGTCCGGCTCAGGTTGAAACGCTCGCGCTCAGACCTTGAACGGATGACGCAACAGGATGGTTTCATCGCGGTCCGGTCCGGTCGACACCATGTCGATGGGCACGCCGGCAACTTCCTGCACGCGCACGAGATAAGCACGCGCGTTCTCGGGCAGACTGTCCCATTGCGTAATGCCGATGGTGCTTTCCTTCCAGCCGCCGAAAGTCTCGTAGACCGGTTCGCAACGCGCCACTTCCGAGGCGCCGCGCGGCAGGATATCGACCTCTTTGCCGTCGAGTTTATAGCCCACGCACAGTTTCACTTCCTCGAGACCGTCGAGCACGTCGAGCTTGGTGATGCACAGCCCCGAAATACCGTTGATCTGAATGGAGCGGCGCAGCGCGGCGGCGTCGAGCCAGCCCGTGCGGCGCGGACGACCCGTGACCGAGCCAAATTCCTTGCCGACGGTCGCCAGGTTCAAGCCCACCTGGTCCTGACGTTGCGCGTTGTCGGCATCGTACAGTTCGCTCGGAAACGGGCCCGAACCGACGCGCGTGCAATACGCCTTGGTGATGCCGAGAATGTAGTTGAGCCGTTGCGGACCGATACCCGCGCCCGAAGTCGCCGCACCCGCGACGCAGTTGCTCGACGTGACGAACGGGTAAGTGCCGTGATCGACATCGAGCAGCGTGCCTTGCGCACCTTCGAACAACAGATTGCGGCCAGCGTGGTTTTCGTCGTACAGACGGCGCGAGACGTCCGTGACCATGGGTTCGAGACGCGGCGCGTAACCGAGCATGGTGTCGAGCGTTTGCTGGTAGTCCACTTCGGCCGCGCCCAGATACTTGCTCAGCACGAAGTTGTGGAAGTCCAGCACTTCGCGCAGACGTTCGGAAAACACCGGCACGTCGAAGAGGTCCTGCACGCGCAGCCCGCGACGGCCGACCTTGTCTTCGTATGCCGGACCGATACCGCGCCCCGTGGTGCCGATCTTGCCCGCGCCGCGACGCGCTTCGCGCGCCTGATCGATCGCGACGTGATATGGAAGAATGAGCGTGGCGGCTTCGGAAATGAACAGGCGTTTCTGAACGTCGATGCCCGCGGCTTCGAGCTCGTCGATTTCCTTGAACAAAGCTTCCGGAGACAACACGACGCCATTGCCGATATAGCAGGCCGTGCCCGCGCGCATGATGCCCGAAGGGATGAGGCGCAGAATGGTTTTCTTGCCGCCGATGATGAGCGTGTGGCCGGCGTTATGACCGCCCTGGAAGCGCACGACGCCCTGGGCGTGGTCCGTCAGCCAGTCGACGATCTTGCCCTTGCCCTCATCACCCCATTGGGTGCCCACCACGACGACGTTGCGCCCCGGGTTCACATTCACTGCACTGGCAGACATGTTGATTCGTTAGCTGGTTAAAAACGTATTTTACCTATGTTCGCCACAGGTTCCGAATTTTTCGGGATACGTCGGGGTTAGGAAATCGGCATCCATTCGTATGACGCGCGGCTCACTTCATGCGCCGCGCTTAGGCGCCGCGTTCAGGCGCGCGCTTCGACGATCCATTGGCCGTCGCGCTCGATGAGTACGCGGTCGAAGGCGAATTCGTCGAGATCGTGCTCGTGGCCCGGCAGCGCCTGAATGACCACTTCGCCGGCATCGCGCAATGCGGCGACGGCGGCGCGTAGCGTGTCTTCGTGCTTCCACGGTGCAAGGATCGCGCTGCCGCGGGCATCGACGGGAGAAATACGCGCGACTTCACGCAGGTCCAGCGAAAAGCCCGTTGCCGGACGCGCACGTCCGTAGGCGAGCCCGACATCGTCGTAGCGGCCGCCATGCGCAACCGCGTTGGGCACGCCGTCGACATAGGCGGAGAACATCACGCCGCTGTGATACGCGTAGCCGCGCAAATCGGCGAGATCGATCATGAGTTCGGCCCCGTCGACCTGGCTTGCGAGAAACGCGAGATCGTCGAGCGCACGCGCGATGACCGGCAGATTCGGCAGACGGCCGCGCGCGGTTTCGAGCACCGAGGCGTCGCCGTAGAGCGTAGGCAGCGCGCGCAACGCTTCGCGCGGCACCTGGCCGAGATGCGCCGTGAGTTCGTTGATACGCGGCACGTCCTTGCTCGCGAGCGCCTCATAGAGCGCTTCGCCAAGCGATGCAGCCGCCGGTTCCAGTTCCAGCAACGCGGCGAGCACGCCCGCGTGGCACAGATCCAGACGCACTTTCGTGAGACCCGCGAGATGCAGCGAATCGAGCATCAGTTGCTGGATTTCGAGGTCCGCTTCGAGCCCCGCGTGACCGTAGATTTCCGCGCCGATCTGAATCTGCTCGCGCGTCGCGTGCAGGCCGCGCGGACGCGTGTGCAGCACGTTGCCCGCATAGCACAGACGCGTCACGCCATGCCGGTTCAAGAGATGCGCGTCGATGCGCGAGACCTGCGGCGTGATGTCCGCGCGCAAGCCGAGCGTGCGCCCGGACATCTGATCGACGAGTTTGAAGGTGCGCAGGTTCAAATCGCTGCCGCCGCTCGTCAGAAGCGATTCGAGATATTCGAGCATCGGCGGCATCACGAGCTCGTAACCGTACGAACGGAAACGATCGAGCAGACGGCGTCGCAACTCTTCGATCTTGCGGGCTTCCGACGGCAAGACGTCGGCGATATTTTCGGGAAGCAACCAGGTGGACATCGATACGTTTCCTACGGGGCGCGCGGCGCGTGACGCGGCGCGCTTTGACGAACGGATTTAAACAAGATAGGCCAATTGGCGCATCACGGTGTGCTCACGTTGCGATGAGCAGCAGGATGAGCCCGAGCACCATCGCGATCAGTCCGCCAATGCGGATGTGATGCGTCGGGCGCTCCGCGATGCGGCGAAAGGTATCGCGCCACGCGGTCGGAAAAACGAAGGGAAACATTCCTTCGATGATCAGCATCAACGCAAGTGCGAGCAGTAACGTCTCGGCCATGTTCCAAGGGAGAAAGGCGAAAGCGCGAACGGATCGCGCTTTCGCGGGGCACGATCAGCGCTTGGCCGTGGCAGCCGCGGAAGAAACATCCGCGCTGCCGCCGTTCGGGCCGCGCATGAAGCGGAAGAAATCGCTGCTCGGGTCGACCACCATCACGTCGCCCGGCTTGAAGGTCTTCTTATACGCTTCGAGGCTCTGATAGAACTGGTAGAACTGCGGATCGCGTCCGTAGGCGTCCGCCGCTATGGCTGCCGCCTTGCTGTCTCCTTCGCCCTTGATGGACTGTGCCTGACTGTATGCATCGGCGAGAATCGCCTGTTGTTCGCGCTGGGCGTCCGCCTTGATCTTGTCGGCGTCCGCCGTGCCCTTCGCGCGCTCGATGGCGGCGGCCTGCTGACGCGCCGCGATCATGCGTTTGTAGACCGAGTCGGCTACCACGGACGGAAAGTCGATACGCGTCATCTGCAAATCCACGAGCTGCACGCCGAAGGCCGCCGCCGCGTCTTCCACCGACTTCTGCGCTTCGCTTGCGAGCGTTTGCTGGCTGCCGAGCGCGTCCGTGAGCGAACGCTTCGCGAACGCACTGGCGAGCGACGTGCGCGCGAGCCCGACGATGCGCTCCTGCGCGGTCTGCGTGTTCTTCTCGTTGCTCTCGAACAGTTTGAGCGGATCGGCCACGCGATACTTGATGACGGTATTCACCAGCACGTCGTTCTTGTCCGACGTGGCGAAGCGGTCCGCGCCCGCTTCGTCGATGGTGAGCGTGCGGGTATCGACGAGCGTGAGCGTCTGGAACGGCGCGGGCAGCTTGAAATGCAGGCCCGGGCCGTCGAGTTTCGGTTCGCCGTCACCGTGGGAAGCCACGACAGCAGCATGCCGTTCGTCGACCGTGAAGATCATCGATGAACCGATGAACAGCACGATCACGACAGCGACCACAAGCGCAATGATTCGATTCATGTTCTCGCGCTCCTTATTGCAGGTCGTCTTGACGATTGCGCGAGCGGAAAGCATCGCGGGAGCGCAACGGGTCGCTTGCACCGCTTGCGGCACTGGCCGCGCTGGCCGCACTGGCTGCAGTCGTCGCGCTGGCCGCGCCGTTGTTGATCGCTCCGTTGGCCGGCGCGCTCACCACGGCCGGCGACGACGCCACGCCCGGCGCACGCGCCTGTGCGCCATCGCCAGCGGGCGCGCTTGCGGCTGCGGCGGCACTGGCGGCATCGGCTTCTTTCACCTGCTGACGATTCGCCTCGACGAGCTTGTCCAGCGGCAGGTACACCACGTTATTGCCTGCCTTGCTGTCCACGAAGACCTTCGTGGTACGCGAATAGATTTGCTGCATCGTGTCCAGGTACATGCGTTGACGAATGACCGCGGGCGCTTTCGAGTATTGCTCGTAGACCTGCTTGAAGCGCTCGGCGTCGCCCTGTGCTTCGGTCACCTGGCGATTGCCGTAGGCCGTGGCTTCGTCGACGAGACGCGCCGCGTCGGCTTTCGCACGCGGCAGCAGCTGATCGGCATAGGCTTGCGCGATGTCGCGAGCGCGCTCGTTGTCCTGACGCACGCGCGATGCTTCCTCGAATGCCGCCTGCACTTGCGTCGGCACCTGCACGCTTTGCACGGTCACGCCCGTCACCTGCAAACCGGTGCGGTAGAGATCGAGCGAGCGCTGGATGGATTCGGTCAGACGCGCGCGCAACGCCTCGCGATCCTTGTAGAGCATGTCGTCCGTGCTGATAGACCCGGCGATCTCGCGGACTGCCGCCTGCGACGCCTGCGTGACGCTCTGGTCGGGATCGAGATTGCGGAACAGGAAGTCGGTCGGCGACTTGATCTGATATTGCACGGCGAAGCGCACGTCGACGATATCGGCGTCGTTCGTCAGAACCGAGGCATCGCGCACGTTGCCTTGCGCGAGCGCGGTGCCGCGACCCACTTCGACCGAGCGGACCTGCGAGATGTCGACTATATCGTGCGACTGAAACGGATACGGCAGGCGCCAGTGAATGCCTTGCGCCACCGTTTGCCGATATTTGCCGAACTGCGATACCACGCCGACGTGACCGTCCTGTACGACAAACACGCCGCTGCCGAGATAGATGGCGATCAGCACGCCAATGACGATGCCAAGCCCGATGCGCGTGCCGCGGCCGTTCTCGCGCGGCGCGCCGCCGTTGGGCTTGCGTCCGAACAGACCGGCTATGCGGCGGTTGAAGTCGCGCCACATCTCGTCGAGATCGGGCGGGCCTTCGTCCTTGCCGTTCGGGCGCTTGCCGTCTTGCGGACGCTTCGAGTCGTTCTTCACGCCGTTGCCTTCGCCCCGCCCCCAGCGCGGATCGTTGATCGAAAAGGCGGCATGCATGCGCTGCCTGTTAGTCCGCTCGTTGTAGTCGTTCACTCGGTGATTCACCATTAGACAGCCGGGGGTAGACATCCAGACAGATAAGCCCGGGCGATGCAATCCGGAGTTCCGCGAGCCGATCAGTGACCGTGCTCGGAAACCTTGTGGTCACGTTGTTCGGTCAGCCGGTGGTCTTCCGGCTGCGCGTTCGTGTCGTGTGTTTCGTTTGACCCGGACAGCGGGGATTGCGTTGCATCGGACTCGAGTTGCGGCGCTTCGATTTCAGCGAGCACGCTTGGTAAAGCCTCTTCGCTTTCGTCCGTTTCCGCAGCAGCGATTTCGGCGATGGCAGCGCGCAGCGCATCGAGCCCCTGGCCCGAGCGTGCACTCAAAAAGACGCGCGAAATATTACCATACTCGTCCCTTTCAACCGCTTCGCCACGGGCCGCCAGCTCAGGCACCGCGTCGATCTTGTTGAAGACGAGAACCTGCCGGATGGAATCCGCGCCGATGCCGCGCAATACCTCGTTCACCTGATCGATTTGATCGAGGCGCACGGCGCTCGATGCATCGACCACATGCAGCAGCAAGTCTGCGTGGATGGTTTCCTCGAGCGTGGCGCGAAAGGCCGCGACGAGCTGGTGAGGCAATTCGCGGATGAACCCGACCGTGTCCGATACCACCACGTGCCCCGCTTCCTCGCCGAGATAGACGCGACGCGAGGTTGTGTCGAGCGTGGCGAAAAGCTGGTCGGCGGCGTAGGCCTGCGCCTTCGTGAGCGCATTGAACAGCGTGGACTTGCCGGCGTTGGTATAGCCGACGAGGGAGACCGACATCGTGCGATTACGCGTGCGCTGACGACGCTGCGTACCATGCTGACGGCGCAACTTCTCGAGCCGGGTCTTGAGCGCCTTGATACGCTCACCGATCAGCCGGCGGTCCGTTTCGAGCTGCGTTTCGCCCGGACCGCGCAGGCCAATACCGCCCTTTTGCCGTTCCAGGTGAGTCCACGCGCGAATGAGCCGTGTCGACAGATACTGCAGCTGTGCGAGTTCGACCTGCAATTTGCCTTCGTGGCTGCGGGCGCGCTGCGCAAAAATGTCGAGGATGAGGCTCGTGCGGTCCACCACGCGGCGGTCGAGCGCGAGTTCGAGATTGCGCTGCTGCGCGGGCGCGAGTGCGTGATTGAAGATGACGAGTTCGACGTCGTTCGCTTCGCAAGAAAGGCGCAGTTCTTCAACCTTGCCGCTGCCAATAAACATCTTAGCGTCCGGAGCCGAACGGCGGCCGGTTAGCGTGACGGCGGGATGGGCGCCTGCACTTTGTGCGAGCAGGCTGAGTTCTTCCAGACTGGCTTCGAAATCGATCTTGCCGAAGTCGATGCCGACGAGCGCTGCATTGATCAAATTGATATTTTTCGGTTTTTGAAGCGACCGGCGAATTGTTTGATGTTCGCTTTTTTTAAAACAGCGCCGGTCGCGACGAGGTTTAGGACGATTCAGCGTCCGGGTGGAAATTCACCGGACGGGCCGGCACGACGGTGGAAATGGCGTGCTTGTAGACCATCTGTGTGACCGTATTTCGGAGCAACACGACATACTGGTCGAACGATTCGATGTTTCCTTGAAGCTTGATGCCGTTGACCAAATAGATCGACACCGGCACGTGCTCTTTACGCAGCGCGTTCAAAAACGGGTCTTGTAACAATTGCCCTTTGTTGCTCATAGCAAACTCCGTGTTTTTTTGCAGGTTGGATTTATTGTCGGCGAAGAAAAAGAGATCCGCCGACAATCGCTACACTATAGCTGATTTTCGTTTCCGCACCAGCCTGGCCAAATGGCCGACCGGCCTGAAACGCTTGACTCACGCGGCTTTCAGCCTTTGTCCGCGTAAGGGTTATGGCTTGACCGGAACTCTATGCGCAGTGGCGTCCCGACCAATCCAAAAGTTTCTCGGAAGCGCCCTTCCAGATAGCGTTTATAAGTCTCGGTAATGGCGTCGAGCGCATTGCCGTGCACCACGATGATCGGCGGATTTTGTCCACCCTGGTGGGCATAACGCAGCTTCGGACGAACCGGACCGCGACGGCGCGGCTGCTGAAACTCCACCGCGTCGATGAGCGCGCGCGTGAGCTTCGGTGTCGGCAACTTGGCCATGGCGGCGGCGTAGGCTTCATCGACAGACTTCATCAATGGGCTGATGCCGCTCTTCTCCAGCGCCGAGACGTAGTGAAATTTAGCAAAGTCCAAAAACTTGAGCTTGCGGGTGAGATCCGCCTTCGTGCGCTCGCGCACATGCGAGTCCAGACCGTCCCACTTGTTCACGCCGACCACGAGCGCGCGGCCCTGTTCGACCACGAAGCCCGCGATGTGCGCGTCCTGATCCGAGATGTCCTGCTGGGCATCGAGCAAAAGAATCACGACGTTGGCATCGGAAATGGACTGCAAGGTCTTCACCACCGAAAACTTCTCGATGGCCTCGAACACCTTGCCGCGACGACGCAAGCCCGCCGTGTCGATAAGCGTGTATTTGCGGCCTTGTCGCTCGAAATCAATATAAATCGAATCGCGCGTGGTGCCGGGCATGTCGAACGCGATCACGCGCTCCTCGCCGAGCAATGCGTTCACGAGCGTCGACTTGCCAACGTTCGGACGTCCGACGATGGCAATCTTCACGCCGTGCTGCGCCTTCTCTTCTTCGCTCTCCTCGGGCTGACCGGCATAAGCGATGTCGAGCGCGTCGTTGATCATCTCGGTGACGCCGTCGCCGTGCGCAGCCGAGATCGCGCGCGGATCGCCGAGACCGAGTTCGTAGAAGTCGGACGCGACGGCCGAATACTTCATGCCCTCGGCCTTGTTCACGACGAGAAAAAGCGGTCGGCCGGTCTTGCGCAGATAGTCGGCAATCGCCTTGTCTTGCGGCGCGAGCCCGTTGCGTCCATCGACGATGAACACGACGATGTCTGCCTCTTCCACCGCCTGACGCGTTTGCCGCGCCATTGCGTGCAGGATGCCGTCTTTCGCGACCGGCTCGAAGCCGCCCGTATCCACGACGAGATACGGCCGCTCGCCGCCCACACGGCCTTCGCCGTAGTGGCGGTCGCGGGTGAGGCCGGGCAGATCGGCGACGAGTGCATCGCGCGAACGCGTCAGCCGGTTGAATAAGGTGGATTTCCCCACATTGGGGCGCCCGACGAGGGCAATCACGGGTTTCATCAGATGTTGTTCAAGGTTGAACGCAAGACGGCACACGAGGCGTGCGAACGAGACCTCTCGTTCCGCTCATGCCGCGCCACGGCTGCGCTTGTCGAAAATTAGCATGGATTCGGCTTGCGGCACGCGCGACGCGTCACGGCGTCAGTGTGTCAAGCCTGCGGCGCTGGGACGCCGCTGCGCCTCGTCAGAGGCAGTTTTGGCGCGCCGCCTTCGCGCGACGCGCTTTGATTCTTGCAGCCCACCGCGCTTTTTGCGTTCCGCTGGCAGGCTCTCGGGAGTGCGCGCGATTGCCGCGCCTCCTGCTTTCTCTTGCGGCCCGGTTCTGGCCGGACCTGCCGCGCGATGGGCTTCGAGCGCGCAATACCGCTCAATACCGCTCGATCTAACGATCACGCGCGTGTTAGTTGCTGGGACGAAAGCCGTAGATGCCGCCGTCGTGCGTCAGGACCACGAGCGTGTTGCCGGCGAGCACGGGCGGCGCGGTGATCGCGCTGCCGTCGGTCTTGGCGCGGCCGACGAGTTCGCCGTTATCCGCGCTCAGGAAGTGGACGTAACCTTCGAAGTCGCCAACAACGACCGCGCGACCGAGAATATACGGCACGCTGACCTGGCGGTTCTTCAGCTTGTCCGTCTTCCAGAGCTGCGAGCCGTCCGAGGTGCGGAATGCATTTACGACCGACCAGTCGTCGCCTGCTGCGACCAAGTCCGAATCCTGTGCAAGACCGCTGTCGGACGAGAAGCTCTTTTCCCAGTCCGGACGGCCGGAATTTGCATTGAAGCAGCCGATGCGGCCCTGGAACGTCACCGCGCAGCTCTGCGCGCCGACGAGTCCCGGCGCGCCGGTTACGTCGTTGATGCGCTCGACTTCGGTCACGCCCTTCGGATATGAAACAGGCGTTTGCCAGAAGGCATCGCCCGTTTGCAGGTTGATTGCCGCGAACGTGCCGCCCGGGAATCCAGCAAGCACGGCCTGATTGCCGGCGAAGGTCATGCCCGCCGCGACGCGCAGATTCAGCGGCACCGCGCGCAATTGGAAGACCCACTTTTGTTCGCCGGTCTGCGCGTTGAAGGCCACGACCTTGCCGTCGATGGTACGCACGATCACGAGATCATTGCCGACGAGCGGCGGAGAGATCAGTTCGCCCGGCGCGACTGCCGTCCACAACTGCTTGCCGTCCGGTCCGAGCACGTAGACCGAACCCTTCAGACCGCCGACCGCAGTCAGATTGCCGTCGCTGCCGACGCCCGCCGACAGATCGTCCTTGAGCTTGATGCGCCAGACATCCTGACCCGTTTTCGCGTCGATCTTCACGACCGAGCCGTTCTCGCCTGCGGCAAAAATTGCGTCGCCCACGGCAACCGGCGCGAACAGATAGCGGCCTGCCTTGCCGACGCTCGCCTTCCACGCCTGGGAGACGTTGAGCACCGGCTTGAACTCGACGAGCGGTGTCGGCACGCGGCGTTCATCCTTGGTGGATGAGCAAGCCGCGAGCAAGGCGGTCATCGCGCAGGCAAACGGCACGGCGTAGCGTTTCAAAAAAGTCATCGGTGGACGCAACATGAATTATCGGATTCGGTTGATCGGCGCCCGGCCGCGCCTTCGCCTTCAAGGCATTGCGCGGCTGGGCGGCCTGATTGTTATATGGCTCGGTCGATTGCGGCGCCGCGCGCTCTTCAGCCGCCGAGCGCGTCGAGCTTGAACTGGACCAGTTGCCGCGCGGAGGTATCGTTCGCGGGCAGCGCGCCGAGCGCCAGCTTGTAGGATGCGCGGGCGTCGTCGCGCTTGCCTTGCGCCGCAAGCAGATCGCCGCGACGGTCCGCGATCACACCCTTGTAGGCGTCGAGCGGCGCATCCGCGAGCAGCTTCAGACCCGCGTCGTAATTTTTCTCGTCGAGGAGCACCAGCGCGAGGCGCAGCTTCGCGACTTGCTTGTACTCGTCGTCCTTCGCGTGATCGATGGCCCATTGCAGTTGCGCTTTCGTGCCGGCGGTATCGCCCGCCGTGTATAGCGACTTGGCCGCGGTGAGCGCGCTCATCTGAGCGTAGGCCGTGCTGCCGAACTTGTCTTCCATGTCCGTCGCAATACGGCTCACCATTTTCTGATCATTGCCGGTGACGGCCTGCTGAAGCTGGTCGTACAGCACGGAAGCTTCGGCCGCCTGATGACGCTGCCAGTAATTCCAGCCGTTGTATCCGGCTGCGATTACAAGCGCCACGAGGATGATCCACGTCGTGGAATTACCCCACTTGGCCCACCAGGCTTTCAAACTTTCCAGTGATTCTTCTTCGTCGTGATAGCTCATCGTCCAGCTATTCCTTCCTGCGTTTCATTGCACTTCGAGTGCCGTGCGCGATGCCGGACAGTTCACTCATCCAGCGCGATGCCCACGGCCATTGCCCGCGTGTCGGGCCGCCTAGTCTTCGGCGGATGCCACCATCGCATTGATTAGGTATTCGGTCAAGTCTTCCGCCGGAACGTTGACCTGCTCGTTCTTTTGCGCGTCCGACGTTTCGGCGCCCGCGCGGCGCAGCGGCTTTACGCCGATCGTGCCCTGCGCGAGTTCGTCTTCGCCCAGCACGACGGCAAAAGCCGCGCCGCTCGCATCGGCTTTCTTCATCTGTGACTTGAAGCTGGCAGGCGCGCCGTCCGGGCTGCAATGCAGGATCACGTCGAGGCCCGTGTCGCGCAGACGCTCCGCCACGATGAACGCCTGCTCGGCGGCAGCTTCTCCCTGATGCACTACGTAGACGTCCGTACCTTCCGCTTCCGGCACGAGATTCTCTTCCTTCAGCAACTCGAGGATACGCTCGACGCCCATCGCCCAGCCACACGCGGCCGTGGGCTTGCCGCCAAGTTGCTCGATGAGCGGGTCGTACCGGCCGCCGCCCGCCACAGTGCCTTGCGCGCCGAGCTTGTCGGTCACCCACTCGAATACGGTGAGGTTGTAATAGTCGAGACCGCGCACGAGACGCGGATTGATCTTGAACGGAATGTTGTTGGCCTTCAGCAGCCTTTGCACGCCCTCGAAATGCTTGCGCGATTCTTCGCCCAGGAAGTCGGTGAGCTTTGGCGCGTTCTGCGCAATTTCCTGCAGCGCGGGATTCTTCGTGTCGAGCACGCGCAGCGGGTTGGTGTAGAGACGTCGTTTGGCTTCTTCGTCGAGCGCGTCGACGTGCTGCTCCAGATACGCGATCAGTTCCTTGCGGTGCGCCGCGCGCTCGTCAGGCTGGCCAAGTGAATTCAGTTCCAGGCGAATGCCGGTCAACCCAAGGTCGTCCCACAGGCGCTGACACATCATGATGATTTCGGCGTCCGTGTCCGGTCCCGCGAAACCGAGTGCTTCCACGCCGACCTGATGGAACTGGCGATACCGCCCGCGCTGCGGACGTTCGTGACGGAACATCGGGCCGATGTACCACAGGCGCTTCGGACCGTCGTAAAGCAGGTTGTGTTCGATGCTCGCGCGCACCACCGCCGCCGTGTTTTCGGGCCGCATGGTGAGATGTTCGCCGTTGAGCGAATCGGTGAAGCTGTACATCTCTTTTTCGACGATATCCGTCACTTCGCCGATCCCGCGCGTGAACAACTGCGTATGCTCGATGATCGGCGTGCGGATGTTCTGATAGCCGTATGCGCGCAGCATCGACTTCACCGTGGATTCGAAGAAGTCCCACAACGCGGCGTCCTGCGGGAGGATGTCGTTCATGCCCTTGACGCCGGTCAGCTTGCCGAGCCGTTTCTTCTGTTCAGTCATCTGTCTTTAAAGTGTTGCCGCGGACGTTTCTTCGCGCTTGCCGGTTTCTTGCCCGTAGGTGCGCTCGACGTAGTCGCTGACGATTTGCTGGAATTCCTCGGCGATACGCTCGCCACGCAAGGTCTTCACCTTCACGCCGTCGATAAACACGGGCGCGGCGGGATTTTCGCCCGAACCCGGCAAACTAATGCCGATGTTCGCGTGTTTCGATTCGCCAGGCCCGTTGACGATGCAGCCCATCACCGCGACGTGCATCTTCTCGACGCCGGGAAACTGGTCGCGCCACACGGGCATGGAGTTGCGCAAATAGCTTTGGATCTGCGACGCGAGTTCCTGGAACAGCGTGCTGGTCGTGCGCCCGCAGCCGGGACATGCAATGACCATGGGCGTAAAGGAACGCAGGCCCATGGTCTGGAGGATTTCCTGGCCGACGACCACTTCGCCCGTGCGCGCGCCGCCTGGCTCGGGCGTCAGCGAAATACGGATGGTGTCGCCGATGCCTTCCTGCAGCAGCAACGACAGCGCCGCCGTCGAAGCGACGATGCCCTTCGAGCCCATGCCCGCCTCGGTCAGGCCGAGATGCAGCGCGAAGCTGCAACGTTTAGCGAGTTCGCGATAAACGGCGACCAGATCCTGCACGCCGCTCACCTTGCACGACAGGATGATCTTGTCGCGACCGAGGCCGAGTTCGACCGCGCGTTCCGCCGAGCCGACCGCCGACTGGATCAGCGCTTCATACATCACACTTTGCAGTTCCCACGGCGCCGAGCGCGCGGCGTTTTCGTCCATCATGCGCGCGAGCAGGTCCTGGTCGAGACTGCCCCAGTTCACGCCGATGCGCACCGGTTTGTCGTACTTGATCGCGGCTTCGATCATCTGCGCGAATTGCGTGTCGCGCTTTGCGCCCTGTCCGACGTTGCCGGGATTGATGCGGTACTTCGACAGCGCTTCGGCGCACGCCGGATGATCGCGCAGCAGCAGATGCCCGTTGTAATGGAAGTCGCCGACGAGCGGCACGGACACGCCCATGCGGTCGAGTTGATCGCGGATGTGCGGCACTTCCGCCGCCGCTTCCGGCGTATTCACCGTGATGCGCACGAGTTCGGAACCCGCCTGCGCCAGTTCCTTGATCTGGATGGCGGTTCCGATGGCGTCGGCGGTGTCGGTGTTGGTCATCGACTGCACGCGCACCGGTGAGTCGCCGCCGATGGTGACGAGCTGACCGCCCCAGCGCACGTCCACCGCATGCGATGCACGACGCTTCGACGAGCCGCCGAACACCGGTTCGGTCGAACAGATCTTGCTGCTAATCAGGGATTGAGCTTCGGATTGCATCGAAAAACCCTTTGGCCACCAGGCGCCGCGTGCAAGCGGCGCGACGGTGCGAATATGGAACCTTGAACGGGCATCACGGAAAAAGCCGGAATGCCCATGACTTGCACGCGCGCTGAACCTCCGACTCCGACACCGCTACGCGCCGCCCGTTCAGGGCAGCGTGAAGCGCGCGACGTTGCCGCGTGCGGAAACGTATTTCTTGGCGTCGACCGGCTGATCGTCAAACGAGATGGAATCGACGCTCTTCGCGTTGCCGACGGTCACCTTGAACGGCGCTTCGCCCTGCACGCGTTGCGTGCTTCCCGCGTGGACGAGACCGGAGAAAACCTCCTTGCCGTCCTTGCCGCGCACGCTGAACCAGCTATCTTCCTTCACTTTCAATTCGACTGCGCTCGCGCCCGTGCCGGCGACGACCGGCGCGGATGCGGCGGCGCCAGCGGCCGGCGCCTGCTTGGCTGCGGCCGACGCGCTTGCGCCCTGCAACGCCGCAATGGTCGACGACGAGGCCGGCAACGCGTTCGTGCCGAGCGGACGTGGCATCGGCTGTTCGCCGGGCGCGGCGGCCACTTCGGGCAGCGAGGCGGCTTCGCCGGTGTTCGCCGCGGCGGCTTCATCAGGCGTGGAGACGACGGAAGCGGACACCGTGTCGCCCGGCGCGGCCGTGCCAGCGCCCGTGCTCGACTTGAGGCGCGCGAGCCACGCCGACGAATCGCCGCCGGTATGCCACATCACGAGCGCGGCCAACACCACGACGACCGCCGCGATGCCCCAGAGCCACGAGCGCTTCTTGCCCGACGAACCACCTAGCGGCACCGACACGCGCTGTCGCGGCAGCCCCGCACCCGCCGAAGCAGGCACTTTCAGATTTTGCCCGACCGCCGCGCCCTCGCGACGAAACGCCTGCGTGAAAGGCGCGGGATCGGTACCAAGAACCTTGGCGTAGCTACGCACGATACCCGCTGCGAACGTGCGATCGGGCAGTTGACTGATGTCGCCCGCTTCGAGCGCGAGCAGCTTGCTCGGCGAGACCTTGAGACGCGCTGAAATGTCGTCGATCGACCATGACTTCGCGTGACGAAGCTGCGCGAGCCGCGCGCCGACGGCGGCAATCGAATCCAGAGGCCCCGTCTGACTCGCGTTCGATGCCGCCCCGCCAGTGCCCGCCTGACTGTCATGCTCATTGACAGGAAGACCCCCGGTATGACTGCCAAAAGGCGTCGGGTGCTGCGGCTCACTCATCCCAATTTCCTCGCATCGATTCTTTTATATAGCGCGGCTAAGCCGGCGGATTGCATCAAAACGTGAACGATACAGCCCCGGCAATGTTGCAGACCGCTTTATAACAAAATGTTCGGCTTTGCGCGCCGGCCTGGCGCGACTTCCGTCTTTTCGGACTTGTTTTTCTTCGCTGTACGGCGGCAATGCGTCAGACCGCGCGCACCTCGATCACCTTGCCTGGCGCGCGACCCATGCGTTCCACGAGGCGCGTGCGATCCTTCACCTCGCCCGCAAGCTGCCCGCAAGCTGCGTCGATGTCGTCGCCGCGCGTCTTGCGCACGGTGGTGACAATGCCCGCGTCCATCAGAACCTGCGCGAAGCGCTTGATCTGCTCGTTCTTCGAGCGAGTCAGACCTGATTCCGGGAACGGATTGAACGGAATGAGGTTGAATTTGCACGGCACGTCGCGCGTGACGGCCAGCAGTTCGCGCGCATGGGCTTCGGTGTCGTTGACGCCGTCGAGCATGCAGTATTCGAACGTGATGAAATCGCGCGGCGCAACCTTCAGATAGCGCTGGCACGCAGCCATCAATTCACGCAGCGGATACTTCTTGTTGAGCGGCACCAGCATGTCGCGCAGCGGATCGTTCGGCGCGTGTAGCGACACGGCAAGCGCCACTGGCAGATCCGCGGCGAGGCGGTCCATCATGGGCACGACGCCGGAAGTGGATAGCGTCACGCGACGGCGCGACAGGCCATAGGCGTTGTCGTCGAGCATTAGACGCATGGCGGGCACGACGGCGTCGTAATTCAGCATGGGCTCGCCCATGCCCATCATCACGACATTGGTGATGACGCGCTCGCCCTTTCCCGGGCCGCCGACTTCGCGCCCGAGCGACTTGCGCAGCGCGAATTCGGCCATGCGCAACTGGCCGATGATCTCGCCAGTGGTCAGATTGCGGGAAAATCCCTGCTTGCCTGTGGAACAGAACCGGCAGTTCACCGCGCAGCCTGCCTGCGAGGACACGCACAACGTGCCGCGCGTTTCCTCGGGAATGAACACGGTTTCGACCGCGTTGCCGTTGCCTACGTCGATCAGCCACTTGCGCGTGCCGTCGGTGGAAACGTGATCGCGAGAGATTTCGGGCATCGCCAAACTGGCGAGACCCTTGAGTTTTTCGCGCAGCGATTTCGCGAGGTCCGTCATGCCGTCGAAGTCGTCGACGCCATATTGGTGGATCCAGCGCTGCAATTGCTTGGCGCGAAACGGCTTTTCGCCCAGGCTGCCGCAATAAGCGACGAGCCCGGCGGCGTCGAGATCGAGAAGATTGACGGTGCTGCTGTTCGTCATGTCGAGTCCTGCCATTTCAGATTGCGAAGCTCGGGAGCTTTTGCCCGAGACCGTTCGCGCCAATTCCTGCATGTTCCAGCTTTTCAAGCGATGCCGGCGCGACAGCCGCATGATCCGGCGCACTGCCTCGAGGCACGGACCGATGCGGCAACCAACGCGCGACTTAGCGCGAGTAGACGTTCACTTGCGGGAAGAAGAACGCGATTTCCTGCGCTGCCGTTTCCGGAGCGTCGGAACCGTGCACGGCGTTTGCATCGATGCTGTCCGCGAAATCAGCGCGGATCGTGCCCTTGTCTGCCTTCTTCGGATCGGTCGCGCCCATCAGGTCGCGGTTCTTGATGATCGCGCCTTCGCCTTCCAGCACTTGAATCTGCACCGGACCGGAGATCATGAATTCCACGAGGTCCTTGAAGAACGGGCGTGCAGCGTGCACTGCGTAGAACTTTTCCGCGTCCGCGCGCGACAGATGCACCATGCGCGAAGCAATGATCTTGAGTCCAGCACTCTCGAAACGGCTGTAGATTTGGCCGATAACATTCTTTGCCACTGCGTCCGGCTTGATAATCGACAGGGTGCGCTCGATTGCCATGAAAAACTCCAAAAAATTAACGGTTTACGGATTAAAAGGAATGGACAATTGTAGCATGAAGCAGGGTATGATTGCGATTGAAACCTTACGGCGCCGTAAGGGTCGAACCGTCATACGCCAGCGTGCCTTGAGCGTGTATCGCGCCGAGAAACGTCGGCGCCATTGATTTCGGACCGTGCGGCAGTCATATTGGAGTCGAGCCGCGCTTTGCAACCGCCTCGCGACATCAGGCACTGCACGAAACCGGAATGGCGCGGGCAACGGCCTCATAATCGCTTAAGTATTCCTACCGTATCATTCGTATATGACGGATGTAGCGCGGGTCGACGACAGACAATTTGAAGCAAGGAGAAACCATGAACGAATCACCCTACAGTTTTGGACGCAACGGCAGCGTCACTTCGGTCGAGGTGCGCAACCGCGTGCTACGCAACACTTACTGGCTGCTGGCGCTTTCCATGGTGCCGACGGTGCTCGGCGCGTGGGTCGGCGTAGCGACGGGCTTTTCCCTCTTCGCGGCCACCAGCCCGGCAATGAGCTTCATCGCGTTCATGGCGATTGCGTTCGGCTTCATGTTCGCCATCGAGAAAACGAAGAACAGCAGCATGGGCGTGGTCGTCCTGCTCGGCTTCACGTTCTTCATGGGCCTGATGCTCTCGCGTCTTTTGAGCTTCATCCTCGGTTTCTCGAATGGGCCGCAGCTCATCATGATGGCCTTTGGCGGCACGGGCGTGATTTTCGCGGCCATGGCGACCATCGCCACGGTCAGCAAGCGTGACTTTTCGGGCCTCGGCAAGTGGCTGTTCATGGGCGTGATGGTCATTCTGCTGGCTGCAGTCGCGAACATTTTCCTGCAACTGCCGGCGCTCATGCTGACGATCTCCGTGCTCGCCATCGTCATCTTCTCGGCTTACATGCTGTTCGACGTGCAGCGCGTTGTGAATGGCGGCGAGACGAACTACATCAGCGCGACGCTCGCCATCTACCTCGATCTGTACAACGTCTTCACGAATTTGCTGGCACTGCTCGGCATCTTCGGCGGCAACCGGAACTGATCGAACCGGTGCTTCAAACGAAAAACCGGCCTTCGGGCCGGTTTTTTTTGCCTTCTTAAATAAAAGCGCTTCAGTCGCGTTCGAACAATGCAATGGATTCGACATGCGACGTATGCGGGAACATGTTGACGACGCCCGCGCCCTTCATCCGATACCCCGCCTCGTGGACGAGCAGGCCGGCGTCGCGCGCGAGCGTCGCCGGGTTGCACGACACATAAACGATGCGCTTCGGCAGCGAACCCTCGCCGCTTTGAGCGATGTCCGCAAGCGCCTTCGCCACTGCGAGCGCGCCCTCGCGCGGCGGATCGATCAGATATTTGTCGAAGTGCCCGAGCGCGCGCAGATCGTCGGCAGTCACTTCGAACAAATTGCGGCAGGCAAACGACGTATGGCCGTCCACGCCATTGGCCTGCGCGTTTTCCAGCGCGCGCGCGGTCAGCCCTTCGCTTCCTTCGATACCCACCACTTCGCGCGACACGCGCGCAAGCGGCAGCGTGAAGTTGCCGATGCCGCAAAACAGATCGAGCACACGATCGTTCGGTTCCGGCGCGAGCAGGCTCAACGCGCGCGCCACGAGCACGCGGTTGATCTGATGGTTCACCTGCGTGAAATCAGTCGGCTTGAATGGCATGCGGATGTGAAACTCCGGCAGCGTATAAGCCAGTTCGCTCTCGAGCGGATAAAACGGATAAACCGTGTCGGGACCTTTCGGCTGCAGCCAGAATTGCACGCCGGCGTGTTCGTCCGCGAAGGCGCGCAAAAGCGCTTCGTCGGCGTCGTTGAGCGGTTCGAGAATGCGCAACACCAGCGCCGTCACGTCCGCGCCAACCGCAAGCTCGATCTGCGGCATGCGGTCACGAATGGACAAACCGGCTACCAGATGCCGCAGTGGCACGAGCATGGCGGAAACGTGCGGCGGCAGCACCTCGCAGCTCGTCATGTCGGCGACGTAGCTGCTCTTGCGTTCATGAAAGCCGACGAGCACGCCGCCCTTTTTCTCGACGTGCCGCACCGTCAGGCGCGCGCGATAGCGATAACCCCACGACGGCCCGTGAATCGGCCGGAACATGGTTTCCGCGCGCAGTTTCGACAAATGCTGGAGATTGTCCTCGAGCACCCGCTGCTTCACGGCAATCTGCGCGCGCACGTCGAGATGCTGCATGGAACAACCGCCGCACGTGCCGAAGAACTGACACTTCGGCTTCGTGCGGATGACCGCCTCGCGCAACACGTTCACCACTTGCGCCTGCTCGAAACTCGGCTTCTTGCGATAGCTCGAATAGCTCACTCGTTCGCCGGGCAGCGCGCCTTCGACGAAGATCACCTTGCCCGGCTCGCCGTTCTCGTTGACCGTGCGGCCGACGCCGCGCGCGTCCATGTCGAGTGACTCGATTTCGATTTCGGGCGCGACGAATGACGGATCGGGCGTAACGGTTTTGGCCGGCGCGGCGCGGCGGCGATGCGAATTTTTTCGAGCGGCTTCAGACACCTGCGTACTTCCTGACTGACGTGTTGGCAAAGGCGAGATTGTAGACGAACGTCACGGCCTCGCACTCACCGGCCGAATGCGGTGAGATATTCGGCCCAATGCGGCGACGCTTCCAGCGCGAGCGCGTTCTTCACGAAGTTGATCTCGTCCGCGTACTCGTCCGGCGTGAGTCCGCCACGCATCATCTGAAAGCGGCAATACATAAGGTAAGTGTTGACGACATCCGTTTCGCAATAGTTGCGGATCTCGTCGATCTGACCATCGCAATAGGCGTCCCACACCTTGCCGCCGTCCATGCCCAGCTTGCCTGGGAAGCCGCACAGTTTGGCGAGTGCATCGAGCGGCGCGTTGGCGCGCGCCTGATACATCGCGAGCACGTCCATCAGGTCGAGATGCCGCATGTGATAGCGGCTGATGTAGTTGTTGAACCTGAACTCGCGATCGTCCTGGCCCAAGTCCCAGTAACGCGGCGCCGCGATGCCATGCACGAGCGCACGGTAATGGAGCACGGGCAGATCGAAACCGCCGCCGTTCCACGAGACGAGTTGCGGCGTGTATTTTTCGATCACGCGATAAAACGACTGGATCAGCGATGCCTCGCCATCCGTCTTCGTGCCGAGCGAGCGCACGCGAAAACCGCTGTCGTCGCGAAAGACGCAGGAGATCGCGGCAATGCGTTGCAAATGATGCGGCAAGAAGTCGTTGCCTACGCGCTCGCGGCGCGCGGCGAACGCGCGTTCGGCGACTTCGCGCGCGGACAGATCGTCGGGTAAGTCTTCGAGACGGCGAATGCCGTCGACATCGGGAATGGTCTCGATGTCGAATACGAGAATCGGTGTCATTGAATTCTGGAAACGCGGCGCTCTTTCGAACGCCGCTTTGGAGCGTTAAAGCACGGCGTCCTTGCGCACGCCGTTCGAGGCGAAGAAGCGTTTGAGCCGCACGAGCGCCTCTTGCTGGATTTGCCGTACGCGTTCGCGCGTGAGGCCCATTTCATCGGCCAGTTCTTCGAGCGTGGCGGGCTCGATATGGTTCAGCCCGAAACGCCGTTCGATCACATGCCGATGTTTATCCGACAGACGCGAAAGCCAGAGCCGCGTGAGCGTTTCCAGTTCGCGGTGCTGAACTTCGGCATCCGGCGACTGGCTTTGATCGTCCGAAAGGAGATCGAGCAGGCTGCTGCCGGGGTCGAGGTCGAGCGGGGCATCGAGCGAAGCCGTGTGTTCGTTGAGCGCGAGGATATCGGTGACTTCCTCCGGCGTCTTGCCGGTGAGATACGCAATATCCTCGATGCTCGCGTCGCGGCGCTCGGGCGCGACGGGATCGGTGGAATTCGCCGAGTTCTTTTCCAGATGACGCTTCGCGCGCAACACTTGATTCAGTTCGCGAATCACATGCACCGGAAGGCGCACCGTGCGCGCCTGATTCATGATTGCGCGCTCGATGCTCTGGCGAATCCACCACGTGGCGTAAGTCGAAAAACGAAAACCGCGCGTGGGATCGAATTTCTCGATTGCGTGCATGAGACCGAGGTTGCCTTCCTCGATCAGATCGAGCAAAGGCACGCCGCGATTGAGATAACCCTTAGCGATACTCACCACCAGCCGCAAATTGCGCTCGATCATGACCTGGCGCGCCTCGAACTCGCCCGCCTTGGCAAGACGCGAATAACGCTGCTCTTCCTCGACGGTGAGCAGCGGTTTCACGCTGATGCGATTGAGGTAATGCTGAATGGTGTCGGCCGTCAGTTCGGCCTGCAAAAGAGAGCGAAAGTCGTCGGGTTCGGGCGCGGAATCGTTTGCGCCTTCTCCCGACTCGTCGCCACCCTTTTTACGGTTTTCGCCTTCTTCGTCGGAATCGATATCGACGTCGATGTTTTCGGCATCGTCGTCTCGGGTCGAAGCACCGTCTTCCACCGACACTTGCAACGGTCGGCTGATGGTCTCAGTCTCGGCTTGCGGCTGGCGGCGCTTCGTTTTTTGCATGATGGCTCGCTTTATTGCGGCGGCAAATACTTCAGTGGGTCAACAGGTTTTCCCTGCCGGCGAACTTCGAAATGCAACATCACACGGTCTGAATCGCTGTTGCCCATTTCGGCGATTTTTTGACCTTTGGTCACCGCGTCTCCTTCTTTTACCATCAAAGCGCGGTTGTGTGCGTACGCAGTGAGAAAAGTCGCGTCGTGCTTGATGATGATGAGATTCCCGTAGCCGCGCAAGCCATTTCCGGAGTAGACGACCCTGCCATCCGCCGATGCATTGACCGCATCTCCCGGTGCACCGCCAATGTTCAAACCTTTGTTCTTCGCGTCGTCGAATGTGCCGAGAATCGGACCACGCGCCGGCCAGATGAAAGCCGGTTGAGCCGTTGCCGCGCTGTCCACGCCCGGCGCCGGCGTGGTGCCCGCGAGCGCACCGGATGCAGCTCCCGGCGCCGCACCCATGCCCGACGACGGACCGTAGTACGGCGGCTGCGTCGTTGCACCCGACTGCGGCGTGCCATAGACGCCCGCGCCGCCGTTAAGCGGTTGCGTAGCCACCGCGCCACCCGCGATCGGTGCGGTCGACACGCCCGGCGTCGCCGCTGCCAGATTCGCACCCGGAGGCGCCACACGCACCAGTTGACCGACTTCGATCTGGTTCGGGTTCGTCAGGTTATTCCACGTTGCGATGTCGTGATAATTCTGACCGTTTTCCAATGCGATCCGATATAGGGTGTCGCCCGGTTTCACGCGAATATAGCCAGGCGGCGGCGGCTGGTTGGCAAGCGCGGCGGCATCCGTGGCGATAGGCGCGCCCGTTCTGTCGACCACCGGCGCTGAATCCATCCGCGACGCACAGGCCGCCAGCATGGACAGCGCAAGGACGCACACACCGCGCTGCGCCGCCGTCAGGCGAACGTCCGCACGCGTTTCTCGCAAAGCACGCAAGATACTCATCGGTTTCAAATCACTCCGGATTTTAAAGGTACAAAAAAAACGCGATCGAGCTGCGACTCCCGCCATTGCGTGGCCGACACGCGCGTGACGAGCGTGAGCACCTGCGACTGCGCGGCCTGCGAGCCCACCGGCGCGACGAGCCTGCCGCCTATCGCCAGTTGTTCGAGCAAGGCCTGCGGCACGTCGAGTCCCGCGCACGCGATCACGATGGCATCGAACGGCGCCGCGGCAGCCAGTCCGAGCCGCCCGTCGCCGTAATGCAGCCGGATATTCGGCACACGCAGCGGCCGAAGATTGAGCTTGGCGCGTTCGGACAACGGCCGCACGCGCTCGATCGAATAAACCTCGGTCGCGACCTGCGACAGCACCGCTGCCTGATAGCCGCAACCGGTGCCGATTTCCAGCACCTTGTCCAACGTGCGCCCTGCCGCGACCAGTTCGATCATGCGCGCGACGACCGACGGCTTGGAGATGGTCTGATGGTGACCGATCGGCAGCGCGGCATCTTCGTAAGCCTGCGCGGCGAGGCCGGGGTCGACGAACATATGGCGCGGCACGACCGACATGGCGTTCAGCACGCGCGGGTCGGTCACGCCGTTCGTGCGCAGGCGTTCGACCATGCGCTCGCGCACCCGTTCCGAGGTGAGCGTCTGCGTGCTGGCGAATGCCACGTTGGGCGCGCCCTTTTTCGTGGCCGTCGATGCCGCGTTCAGATCGCGTCCGGCGGGACGCTGCGCGGTGCGCAATGCACTCGTTCGGGGATGCGGCGCCTGGGCCGGACTGCGATTCGCGCCCGGAACCGGTTTCGCAGTTCCACTTGCCGGTTTGGTAGCGGCCTTGGCGACGGAATTGACGACAGGCTGAGCCACCGAGCGCACCGGAAAAACCGTGGTCGCGGACTTGGCGGATGCCGCCGCGCTCGCCGGATTCTTGAGCGCTGAAGCCGCGCCGCGCACACTGCCCGGCTTCGCGGCAGCGGCTTTCGTGGTCGATACCGCCACTGACTTGGCGCGCGCGTCCTGCGTGCGGCCGGCCGGCTTGCGCGGCTCGCGCACGAGGTCCGCGAGCGCCAGCGGGAAGCGCTTGGCGCGCTCGTCGCTCATGAGCGACGGCTCCCGGCTTGCGCCCATTCGCGGGTCTCGGCCATGAGTTTCGTGTGAGTCAGGTCGAGCTGCAGCGGCGTGATCGAAACGAAGCCGTTCGCGACTGCGTGAAAGTCGGTGCCTTCGCTGGCGTCGAGCGCGTCGCCCGACGGGCCGATCCAGTAGATCGGGTTGCCGCGCGGGTCGGTCTGGCGAATCACCGGCTGCGACGGATGCCGCTTGCCCAGACGCGTGACCTTCCACTCGCGCAGTTGGTCGTACGGCAGGCTCGGAATATTGACGTTCAGAAGCGGATGACCCGGCATGGGGTGATCCAGAAAATGCGCGACGATTTCGGCGGCCACGCGCGCCGCATCTTCTAGATGCAGCCAGTCACGCCCGACGAGCGAAAACGCGATAGCCGGAATGCCGAACATGAAGCCTTCGGTGGCGGCCGCGACCGTGCCGGAATAGAGCGTGTCCTCGCCGACATTCTGGCCGTTGTTGATCCCTGACACGACGAGATCGGGCCGCGCTTCGAGCATGCCGGTGAGCGCGATATGCACCGAGTCGGTTGGCGTGCCGTTCACGAAGTTGAAACCGTTAGCCGACTGATGCACGCTCAATGGCCGCGACAACGTGAGCGAGTTGGACGAGCCGCTGCAGTTCTGCTCCGGCGCCATCACCGTTACTTCGCCGAGCGGCTGCAAGGCGTCGTGCAGCGCGTTGATGCCGCGCGCCAGGTAGCCGTCGTCGTTGCTGAGTAGGATTCGCATCCGGCGATTGTAACCGAGGAAACATGACGCGCCCACGCTTTGCGGGGTCGCGCACAGACAGCCGTCTGCCCTACACTTGGCGCCAGGCCATCAAGGAGGACACATGCGCGCCGTTCGATGCAACCAACACGGATTACCCGATACGCTCACCGTCGAAACGCTGCCGGATTTGCACCCCGAAGCCGGGGAAATCGTCATCGATGTGAAGGCCGCGAGCGTGAATTTTCCCGATGTACTGATCATCCAGAACAAGTACCAGTTCAAACCGCCGCTGCCATTTACGCCGGGTGCGGAACTCGCGGGAATCGTGCGTGAGGTGGGTGCGGGCGTCACGCGCGTGAAACCTGGCATGCGCGTCGCGGCTTACACCGCGCAAGGGGCATTCGCGCAACAGGCGCGTGCTCGGGAAACGGATTGCGTCGTGCTGCCCGACGACGTCGACCTCGCGCTCGCCGCGGCCTTCACGCTTGCCTACGGCACGTCCTATCACGCGCTCGTGGATCGCGGCGCGCTCAAGTCGGGCGAGACGCTCCTCGTGCTTGGTGCGGCGGGCGGCGTGGGCGTCGCGGCAATTCAGATCGGCAAGATTCTCGGCGCGCGCGTGATCGCGGCGGCATCGAGCGCGGAAAAGCTCGCGTTCTGTCGCGAGCAAGGCGCGGATGAAATCATCGACTATCGAAACGAAGACTTGCGCGAGCGCGTCAAGGCGCTCACCCATGGCCAAGGTCCCGATGTCATATTCGATCCGGTGGGCGGCGCCTATGCCGAACCGGCGTTTCGCAGCATCGGCTGGCGCGGGCGTTATCTCGTGGTCGGCTTCGCCAACGGCGAGATCCCGAAGCTGCCGCTCAATCTCGCGTTGTTGAAGGGCGCGAGCATCGTCGGCGTGTTCTGGGGCGATCACATGCGCCGCGAACACGCGATCGCCGATACCGAATTTGCCACCATGGTCGACTGGATCAAGGCCGGCAAGTTGCTGCCGGTGGTGACCAAACGCTATCCGCTCGATGCAACCGCGCAAGCCCTCGACGACATGATGAACCGGCGCGTGACGGGGAAGATCGTGATCGAGCCTTGAGGCGCTTCGAAGGTTGGTCGTGGGCCACGGTGCATGCGCGACGCCCTGCCCCATGCGCAAGCCGGCGCCGGTGTCGCGGCCATCTTCGGGCCGCCGCGAGAGTTCGCGTTTTTTACGCGTAACGACTTCCTCAGATCACGTTCGCCGCACGCAACCGCGCGATGTCGTCCTCGGCATACCCAAGCAACCGAAGCACTTCATCCGTATGTTCGCCGAGTTGCGGCCCGAGCCAGCGCGTCTCGCCAGGCGTCTCGGACAGCTTCGGCGTCACGTTCGGCAGCGTGATCTCGCGGCCGTCCTGCCACGGAAAACGCTGCAGCATTTGACGCGCGATGTACTGCGGATCGGTGAACATGTCGGCCACGCTGTAGATACGGCCGGCGGGCACATCGGCGGCGTTGAGGACGGCGAGTGCCTCGTCGATACTGCGCGTCGACAACCACGCGGCGATGGCATCGTCGATTTCCTGCGTGCGCGGCACGCGGCCATCGTTCGAAGCGAGCGCGGGATCGTCGGCGAGATCGGCGCGGTCGATTGCCGTCATCAACCGCTTGAAAATGGGATCGCTATTGCCGCCAATGACGATGCTGCCGTCGCGGCACGGATAGGTATTCGACGGCACGATGCCCGGCAGCGACGCGCCGGTGCGCTCGCGCACCATGCCATAGACGCCGTACTCGGGCACCACGCTTTCCATCATGTTGAAGACGGCTTCGTAGAGCGCGACATCGACCACCTGCCCTTTGCCGCCATTCACCTGCCGATGATGCAGCGCCATCAACGCGCCGATCACGCCGTGCAGCGCGGCAATGGAGTCGCCAATGGAAATGCCGATGCGCGGCGGCGGTAACTCGGGATAGCCCGTGATATGACGCAAGCCGCCCATCGATTCGGCGATCGCGCCAAAGCCCGGTCTGTCGCGATACGGCCCGGTCTGGCCGTATCCCGAGAGCCGCACCATCACGAGACCGGGGTTTTCGGCAGAAAGCACCTCATAGCCGAGCCCAAGTTTTTCGAGCAAGCCCGGCCGAAAATTTTCGACGACGATATCCGCTTCTTTCGCCAGCCGCCGCACGATCTCCTTGCCCTCTTCGGCCTTCAGATTGATCGTCACGGACTTCTTGTTGCGCGCCTGTACCGCCCACCAGAGCGACGTTCCGCCCACTTCAGGGTAAAGCTTGCGCCACTTGCGCAGCGGATCGCCGCCCTTCGGATCTTCGATCTTGATGACATCCGCGCCGAATTCGCCCATGAAGCGCGCCGCGAACGGTCCCGCGATGAGCGTGCCGAGTTCCAGCACCTTGACGCCGGCAAGCGGGCCCGTCGATGCGGTCATGTCGTTCGTCTCCGCCAATTTTTAAAGTGGGATGTCGAGTGGCTTGAAGCGCGGCGCGCCGTCGGCGAGCGTCTCGTTGAACATCGCGGCGGGCCGGACCCATAAACCGCGATCATGCGGCCAGAGATGCTCGTAGACGATCATGGCTTCCTCGGTTTCCGAGTGCCGCGCGACGCCGATCACGCGATACAGCCCGCCCTTGTAATGTCGATGCGTCGCGAGCGCGAGTGCTTCGGTTTCTGTCATCGATGCAGTCCTTGATCTTTTCTCACACCGAGCGGCGGTCGAGCATCGCGCGGGCGATGGTGCCGGCATCGACGTATTCGAGTTCGCCGCCCACCGGTACGCCGCGCGCGAGCCGCGTGACCTTCAGCCCTTTCGACTTGAGCGTCTGTGCCAGATAGTGCGCGGTCGCCTCGCCTTCATTCGTGAAGTTGGTGGCAAGCACCACTTCATTCACGGTGCCGTCGAGCGCGCGGTTGATGAGCCGCTCGAAGTGGATTTCCTTCGGCCCGATGCCGTCGAGCGGACTCAGCCGGCCCATCAACACGAAGTAGAGCCCGCGATACGTGAGCGTCTGCTCCAGCATGATCTGATCGGCCGGCGTCTCGACGACGCATAGAAGCGCGGAATCGCGTTCTTCGTCGCTGCATACTTCGCAGATGTCGGCTTCGGTGAAGGTATTGCACTTCTCGCAGTGCTTCAGATGCCCGGTCGCGAACAGCAGCGCGTTGCCGAGTTTGTCGGCGCCCGCGCGGTCGTGCTGCATCAGGTGATACGCCATGCGCTGCGCCGACTTCGGGCCGACGCCGGGCAACGCACGCAGCGCTTCGACGAGCGCCGACAAGGCGGATGGTTGTTTCATGTGTCCTCAGGGGCGGGCCGAAAGCGCGGCAAACGCCGCGTGCGCCTTCGGCCACGCGCTTAAAACGGCAGCTTGAAGCCGGGCGGCATGGGCATGCCGGCCGTCATGCCGCCCATCTTTTCCTGCGTGGTGGCTTCGGCCTTGCGCACGGCGTCGTTGAACGCGGCGGCAACCAGGTCTTCGAGCATGTCCTTGTCGTCGGCGAGCAGGCTCGGGTCGATCTGCACGCGGCGCACGTCGTTCTTGCAGGTCATCGTCACCTTGACGAGACCGGCGCCGGACTGGCCCTCGACCTCAATCAGCGCGAGCTGATCCTGCATCTTCTTCATGTTTTCCTGCATTTGCTGAGCTTGCTTCATCAGCCCGGCGAGTTGGTTCTTCATCATGATTCGGCTCCTTGAAACGGATAGTGCGTATGACGGGCAGACGCTCAGGCGAAAATGCCCGTGCGCCCGGTTGATTCGTTCGCGGCGCGGCTTCTGACGGCGCGCCTCGCGGGATGGCTTATCTTACAGAAGACGCGCCCGAAGGATTCGCGCCCGTTGCGGCAACCGGCTTGATCGATCCCTGCACGATGCTCGCGCCGAAATCGCGAATGAGCGATTGCACGAACGGGTCTTGCCTGATTTCCTGCTCGGCTTGCTGCTGGCGTTTAGCGCGTTCGGCGGCGTCGAGCGCGGCGGCGGTGCGGCGTGCGGGCGCAACCGACACATTGACCTCGAGCGCGCGGCCGAGTTTCTCCGTGAGCGCGGTCTTGAGCTTGGCGACTTGCGCGGCGTCCGCGTATTGCGGCACGGGAACGACGAGTGTGAGCGAACTGGCGTCGCAGGCGGTCAGTTCGCTGTTGAACGCGAGCTGGTATGCGATGCCCTTGAGCGGCAGATCGACCGCGAGCGTCGCCCATTCTCCCGCGATGCCGATAGGGTCGAGCGGCACGGCGGGCGGCAGCGGCGTGGCGTCGATCTTCGGCGCGGGCTTCGCCGCGGGCGCGGGTTCGCTGCCGAAGCGCATGTCGTCCGGTGCGCTATCGAACGCGGGCATATAGCCGTCGTCGGGAGCGGCGGAGAAGTATTCATCCTCCGATCCGGGCGGCGGGTAGTCGTCGGGCGGCATGTCTTCCCAAGGAGGGATGACCTTGGGGCTTGCTTTCGCGTTGGCGTCATTGCCGGCGCGAGCGGTATTGTCGACGCTGGCGTTCGTGTTGGTGTTGGCGCTACCGTTGCCCTTGCTGTCGACGCGAACGTTGCCGCCCACGCCGGCGCTGCGCCCGCGAACGCCATTGTCGAAGCCGACGTTGCTCCCGCCAATGGCATCAGCACCCGCGTTGTCTGCCGCAGGCGTCGCCTGTACGTCAGAGCCCGCGCTGGCGCGCGGCGCGACGCGGCGCGGCGTCGGCACGGGAACCGAGGGCTTCGGCACGGCAGGTTTCGTTGCAGCAGGAGCGCCCGCTGGCGCTGCCGCCGCGCCTCTTCCACCGCGATCCGATGAAAGTCGCATGCCCGCACTACGCAATACTTCGAGCGCGTCCCTCGCGCCACCTGCGGCGCTGCGCGGCGCGACTGATCCGGCAGACGGCGACGCGGTTTCGGGCGCGCCATTATTAGAAGCCTCGTCTACAGCTTGCCGAGCCGCGGCAGAAAGCGGCGCCGATGCGACTGGCACTTCGTCAAACACAACGTCTCGTGCATTCCCGACAGCAGACGGCGTATTGGCCTGAACGATCTCTGCTGTGCCTTGCGCGAGCGGCGATTCGGCGGCCTCGGCTATAGAAGGCGAATCGGCAGAGTCGGCCTTCCGCACATCTGAAGATGCGGCGCTCGGCGTGGCCGAATCGAAGTCTTTCCGCGCCACCGGTGCATCGCTTGAAGATGCGATGGTGTTCAGAGGCGCGGCCGAATCGGCAGCGGCCGCGGCAATATCCCGCGCGCCTGGAGGCGTGGCGCTATCTGCAACAGGAGCGGGATTGGCAGTGGCCGTCTGCGCGTCTGAAGATGTGGCGCTGTTCGACACTAAAGCTGAATGACCGACGTCCGCTCTCGATGCGCTTGACAAGCCAGCCGTGTTTGCAAGCGCAGTCGAATCGCCAGAGGTCGCGTTCTTCGCGCCCGAAGGAGCGGCACTTCCTCCGGCGTCCCGCAAGTCCGCGGAACCGGCGTAAGCCGCACGCGATGCCGCATCCGCCATCGCCGATTCTCGTGCATCGGACGCGCCGACTGGCTTCGCGACTGATTCAGCCGATTCGACACTGCGCTTCGCTTCAGCGCCCGCAAGCTCGTCGGATGCGTCACGTGGCCCGACTTTCGCCGAGGTCGCAGACCGTGCGCCATGCATGTCCAAATCGGAAGCAGCCGCTTCACCTGACTCAGCCAACTTCTCAAAAGAACGGTCGCTAATCTGGTGCCGCGCGCCCGCTCGATCCGCCAGAACGCCATCCCGAGCCACCGGTGCCGGCGCCACGGCCCGCTCCGCCATAGCTCCCGCGAGCGCCGCATTGCGCGCGCCCTTCACGCTTTGCGGCGCGCTCACCACGAGCCCGCCACCGCCACCTCCGCCCGGACCGCCAGCGGGTTCGAACGCGAGCATGCGCAGAAGCGTCATGGTGAAGCCCGCGTATTCATCAGGCGCGAGCCCCAGTTCGCTGCGTCCGACGGTCGCGATCTGGTAGAACAACTGAACCTGTTCGGCCGACAAGCCCTCGGCGAATCGACGAATATCTCCCGCCTCCGGCCACTCGTCCAGCACCGATGCCGGCGCGAACTGCGCCCACGCAATCCGATGCAGCAAGCTCGCCAGATCCTGCAACGCGGTCGAGAACGATAGACTGCGCAAAGCCATTTCATCGGCGATGGCGAGCACGCCCGCGCCATCGCTTGCGGCGAGGGCATCGAGCAAACGGATCAGATAGCTTTGATCCAGCGCGCCGAGCATGCCGCGCACGGCTTCCTCGGTCACCTGATTGGCCGAATAGGCGATAGCCTGATCGGTCAGCGAAAGCGCGTCGCGCATGCTGCCGTCCGCCGCGCGCGACAACAACCGCAGCGCCTGCACTTCGAAAGCAATGCTCTCTTGCTGGAGGATGTTCTCCAGATGCGACACGATATGCCCCGCAGGCATCTGCTTCAGATTGAACTGGAGGCAGCGCGACAGCACGGTGACCGGAATCTTCTGCGGATCGGTCGTGGCGAGAATGAACTTCACATGCGGAGGCGGCTCTTCCAACGTCTTCAACATGGCGTTGAACGCGTGGTTCGTGAGCATGTGCACTTCGTCGATCATGTAGACCTTGAAGCGCGCGTCGACCGGTGCATAGACCGCGCGCTCGAGCAGCGCCGCCATTTCGTCGACACCGCGATTGCTCGCCGCATCCATTTCGACGTAATCGACGAAACGGCCTTCGTCGATTTCCCGGCAAGCGCGGCACACGCCGCACGGCCTCGAGGTCACGCCGGTTTCACAGTTGAGCGCTTTTGCGAAGATGCGCGAAAGCGTGGTCTTGCCGACGCCGCGCGTACCCGTGAAAAGATACGCGTGATGCAGGCGGCCACCGTCGAGCGCGTGCGTGAGCGCACGAACGACGTGCTCCTGGCCGACGAGCGACTCGAACGATTTCGGCCGCCATTTGCGTGCGAGAACTTGATAGGTCATGCGCGAAATTGTATCAGCAACGACTAGCGGCAAACGCCGCCGAAAGCGGCTGTCCGGCGCATCCGGAGCATGCGTGAAGAAGCGGATTCAAGTCGCGTAGATGCGAGCGAATCGACTAAAAACCAGAGGAGAGTGAAGCAGGAAACCGCGGAGATTGAAGCCGGAAAAACGCAAATAAAGCGGAAGGTGACGAGCCCGACCCTCGGCACTGGTGGAAAGCGGCTGTGGCTGCTTCGTTCCCGACCTGACCAGGTTGACCGCGCCACCATGCGAGGAGGCCCGTCACGTCGAATCATATCACGCCGATAGCCGCGCCCGATAGACCTCGCGAGCACGCCGCCGACGCCATGCGGCTCCGCTCTTGCATTGCCCGAATGCGCCTCCAGTTGAGTAATGAAGGGCTGCGCGACGGCGCCTATCGGCATCGGCGACAGATAGCAAATTAAGCTAAGATGAGCGTTGAATCACGTGCGGCGCATGCTTCATCGTCCATGCGGCCAGTCCGCAAGGCTCGTCAGACGTGGTAAGCCGGCTTCGTCTCGCCCAAGCGGCGACGAAAATCTTTTACTGTTTTGGTGTATCGTGGCGAGCATTCAAACGCGGGCCTCGAATCAATAGAGGTATTCAGACAATGAGCGAATCAATCAAGCACATCAGCGACGCATCTTTCGAACAAGACGTCGTCAAGTCGGACAAACCTGTTCTGCTCGATTTCTGGGCCGAGTGGTGCGGTCCGTGCAAGATGATTGCCCCGATCCTCGATGAAGTCGCAAAGGATTACGGCGATCGCCTGCAAATCGCGAAGATCAACGTCGACGAGCATCAATCGACGCCGGTAAAGTTCGGCGTGCGCGGTATTCCCACGCTGATCCTGTTCAAGAACGGCGCAGTGGCCGCGCAGAAGGTCGGCGCGCTGTCGAAGTCGCAGTTGACCGCGTTCCTGGACAGCAACCTGTAATAGCTCGACCGGTTCGGAGCCAGCGTCGTCGGCCTTTGAACCGCGCTTGAACCACGGCGCCGATGTTGTCCACCGACAACATCGGCGCCAAAGCCCCGCCCCCGGCCAAGCTAAGGCTCGCGTCGCGTGTGCTATGCTAGAATTACAAGAGTTCAAGAAGTACTAAGTCCTAGAGCGGTTCCGCTCACCTCTTCTCCCAAATCTTTCTGTCGTACCTCTTCTCCCTGGCGGGAAATCCGTATGCATTTATCCGAGCTCAAGTCTCAGCACGTGTCTGCACTGATCGAGATGGCCAATGGCCTCGAGATCGAAAATGCGAACCGCCTGCGCAAGCAGGAACTCATGTTCGCCATACTTAAAAAGCGCGCCAAGGGTGGCGACACGATTTTCGGCGACGGCACGCTCGAAGTGCTGCCCGACGGCTTCGGCTTCTTGCGTTCACCCGAGACTTCGTATCTCGCGAGTACGGACGACATCTATATCAGCCCGTCGCAGATTCGCCGCTTCAATCTGCACACCGGCGACACCATCGAAGGCGAAGTGCGCACGCCGAAAGACGGCGAGCGCTATTTCGCGCTGGTGAAGGTCGACAAAGTCAACGGGCAGCCGCCCGAGGCCTCGAAACATAAGATCATGTTCGAGAACCTCACGCCGCTGCATCCGAATAAGCCGTTGCCGCTCGAGCGCGAAATGCGCGGCGAGGAAAACGTCACCGGCCGGATCATCGACATGATCTCGCCTATCGGCAAGGGCCAGCGCGGTCTGCTCGTGGCGTCGCCGAAGTCGGGCAAGACGGTGATGCTTCAGCACATCGCGCATGCCATCAAGTCGAACCACCCGGATATCGTGCTGTTCGTGCTGCTCATCGACGAGCGTCCGGAAGAAGTCACGGAAATGCAGCGTTCGGTCAAGGGCGAAGTAATCGCTTCCACCTTCGACGAACCTGC
Organism: Caballeronia sp. GACF4; assembly: GCF_023631025.1. Taxonomy (NCBI): domain Bacteria; kingdom Pseudomonadati; phylum Pseudomonadota; class Betaproteobacteria; order Burkholderiales; family Burkholderiaceae; genus Caballeronia; species Caballeronia sp. GACF4. Next base: position 256,782 of record NZ_JALQDW010000005.1, read on the forward strand.
CGCGCGCCACGTCCAAGTCGCGGAAATGGTGATCGAAAAGGCCAAGCGCCTGGTCGAAATGAAGCACGATGTCGTGATTCTGCTCGACTCCATCACGCGTCTCGCGCGCGCCTACAACACGGTCGTGCCGGCCTCTGGCAAGGTGCTGACGGGCGGTGTCGACGCCAACGCGCTGCAGCGTCCGAAGCGCTTCTTCGGCGCCGCGCGCAATATCGAGGAAGGCGGGTCGCTCACGATCATCGGCACCGCGCTGATCGAAACCGGCAGCCGCATGGACGACGTGATCTACGAAGAGTTCAAGGGCACCGGCAACATGGAAGTGCACCTGGAACGGCGTCTCGCGGAAAAGCGCGTGTATCCGTCGATCAATCTGAACAAGTCGGGCACGCGCCGCGAGGAACTGCTGATCAAGCCGGACCTGCTGCAAAAGGTTTGGGTGCTGCGCAAGTTCATTCACGACATGGACGAAGTCGAAGCCATGGAATTCCTGCTCGACAAGATCCGTCAGACGAAGAGCAATTCCGAGTTCTTCGACTTGATGCGGCGTGGTGGCAGCTGATTTGCCATTCGCTTATGCGTCGAGAAAAAACCGCCTGCCTTTGGTCAGGCGGTTTTTTTATGTCGTCGCTGTCGGCTGATATCGATTCGCGTTTGCCGGCCACTCTATCCGCGTGGCGACAGCTCCAGCCGATCCCGCAAGCAGCGCATTCTGCCCACGATCGTCCCCCATCCGTACAATCCGGTCTATCGCGCTTCCAACGCCTCGATCGATGACCAATCCCTTCACCCGCTGGTTCGGCGCGCAACGCCGCGAGCGCACGCTGCGCAAATACGCGATCGACGAAAGCCTGTGGCGGCGCACCCTCGATGCCTATCCGTGCTTTGGCCACCTGAATCCGGCCGACCTCGAACGTCTGCGCGAGACCGCGAGTCTCTTCATCGCGCAAAAAGAATTCTCGACCGCGCACGATCTCGAACTGACCGACGCCATGATCGTCTCCATCGCCGCGCAAGCCTGTCTGCCCGTCCTCAACCTCAGTCTCGACCTTTATCGCGGCTGGGTCGGCGTGATTGTCTATCCGGGCGAGTTCGTCATCAAAAAGACGGTGGAAGATCAGGACGGCGTCGTGCACGAAGTGGAACACGATGCCAGCGGCGAAGCATGGGAAGGCGGCCCGGTCGTGCTCTCGTGGGAAGATGCCCAGATGGCCGATGGCGCCGACGCCTACAACGTGGTGATCCACGAATTCGCCCACAAGATCGACATGGTGAACGGCGAGGCCGATGGTCATCCGCCGCTCTATCGACGCTGGCACGCGCCGCTCGACTCGACCGCATGGGCCGATGTCTTCGATAACGCCTATGACCAATTCTGCGCCCGCGTCGACGCGGTGCCGCAGCGCCGTTTCGGCCGCTTCGAGCGCGAATCGCTGATCGATCCCTACGCGACGGATCATCCATCCGAGTTTTTCGCGGTCTGCAGCGAGGCGCTGTTCGTTACGCCGAAACCCTTCGAAGCGGAGTATCCCGAGTTGTATCGCCTGCTTGCGCGCTATTACCGGCAGGACCCGGCGGGCGTCGGCGCCCTCTTCTAAAGCTTCCCAAAAAGATGTCAAGGGTCTGATTTTCTGGCATAATCGCCGTTTTTCGACCCTAGGCAAGTGACTCGCACGAGCGCCTTGAACTCAAGACGCAACGGGTTGGCTACCGCCAGATACCAGGAAAGACCATGAAAGAAGGCATTCACCCGAATTATCGCGAAGTTCTGTTCGTCGACATGTCGAACGACTTCCGTTTCGTGACCCGCTCGACCATCCAGACGCGCGAAACCGCCGAATTCAACGGCAAGTCGTACCCGCTCGCGAAGATCGAAGTGTCGTCGGAATCGCATCCGTTCTACACCGGTCAGCAAAAGATCATGGACACGGCAGGCCGCGTCGAGAAGTTCAACAACAAGTTCGCTCGCTTCTCCACCAAGAAGTAAGACGGACCACCGCTTCAGCAAGAAGGGCAGCTCTGGCTGCCCTTTTTTGTCTCTGCCGTTTCCATGATGCTGCACGGCAAAACGGTAAGGGTTGTTGCACGGCGTTACCGCGAGCCCGTCGACACTGACGCACTCCGAGGCGCGCGTCTACAATGCCGGATGCTCTGGCCCCCGCCGCGCTTGCACGCACCTGGCAACCTACCCGCACGCACCAACGCACGGCGCACTGCCCGTTTCTCTCGATAAGCCCTCACGCATGCGATCTGTCGTTCGTCTGACCGCCTCCGCCACCAGCGCCCTGCCGCGCTGGCTACTGCTCGCCATCTGTATCGTCTACGCGTCGTTCGGGCTGTTCGGCCGCGACCCGTGGAAGAACGAGGACGCGGCGGGCTTCGGCGTGATGTGGACGATGGCCAACGGCGACGCGCGCGACTGGCTGCTGCCCAATCTCGTCGGCAAGGCGCTCACGGGCGACGGCCCGCTGATGTACTGGCTCGGGGCATCGTCGATCCGGATCCTGAGTCCGTGGGTCGATGCCAGCAACGCCTCGCGCGTGGTCACGGGCCTGCTCTTCACCATCGCGTGCGCGTTCGTCTGGTACACGGCCTATCTGCTTGGCCGGCGCGACGAAGCCCAGCCATTCAAATACGCGTTCGGCGGCGAACCCGAGCCGCGCGACTACGGCCGCACGCTCGCCGACGGCGCCCTGCTGATTCTCCTCGCCTGCTTCGGGCTCGCCGAGCGCGGTCACGAAACCACGCCGCAGCTCGCGCAGTTCGCCGGCACCGCGATGCTCATTTACGGCCTCGTTCGCAGCATCGACAAGCCGATTCACGGTGCGCTCGTGTGGGGCGCGGCAATCGGCGTGGTCGGCTTATCGAGCTCGCCCGTGCTGGTGTTCGCGCTTTTGCTATGCACGCTTGCAATGACCATCATCGTGCGTCAGGTGCGCGCCGCGCCGCTGCTGATCTACGGCCTGCCCGTCGCCGTTGTGCTGATCGCCGCGTGGGTGCTGCCGACGCTGCATTTCTTCCCCGACGATGGCGAATGGTGGCTGCGTCAATGGTGGCGCAACAGCTTCGATACCTTCTCCGGGCCGCCGTCGCTCGTGTTCGGCTACGCGATGAAGAACCTGCCGCTCTTCACCTGGCCCGCCTGGCCGCTTGCAATCTGGGCCTTCGTGAGCTGGGGCGGCATGCGCCGCTCGCCGCACGTCGCCGTGCCCTTGTCCGTGATCGGACCGCTGCTCGTGCTCGTTGTGCTGCAGGCGCGCGAAACCAATCGCCTCTTCTTGCTGCTGCTGCCGCCGCTGTCCGTGCTCGCGACTTTCGCGCTGCCGACCTTGAAACGCGGCGCGATCAACGCGATCGACTGGTTCGCCATGCTCAGTTTCACGATCATCGGCACGCTCGTCTGGCTCGTGTGGACGGCCGGCATGTTCGGCTTTCCCGCGCCCATGGCCCGCAATCTCGCGCGCCTCGCGCCCGGTTTTCATCCCGAATTCAAGCTCATTTCGTTCGTCTGCGCGGTCGCGGTGACGGCGTGCTGGTTCCTGCTCGCGCGTTGGCGGCTTGCACGCCATCCGAAGGTGCTGTGGCGCAGCGTCGTGCTATCGAGCGCGGGCACCACGCTGATGTGGGTTTTGCTCATGACGTTATGGCTGCCGGTCGTCAACTACAGCCGGACGTATCGCGATGTCGCGGAGCAGATCGCCGATCATCTTCCGCCCGACTACAACTGCATCTCGCCCGCGCGTCTCGGCGACGCGCAGATCGCCACCTTCGCGTACTTCGGCGGTATGCACTTCGCGTTCGACGAAGATTGCGACGTGGTGCTGCGTCAGGATCGCGCGGATTACGGCGATCCGCCGTCCATCTCGGCGTTCGAATGGAAGCTCGTCTGGGAAGGCCGGCGCGTGGCCGACCGCGACGAGCGCTTCCGCCTCTACGTGCGCATTGCGCGCCCCACGCCGCCGGTCAAGAAGCCGCTGCGTCCGAAAAGCCTGCGCCGGGTGCAATAACGCATGGGCGCCGCCGTGTCTTCCAAAGCCGCCACGGGCATGCTGAGCGATGTCCGCAAGATCGGCGCGCTTGCCTGGCCCGTGCTGATCGGCCAGCTTGCGGTGATCGCGTTCGGCGTGATCGATACCGCGATGGTCGGCCGCTTCTCCGCCACCGATCTCGCGGCGCTCGGGCTCGGTTCGTCCGTCTATATCTCGGTGTATATCGGCTTGACGGGCATTCTCGTCGCGCTCCAGCCGATTGCCGGACAACTCTTCGGCGCGGGCCGCGAGGCGGAAATCGGCGAGGAAACGCGGCAGGCGCTGTGGCTCGCTTCGGTACTCATGGTGATCGGCTTCGTGCTGCTCTACTTTCCCGAACCGCTGCTGAGTCTCGCGAAAGCGCCGCCCGCGCTACATGACCGCACGGTGGACTACTTGCGCATTCTCTCGTTCGGGCTGCCCGCGAGTCTCGTGTTTCGCGTGTATAGCTCGCTGGCGAACGCGGTCGGCAAACCGCGGCTCGTGATGTTTCTGCAAGTCGGCGGGCTCGTGCTCAAGTTTCCGCTCAATACCTGGTTCATCTTCGGCGGTTTCGGCGTGCCCGCGCTCGGCGGTCCCGGCTGCGCGCTTGCGAGCACGCTCATCAATTGGGCGCTCGCCATCGTCGGAATCACGGTGCTGCTGCGCGTGGAATTCTTCCGGCCGTTCGGCATCTTCGCGCGCTTTTGCTGGCCCGTGTGGAAGCGGCAGATGGCGCTGCTGCGTCTCGGCATTCCGATGGGGCTTTCGTATCTCATCGAAGTGACGTCGTACACGTTCATGGCGCTCTTCATCTCGCGCTTCGGCACGACCACGCTCGCGGGACATCAGATCGCGGGCAACCTCGGCGCGGTGCTCTACATGACGCCGCTTGCCATCGGGATCGCGTCGTCGACGCTGGTGTCGCAGGCGCTCGGCGCAAAGCGTCTGGACGACGCGGCCTCGATCTCGCGGCACGGCATCGGCATGGCGTGCGTGCTGGCGCTGGTGTACGGCGTGATCCTGCTTGCCGCGCGGCCGCAGATCATCGCCGCCTACACGCCCGACGCCCACGTAATCGCCGCCGCGATGCCGCTCGTCTTCATCATCTTCTTCTATCACCTCTGCGACGCGCTGCAGATCACCACGGCGTTCATCCTGCGGGCGTACAAGGTCACGCTCGTGCCGACCGTCATCTACGCAATCGCGCTGTGGGGCATCGGCCTCGGCGGCGGCTATCTGCTCGGCTTCGATGTCGGCGGCATGGTGCCCGAGTGGCTGCAAGGCGCGCGCGGCTTCTGGATAGCCAATACGGTGAGTCTCGGCGTGGCGGGCATCGGCCTCTTTCTGTACTGGCGGCGCGTGAGTACGCGGCATCGCAACGTGGCGACGAGCTGAGAATCGCCGAAATGCGTCAACGCAACCGATTCGTCGCAAGAATCGCGTAGGGCTCCAGTAAAATCGCGCGGACAAGAATTACTCGGAACGAGTGGATGAGCCGCGTCATGAAAAAACAAAAATGGATTCTGGCCGCAACCACCCTCATTGCCGCTTTCGGCATGAGCGTCGCGATGTATCGGGCCGATGCCGCGCGCGTCGTGACCGTGTCGCCACAAGGCAAGGTCGCGCAAGTGCGTCAGGTCGTCGTGAAGTTCGACGAAGCCATGATCGCGTTCGGCAGTCCGAGCGCCGCCGCGCCCGGCAAGCTCGCCTGTAGCGGCGCGCCCGCCGCGGCCACCGCCGGCGGCGCGCGCTGGATCGACGAAAAAACCTGGGCCTACGATTTCAACGCGGACTTGCCGCCAGGAGTGCGCTGCGGCATCGACCTCAACAGCAGCCTTAAATCCAGCGCGGGCAACGCGCTGTCCGGTCCCAGCCACTTCGCGTTTCAGACGGGCGGGCCATTCGTTACGCGCGTCGAGCCGAGTTACGGCGATATCGAGGAAGACCAGACCTTCGTGCTGCGCTTGAACGGCCCGGCCACGCAAGCGTCGGTGCTCGATCACGTCTGGTGCGAATCGAGCGCACTCGGCAACCGCATTCCCGTAAGGACGGCCGACGACGCCACGCGCGGCGCGCTTCTCAAACACTTCGGACTCGCTAAGGAAAGCGACCGCGTGCTCACGCTCGCATGCGGGCAAACGTTGCCGTCCGGCTCGAAAATGCAGTTCGTCTACGGCGCGGGCGTCACCGGGCCGAGCGGCATGCCCAACGATGTCGAGAAGCGCTTCGACTACAAGGTGCGCGATCCGTTTTCCGCGAGCTTCACGTGCGAACGGGAGAACGCGAACGCGCCCTGCACGCCGCTGCGCCCGCTCAGGCTCATGTTCACCGCGCCGATCAGCCGCGCCGACGCCCAGAAGTTCGCGTTGCGTGGTCCCAAAGGCACGGTCGCGCCGCACTTCGATGACGACAGCAAGGACGCGGAAGTCGAAGCAGTCGAATTCGCCGCGCCGCTGCCGGAGCGCACCGATCTCACCATCGAGGCGCCCGCCAATCTCAAGGACGTGAGCGGCCGCACGCTCGCCAACGCCGACTTCTTCCCGCTCAAGACCGCGACCGCGCCCATGCCGCCGCTCGCGAAGTTCTCGTCGGGCACGTTCGGCATCATCGAGCGCTTTGCAGAGCCGGACATGCCCGCCATGTTGCCGGTCACGCTGCGCCATGTGGAAGCCGACCTGCACGTGCAAGGGCTCGACTCGGGCACCTCGCAGATCACCAAGCTCAGACTCGACGCCGACACCGACATCCGCCAATGGATGCGCAACGTCGATTTGTTCGACGGCATCGGCATGTCGCGCTCGTCGATCGAAGCGCGCATGCCCTCGCTTTTGAAGAACGGTATCGCGCCCGTCATCGTGCCGGAATCGGACGGCACCGTGAGCCGCGATCCGACCATCGACATTCGCTCGCTTTCGCTCTTGAGAAAGCGCGCGGGCGTCGAAACGCTCACGCTGCCCGCCGCCGATCCCAAGGCGCTGCGTCCCTTCGAAGTCGTCGGCATTCCGCTCGCGAAGCCGGGCTTCTATGTCGTCGAACTGGCGTCGCCGGCGCTCGGCGCGTCGTTGATGGGTCAGAACAAGTCGATGTTCGTGCGCACGTCGGTGCTCGTCACGAACCTCGGCGTGCACTTCAAGCAAGGGCGCGAGAACAGTCTCGTCTGGGTGACGACGCTCGACAAGGGCAAGCCCGTCGCCAATGCGGACGTACGCGTGACCGACTGCAACGGCGATCAAGTCGCCACCGGCAAGACCGATGCGCAAGGCCTCGCGACCATCGACAAACCGCTCGCGGCCATCCGCGAATGCAACGAGAACAGCTTGTCGTACGGCGGCTTCTTCGTCTCGGCGCGCGTTACCGATCCGGTCACCGGACCCGACATGGCCTTCGTGACCTCGGACTGGAATCGCGGCATCGAATCGTGGCGCTTCAACGTGCCGACCGACATGAGCACGAGCCGCACGGTACGCGCGCACACCATTTTCGATCGCACCTTGCTGCGCGCGGGCGAAACGGTGTCGATGAAGCACCTGATGCGCGTCGAAACGCTCAAGGGTTTCGGCTTCCCGCCGAAGTATCCGACGCGCGTGACGATTCGTCATATCGGCAGCGGACAGACGTGGCACATGCCGCTCGCGTGGAGCGCCGATCACAGCGCCGACTCGAGCTTTGCCATTCCCGCCGCGGCCAAACTCGGCGAATACAGCGTGACGCTCGATAACGGCGCGGCCAGCGACACCAACGACGCGAGCGACGACGACGGCGAAGGCAGCAATGTCACGCAGTCGTACGAGACAGGCAGCTTCCGTGTCGAGGAATTCCGTCTGCCGGTGTTCAAGGGCACGGTCTCGGCGGGCGACAGCAAATCGGCCGGTCTGATCGCCGCGCAAGAAGCGCCGGTCGATGTCCACCTCGAATATGTGCAAGGCGGCCCGGCATCGAACCAGCGGGTGCAAGTGTCGGCGCTCGTGCGCGACACGTCGCCGCCCTTCGCTTCAGACTACGATGCATTCAGCTTCTCGCCGTATCGCAAACCCGTGGACGATGGCGCGAGCGCGCCCGCCGAGGACGAGGACAGCGAGCAGCAAACGGAGACCACGACGAAACTCGTCGCCGACAAGCTGCGCGTCACGCTCGATCGCAATGGCGACGGCAAGCTGATCGTGAAGCCGCTGCCCGCCGTCGATTCGCCCAAGCGTCTCGCGCTCGAAGCGAGCTTCGCCGACCCGAACGGCGAGATCCAGACCATCAGCGGCAGCGCCACGCTCTGGCCCGCCGCGGTCGCCGTGGGCGTGAAGGCCGCGCATTGGGCGTCGGTCGGCGGTTCGGTGCCGGTGCAAGCGCTTGCGCTCGATCTGCAGGGCAAGCCGCGCGCGGGCGTATCGGTCGAAATCAAGGGCATGGCGCGCGTGACGTCGAGTTCGCGCAAGCGCATGGTCGGCGGCTTCTACGCCTACGACAACCATTCCGAAACGAACGACCTGGGCACGCTTTGCAGCGGCAAGAGCGACGATCACGGCATCGTCTCGTGCGATGCCAAGCTCAAGACCGCCGGCAATATCGATCTGATCGCCGTCGCGAAAGACGGCGATGGCCGCACGGCCAACGCGAGCACGTCGGTCTGGGTCACGCGCGAAGACGAACTCTGGTTCGGCGGCGAGAACACGGACCGTATCGACGTGCTTCCGGAAAAGAACAGCTACGAGCCCGGCGAGACCGCGCGCTTCCAGGTGCGCATGCCCTTCCGCTCGGCCACTGCGCTCGTCGCGGTGGAGCGTGAAGGCATCATCGAAACCCATGTGGTCGAACTGAACGGCAAGGACCCGACCGTCGAACTGAAGGTCGAGCAAGCGTGGGGGCCGAACGTCTACGTGTCGGTGCTCGCGTTGCGCGGACGTATCCATGAAGTGCCGTGGTATTCGTTCTTCACGTGGGGCTGGAAAGCGCCGGTCGAATGGGCGCACGCGTTCTGGTATGAAGGCCGTCAATATCAGGCGCCGACGCCGCTCGTCGATCTCTCGAAGCCCGCGTTTCGTTACGGGCTGGCATCGATCAAGGTGGGCACGGCATCGCACAAACTGGCGGTGAGCGTCACGCCGGACGCGAAGTCGTACACGGTGCGCGCCAAGGCGCATGTAAAGGTCAAGGTCGCGCTGCCTGACGGCAAGCCCGCGCCCGCAGGCACGCAGATCGCGGTCGCGGCCGTCGATGAAGCCCTGCTCGAACTCATGCCCAACCAAAGCTGGAACGTGCTCGACGCGATGTTGCAGCAGCGCGCCTACGGCGTGGAAACATCGACCGCGCAGATGGAGATCATCGGGCGGCGGCACTTCGGGCGCAAGGCGGTGCCAGCGGGCGGCGGCGGCGGACATAGCGCCACGCGCGAACTCTTCGATACGCTCCTGCTATGGAATCCGCGCGTTACGCTCGATGCGAACGGAGAAGCATCCGTCGATGTGCCCTTGAACGACGCGCTCACGCGCTTTCGCATCGTCGCCATCGCGGCGGTGGGCGCGGGACGCTTCGGCACGGGCAGCGCATCGATTCAAAGCACGCAGGACTTGCAACTCCTCTCCGGGTTGCCGCCGCTCGTTCGTGTGGGCGACGCATTCCATGCGCAGTTCACGCTGCGCAACACGACGCGGCGCACCATGCGCGTCGTCGTCACGCCGCACGCCGGTTCGCTCGCGCTCGATGCACGCACGGTGGAACTCGCGCCGGAATCGTCGCGGGAAGTTGCTTGGGACGTGACCACGCCCGACGTGCTCGGCATGAACGCATCGGCGAGTCTCGCCTGGGACGTGAGCGCGGTAGAGCAAGGCAGCGCTTCGGCCACGAAGCCCGCGAGCGATGCCGTCAAGCTGCAGCAGCGCGTCGTCGCGGTCATTCCGGTCACGACGCAGCAAGCGACCATCGCGCAGGTGGACGGCACGTTCAGCGTGCCCGTCGCGCCGCCCGCCGATGCCAGCACGTCGAGCAACGGCGCCGTGCGCGGCGGTATCGCGGTGTCCTTGCAGCCGAAGCTCGCGGACGGCTTGCCCGGCGTGCGACGCTGGTTCGAACGCTATCCGTATAACTGCCTCGAACAGCAGACTTCGCGCGCGCTCGGCCTCATGGACGCAGCGCAATGGCAAGCCGTGCAGACGCGCATGCCGTCGTATCTGGATCGCGACGGTCTCGCGAACTACTTCCCGCCCTACGACGACGAACGTCCGACCGGCAGCCCGACGCTCAGCGCGTACTTGCTCGCGGTATCGGACGAAGCGTCGAAGCTCGACCGCCGTTTTGCAATGCCCGCGGAATTGCGCGATCAGCTCGCCGCCGGTCTCGCGAATTTCGTCGACGGCAAGCTCGAACGCAAGTTCTGGGCGCCGCGCAACGACCTCGACTTCGAAAAGCTCGCCGCCATCGAAGCGCTTTCGCGCTACGGTCTCGCCCAGCCGCGCATGCTCGGTTCGATCACCGTCGCGCCGGATCAATGGCCGACCTCGGCCGTGCTCGACTACTACGCGATACTTTCGCGCGTGGACGGTATAGCCGATCGCGAAGCGAAGCGCGCGCAGGCCGAGCAGATCATCCGTGCGCGGCTCACGTATCAGGGCACGCGTCTCACGTTCTCGACCGAACGCGACGACGATCTCTGGTGGCTCATGACTGGCAGCGAAACCAACGCCGCGCGCACCGCACTCATCTTCGCAAACGCGCCCGCGTGGAAGGACGAGATGCCGCGCCTCGTGGCCGGCCTCCTCGCGCTGCAGAAAAACGGCGCATGGCAGACCACGACCGCCAATCTGTGGGGCTCGCTCGCAGTGGGACGCTTCTCGCAAATTTTCGAAAGCACGCCGGTCACGGGACGCACGAACATTGCGCTGGGCGCGGCGACGCAGAGCGTGGACTGGAGCGCTGCCGCGCCTGCATCGGCGTCGTCGTCGGCGACCCCGATCACCAAGAGTGTCAACACGCGCAGCAGCTTGCTGCCGTGGTCAACCGGCTCGCTCACGTTGACGCAAAACGGCACGGGCAAACCTTGGGCAACCATCGAAAGCCTTGCGGCCGTCGCGTTGAAGGCGCCGTTCGCGGCGGGCTATCGCATCGTGAAGACGGTGACGCCGGTCGATCCCGCCGTGAAGGGCGTGCTCTCGCGCGGCGACATCGTGCGCGTGCATCTCGACATCGACGCGCAAAGCGACATGACCTGGGTCGTCGTCAACGATCCGATTCCCGCTGGCGCGACCATTCTCGGCTCCGGTCTCGGACGCGACTCGGAAGCGGCGACTTCCGGCGAGAAGCCGGATCGCGGTTCGTGGCCTGCCTTCGTGGAACGCGGTTTCGAAGGGTATCGCGCGTATTACGACTATCTGCCGAAGGGCAAGCTGCAAGTCGAATACACGATGCGGCTGAATAACGCCGGTTCGTTCGGCCTGCCGCCGACGCGTGTGGAAGCGCTCTACGCACCGTCATCGTTCGGCGCATTGCCAAACGCGACGGTCGTCGTGAAGCCGCTTGCCGCCAGCGCGAAGTGACGCCGTGAAGCGCGCCCTGTGCTTTCTGATCGGCTGCGTCGTGGCAACGGCGGCGTGCGCGTCGCCGAGCTTCGACGAGGTGCGCGCGAACTGGCGCAGTTCCGACTGGGTGCTGTTGTCGCGCGATGGCGAACCGCTGCAACGCACGCGTGTCGATACGCACGCGCGGCGCGGCGACTGGGTTGCGCTTGCGGATGTCTCGCCCGCGTTGCGTGAGGCCATCGTGGTTTCGGAAGACAAGCGCTTCTACGACCACGCGGGCGTCGACTGGCGCGGCGCGGCGGCGGCGGCATGGGCGAATCTTTGGAACACGCGCACGCGTGGCGCATCGACGGTGACGATGCAGCTCACCGGACTCATCGACGACGATAACGGCAAGCCGAACGGCCGCCGCAATATCGGCGAAAAGGCGCAGCAGACAGTAGGCGCGCTATGGCTCGAACGGAGCTGGCGCAAGGACCAGATTCTCGAGGCGTATCTGAATCTCGTGCCGTTTCGCGGTGAGATCGTGGGTTTATCGGCGTTGTTGCAGACGCTTTTCAACAAGGCGCCGTCCGGGCTCGATGAACGCGAGGCCGCACTCGCCGCCGCGCTCGTGCGCGCGCCGAATGCGCGTTATGACAAGGTCGCGTCGCGCGCCTGCGTCATCTTGCGCGACATGCAGGCTTTGCATACGAGCGACAAGACGCACGCGAACGACCCGTGCGTCAACCTGGACAGCTATGTGCAACTGACGCTCACACGCACCGCGTCGGCGCCGGGCTTCGCACAAGGCGACGACGCGCTCGCGCCGCATTTCGCGCGGCGCGTTGCAAGCGAAACGCATCCCAAGGCGGGCGATCGCGTGCGCTCGACGCTCGATGCGCATGTGCAGCGCTTCGCGCGCGACACGCTCGCGCGCACGCTTGCCGAACTCAACGCGCGGGCTCATCCGCGCAATGTGCACGACGCGGCGGCGGTGGTGATCGACAACGCATCCGGCGATGTGCTCGCTTGGGTCGGTTCGGCGGGCGGCTTGTCGAACGCGCCCGAAGTCGATGCGGTGCTCGCCGCGCGGCAGGCCGGCTCGACGCTCAAGCCGTTTCTGTATGCGCAGGCCATCGACGAAAAACGCCTGACCGCGGCCACGCTGCTCGACGACGCGCCGCTCGATCTCGCCACCGGCGGCGGCCTCTATATTCCACAAAACTACGATCACGACTTCAAGGGCTGGGTGAGCGTGCGTACGGCGCTCGGGTCGTCGCTCAACGTACCGGCAGTGCGCGCGCTCGTGCTCGTCACGCCGCATCGCTTTGCAAAGACGCTGGTCGCGCTCGGTCTGCCGCTTACGCAAGCGGGCGATTATTACGGCTTCAGCCTCGCGCTCGGCAGCGCGGATGTCACGCTGGCCACGCTTACCAATGCGTATCGCGCGCTGGCCAACGGCGGTGTCGCACGGCCGTCGTTCGATCTCGCGGGCCACGCTGCCGCGCCTGCGGGAAAGCGCGTGTTCAGCCCGGAGGCGAGTTTCATCGTCACGGACATGCTCGCCGACAACAACGCGCGCACGCGCACCTTCGGTTTCGACAGCGTGCTCGCCACGCGCACTTTCAGCGCGGTCAAGACCGGCACCAGCAAGGACATGCGCGATAACTGGGCCGTCGGTTTCACTTCGCGATACACCGTCGGCGTGTGGGTCGGCAATGCCGATGGCGCGCCTATGTGGGACGTCTCCGGCGTCACCGGCGCGGCGCCCGCGTGGAATGCGCTCGTCGGCTATCTGCATCGGCGAGCCGCCAGCCACGCGCCGACTGCGCCGTCGGGCGTGATCGAAACGCAGGTCGCGTATCAGAACGATATCGAACCGAAGCGCGGGGAATGGTTCGTGCGCGGCACGCAGATGAGCGCTATCGGCATCACGGCGAACGCGGCGGGCTCAAGCGGAGCGAGCGGCAAAGGGGACAGCCAGGCGGCGCGCATTGGAGCGCCGACCAATGGCACCATCTTCGCGCTCGATCCCGACATTCCGCCCGCGCGCCAGCGCGTGTGGTTCGAACGCTCGGGCAATGGCGCGCTCGCGTGGCGCCTCGACGGCAAGCCGTTCGGCCGCGATGCGCGCGTCGCCTGGCTGCCATGGCCGGGACATCACGTCCTCGAACTCGTCGATGCGCGCGGCAACGCGGTCGATTCAATCGCCTTCGAAGTGCGCGGCGCGTTTCTCAAGACTGCTCAAAGGCCGTCGCGGTGAGGCCGAAGCATGCCTTGCAGCATGCAAAATATTGATGCGTCATCCAATCTGCATTGCGCGACGTTAAAGATTGTGCGCTCGTGTGGTGCGTGCGGCGGGGTCGTGCACAATGCGAGCCGTCATCGTTCGGGACTTGTTTTTGCCCTATGCTTAACGGCAAAGTCGTTATTCTGTCGTAAGCCCGGACGCATCGATTCATCATTCTTTTCCATTGCCTGGAGTGCCGTCATGCTGAAAAAGCTGCTGATGCTGTGCTTTGCGTTGATGCTGTCCGTCGGAACCGCGTTTGCCGCGGTCGATGTCAATACGGCCGATCAAGCCGCGCTCGATTCCGTGAAGGGCTTGGGCCCGGTGAAGTCGAAAGCGATCGTCGACGAGCGCGCGAAGAACGGCCCGTTCAAGGACGCCGACGATCTAGCGACGCGCGTGAAGGGTCTTGGAACAAAGTCCGTGGCCAAGCTCGAGGAGAACGGCCTGACCATCGGCGGATCGTCGCAGCCGCCCACGGGCAAGACCACGAAGCCCGCCGTGAGCAGCACGCAAGGCGCCGCGCCGTCCAACTCGACGGTCAAATCGTCGACAGCCGCCACGGCGGCGACCTCGCCCGCGGCCACCACCGCGCAAACGCCAGCCGCCACGCCGCAAGCGCCGGCTACCGCCACATCTGCTTCGGCTACGAAAAAGAGTTCGCGCAAGTCCAAGGCCGCAAGCGCGGCGGCGGCTGCAAGCGCGGCGCCGGCAGCGACGACGGCACCCGCCGCCGCAAGCGATGCGAAGCCTTCGAAGCGCAAGAGCAAGAGCAAGAAAGACAAGGCCGCGAGCGCCGCGGCTGCCAGTCAATAAAAGTTAGAAAAGATCGAGGCGAGCAGGCGACGGCCAACCGCATCATGCCGTCGCCCTTCAACCTCAAGTACTTCGTCTCAAAGCTCGCGTTTCGCTCTTTTCGCACGATGCAAGCGCGTCACGCGAGCCACCCCACCCCGCAACTTCTCGTAGTGAGACTGCCATGAGCCTAATCGATATCCTCGCCTCCACCCTCGGCAACTCGTCGCAACAAGGCGGCCAACCCGGTCAATCCGGCCAGGCTGCGCTGATCACGGCGGCGCTCGAATTCGTCAACAACCAGCCGGGCGGTATCGCGGGGCTGATCCAGCGCTTTCATCAGGCGGGCGCGGGCGACATCGTGTCGTCATGGATCGGCACGGGCGAAAACAAGCCCATCAGCCCGGACACGCTGAACAACGCGCTCGGCTCGGACAACGTCGGTGCGCTCGCGCAGAAAGCCGGCGTGTCGAGCGATCAGTTGTCGGGCATGCTCGCGGCGGTGCTTCCGCATATCGTCGACCGCGCGACGCCGAACGGCGAAGTGCCCGCCAATGGCCAGATGGATCTGTCGAGTGTGCTCGGATCGCTAGGCGGCCTGGCGGGTCTCTTCGGCAAGAACGAAGCGCCGAAACAAGGCTGAGTCTGATTCATCGCGTTTGTGTTGGACCCCGCGGGCGGTCGCCTTGCGGGGTTTTTGTTTTGCGGGCCGCGGCGTTGGCGTCATCGATCGTTTCCGCTGCCGCCAAACAAAAAGGGCGATGGATCACCCATCGCCCTTTAGAAATCGCCGCCGAAGAACAAGCAGCGATCAACCGCCTTTAATGCACTACGCGGTCGAACACGAACTTCCCGTCCTTGATATCGACCGGAATGACGTCCTTCGGTCCGAACCTGCCAGCCAGAATCAGCTTGGCGACCGGATTCTCGATCTCCTGCTGAATCGCGCGCTTCAACGGCCGCGCGCCGAACACCGGGTCGTAGCCGACCTTGCCGATCTGTTCGAGCGCCGCATCCGACACGTCGAACTGCATGTCGAGCTTGGCCAGGCGGTCGTGCAGACGCTGCAACTGAATCTTCGCGATCGATTCGATATTCGCGCGATCCAGCGAGTGGAACACCACCACGTCGTCGATCCGGTTCAGGAATTCCGGCCGGAAATGCAGCTTCACCTCTTCCCAGACGGCGTCCTTCACCGCTTCGTGCGGTTCGCCGACCATGCTCTGGATGACATGCGAACCGAGGTTCGACGTCATCACGATCACCGTGTTCTTGAAGTCGACGGTGCGGCCTTGTCCATCGGTCATGCGGCCATCGTCGAGCACTTGCAGGAGCACGTTGAAGACGTCCGGATGCGCCTTCTCGATTTCATCGAGCAGGATCACGCTGTACGGCTTTCTACGCACGGCTTCGGTGAGATAACCGCCTTCTTCATAGCCGACGTATCCCGGCGGCGCACCGATCAGACGCGCGACGCTGTGTTTCTCCATGAACTCGCTCATGTCGATACGAATGAGATGATCTTCCGAATCGAACAGGAACGCGGCCAGCGCCTTGCACAGTTCCGTCTTGCCGACGCCCGTCGGCCCCAGGAACAGGAACGAGCCATACGGACGGTTCGGATCGGACAGACCCGCGCGCGAACGGCGAATCGCGTCGGCCACCGCGCCGATGGCTTCGTCCTGACCGACCACACGCTCGTGCAGCTTGCCCTCGATCTGCAACAACTTCTCGCGCTCGCCCTGCATCATGCGCGAGACCGGAATGCCCGTGGAACGCGACACCACTTCCGCGATTTCCTCGGCGCCCACTTGCGTGCGCAAAAGACGCGGACGCGTCGGGTTGTTCTGCTCCTGCGACTCGGCCTGCGTCACTTGCTTGAGACGCGCTTCGAGTTCGGGCAGCTTGCCGTATTGCAGTTCGGCCACTTTCTCGAGCTTGCCTTCGCGCTGCAAACGCGCGATGTCCGCACGCGCCTTTTCGATCTCTTCCTTGAGCTGCGCGCTGCCCTGCACGGCGGCCTTTTCGGCGGTCCAGATTTCTTCGAGATCCGAATATTCGCGATTGAGCCGGTCGATTTCTTCCTCGATGAGTTGCAGACGCTTCTGCGATGCCTCGTCCTTCTCCTTCTTCACGGCCTCGCGTTCGATCTTCAACTGGATGAGACGGCGGTCGAGCTTGTCCATCTCTTCGGGCTTCGAATCGATTTCCATCTTGATGCGCGACGCCGCTTCGTCGATCAGATCGATCGCCTTGTCCGGCAGAAAGCGGTCCGTGATATAGCGATGCGACAACTCCGCCGCCGCGACGATAGCCGGGTCCGTGATCTCCACGCCGTGATGCAACTCGTACTTTTCCTGCAAGCCGCGCAGGATCGCGATGGTCGCTTCCACCGAAGGTTCGTCGACCAGCACTTTCTGGAAACGCCGCTCGAGCGCCGCGTCCTTCTCGATGTATTTGCGATATTCGTCGAGCGTGGTCGCGCCGATGCAATGCAATTCGCCGCGCGAAAGCGCCGGCTTCAGCATGTTGCCCGCGTCCATTGCGCCTTCGGCCTTGCCCGCGCCGACCATCGTATGAATCTCGTCGATGAAGACGATGGTCATGCCTTCGTCCTTGGCGATATCGCTCAGCACGGCCTTCAGCCGCTCCTCGAACTCGCCGCGATACTTCGCGCCCGCGAGCAGCGCCGCCATGTCGAGCGACAGCACGCGCTTGCCCTTGAGCGTTTCGGGCACTTCGCCGTTGACGATACGCTGCGCCAGTCCTTCGACGATAGCCGTCTTGCCGACGCCCGGTTCGCCGATCAGCACCGGATTATTCTTGGTGCGGCGTTGCAGAATCTGGATCGAGCGGCGGATTTCGTCATCGCGGCCGATCACCGGATCGAGCTTGCCTGCGCGGGCGCGCTCGGTCAGGTCGACGGTGTACTTCTTGAGCGCCTCGCGCTGACTTTCGGCGTCCTGGCTATCGACCTGCGCGCCGCCGCGAACCGCGTTGATCGCGGCTTCGAGCGCCTTGCGCGTAAGACCATGCTGGCGGGCTACGCGGCCCACTTCGCCTTTGTCGTCCGCGACCGCGAGCAGGTACATTTCGCTCGCGATGTAGGTGTCGTTGAGTTTCTGCGCTTCCTTATCGGCGTTGTTGAGCAGGCCCGCGAGATCGCGGCTGACCTGGACGTTGCCGTCCGTGCCTTGCACTTGCGGCACACGATTCATTGCGTCGTTGAGCGCGTTTTGCAGTGCCTGAACCTGCACGCCCGCGTGCGACATGAGCGAGCGCGCGGAACCGTCCTGCTGCGCGATCAGCGCGGCAAGCAAGTGAACTGGCTCGATGTACTGGTTGTCGTGACCGACCGCCAGACTTTGCGCGTCTGACAGCGCTTCCTGAAATTTGGTGGTGAGTTTGTCGATTCTCATTATTGAAAGCTCCAATTCGAATACGACCAAAATGAGGCGCTTTTGGCCGGTTTCAAGCCTCGCTTAGCCGTTTGCGCGCACCTTTTCGCTTGATTTCGAGAAAGCCCGCGCGAGCGTCGGCGCATGAGAATGACCTGTCCGTCCGGTTTTCGTTCACCGTCCGGCCGCGTGCAAAGACTGAACCGCGCGTCAGGCAGACGAGCTTTGCATGCGCTCGACCGATACCGGAATCACGCTCACGATGCCAAGCAACTGCGAGAGCTCATCCGCCGGACGCGCGAGTTCGCCGACCGTATGCTTGTCGAGTTCCGCAAGGAAGGCATCGCGCGCCGTCGCGAAGACGCCGCGCAACAAGCAGGCCGACTGAATCACGCATTGCCGGTGTGCCTTGTCACGCGAAAAACAACCGACGATGTCGAAGTCGCTTTCCATTGTGCGCACGATCTCGCCGATCGTCAGATAAGGCGTGCGCTCGCCAAGCCGCAGTCCGCCATGACGCCCTCGCACCGTTTCCACCCAGCCGAGTTCGCCCAATTGCTGGACTATTTTCATCAGATGATTTCGCGAGATGCCATACGCCTTGGATATCTCGCCGATGGTCGAAAGGCGGGACGGGCGCACGGCAAGGTAAAGCAGGACGCGCAGGGTGTAGTCGGTGTAGTCGGTCAGTCGCATGATGTCACGATGATTTTGTGCGCGGAACACGCGCATCGAGAACAACGGAGCCAGAGGCACGCGGGCAAACGAAGAGCAGACGGCGAAAGCGGCGCGACGCGGGATGCGCGGAAAAACACCGCGCGTGCGCCAGCGACAATGACCTCAACGCGCACATAAGGTCTAACATCCTGACGCGGCCCGCCACGAAAAATTGAACGACCGGTCGGATTATCGCTGTTCAAGACGCGACATTTTGCGACAAAACAGCGCCTATCGTCAGCATAATGTGCTGACGCTTGCGTGTAAGCATCCGCATAACATTTATTTGCCATGACCCTTCACGAATCATCTGCCCGCCCGGCTCGCTTTGCGGAACCGGACGAAGCCAACATCCGCACGCTCGTGGAGACGTTTTATCGCCGTGTCGATGACGATTCCCTGCTCGGCCCGATCTTTTCGCGCGAACTGACGGGCCGCTGGGACGAGCATCTCGCCAAAATGACGACCTTCTGGTCGAGCCTCGTGTTGGGAACGAAGCAGTATCGCGGGAATGTGCAAGAGGCGCATCGGCCGCTCGAAGGTATCGCGCCCGAGCATTTCGCACGCTGGCTTACGTTTTTTCTCGACACCGTGGACGCGCGTTACGAGCCGGCCGCCGCCGTGCAGTTCATGGAACCGGCGCTGCGGATCGCGCACAGTTTGCAATTGAGCAAGTTCGGCTGGGATTACAAGATTCCCGACGCGCAGCAGGAACTTCTCGCGGCGCTCAAACGGCAGCGCACCGGCGGCCGGGAAGAGCCGCGTTTCGCAAAGCGGCCATCGGCGGAAGCGTTTCCAGCGAGATTCGTGGGACGTTCGGCGGATACGAAGTGACGCTCGCGGCGTTCTTCCTCGCCGATCACGCTTGTCTTGCCGCCCAAGGTTTTTGGCTTTTACCCGTTTGCGAGCGCTCTTAGCGCGATTTCGCGTGCCGCTTTTGTCTCGCCAGTCACGCGGTAAGCGGTTTGACTTATCCGCGGATCGTCGCCTTTTCCTATGACCATCGCCGCGCTTTAGCTTTTCGGCTTTTGCCAGCGAGCCAGCGCCGTATCATCCGATTCGCGCGCATCGACCCAGCGCTCGCCCGCGTCGGTTTTTTCCTTCTTCCAGAACGGCGCCCGCGTTTTCAAGTAGTCCATGACGAAGGCGCACGATTCGAACGCCTCGCCGCGATGCATCGCCGTGGTTGCGACCAGCACGATCTGATCGAGCGGCTTCAGTTTTCCCACGCGATGCACGATCAGCACGTCCGACCCAGGCCAGCGCGCACGCGCCGACTCGGCAATCTCGTGCAGCGATTTCTCCGTCATGCCGGGATAGTGCTCGAGCTCCATCGTCTCGACCGCGCTGCCTTCGTTCAAGTCGCGCACCGTGCCGACGAAGCACGCCACCGCGCCCACTTTCGGATTGCCCGCTCGCAGCGCGGCGACTTCCGCGCCGAGATCGAAATCCGCCTCCTGTACGCGCACGATCGTCATGTCAACCGCCCGTGACCGGCGGGAAAAACGCCACTTCGCAGCCATCCGTGATGCGCTGCGACGGGTCCGTCATGACGTGATTGCAGGCCATGCGCAACGCACGGCCTTCGGCGAGCGTTTCGGCCCACGCGCCGCCGCGCATGCGCAGCCAGGCGCGTACATCGCCGACATTCACGACGGTGTCCGGCACGCTGACCGTCTCGTTCGCGACACCCAGCGCTTCGCGCACGCTGGCAAAAAATCTCAGTTCGATATGCATTTGATGGCCTTCTACCGCATCAACTCTGAAAAGGGAATGAAGCGCACCGTCTCCCCCGCGCGGATGGCGTGATCCGGCGGATTGTCGATGAGGCCGTCGCCCCACACGGTCGAAGTCAGCACGGCGCTGCTTTGATTGGGAAAGAGATCGAGGCCGCCTGCGTCGTTCACGCGCGCGCGCAGGAACTCGTTGCGGCGGTCGCCCTTCTTCTGGCTGAAGTCGGCACGCATCGAGTAGACGCGCGGCGCGACGTCGCTCGCGCCTGCCAGCCGCAGCAGGAACGGCCGCACGAACAGCAAGAAGGTGCAAAAGCTTGACACCGGATTTCCCGGTAGGCCAATAAAATACGCTTCGCCGAGCGCGGCATCCGAACGTCGCACGTTGCCGAACGCGAGCGGCTTGCCGGGCTTCATCGCGATCTGCCACATGGCGATGCGTCCTTCGGCTTCCACCGCCGGTTTCACGTGATCTTCCTCGCCGACCGATACCCCGCCGCACGTCAGAATCAGATCGTGTTCCCCGGCCGCGTGGCGCAGGGTTTCGCGCGTTGCGTCGAGACGATCCGGCACGATCCCGAGGTCGGTCACGTCGCAACCGAGTTTCGCAAGCAGCGAGCGCAGCACGAAGCGATTCGAGTTGTAGATGGCGCCGGGCGCGAGCGGCTCGCCGGGCATGCGCAGTTCGTCGCCGGTAAAGAAGATGGCGACGCGCACGCGCCGCACGACATCGAGCGCGCCGCAACCGACCGATGCCGCGAGACCCAACGCTTGCGGCGTGAGGCGCGTGCCCGCAGGCAGGATCGCCGAACCGCCGCGGATGTCCGCGCCTTGTTGCGTGATCCATTCGCCAGCTGCGGGCGCGTGCGCGAACGCGACGCTGCCGTCGTCCGCCGCACGCGCCATTTCCTGCATGACGACGGTATCGGCGCCCGGAGGCACCGTCGCGCCGGTGAAGATGCGCGCGGCCGTGCCTGCCGTGAGCGGCGTGGCGGCGTGGCCAGCCGGAATGCGTTGCGACACCGGCAGCGCGCGCGGCGCGGCCTCGCTTGCGCCGGCGAGATCGGCGGCGCGGACGGCGTAACCGTCCATCGAGCTGGTGTGCATTGGCGGAACGTCTAGCGGCGACGTGACATCGGCGGCAAGGACGCGGCCGAGCGACGCCGCGGCATCGAGCGTATCGATGCGCTCGGTGCCATCGACCCGATGCGCGGCGTCGAGGAGAAGACCGAGCGCTTGCGCGGTCGCGAGCATCGGGGGACGAGGAGAAGTGGACATGGAGTTCGTACGGAGCGATGCGCCCGTCAATCGTGAATGGGGAGTAGCTGGCAACGTCAGCCAACCATTGTAGCGAGATGGGCGGTGAGGCGAAGCGCTCTGGCGTTCGCGGTCGTTCGCGTCGTTCGCGTCGTTCGCGTCGTTCGTGTCGTTCGCTTCGTTCGCTTCGTTCGCTTCGTTCGCTTCGTTCGCGTCGTTCGCGTCGTTCGCGTCGTTCGCGTCGTTCGCGTCGTTCGCGTCGTTCGCGTCGTTCGCGTCGTTCGTGTCGTTCGCGTCGTTCGCGTCGTTCGCGTCGTTCGCTTCGTTCGCTTCGTTCGCTTCGTTCGCTTCGTTCACTTCGTTCGCGTCGCCTGCGCGAGTTCCGCCCGACCAACCGATCACGCCCCCGCTTTCCGCCTCACCCGCCCTTCATGACGACCCCCAAGCCGGTGATACACTCGCACCACACTTCCCACGTCCATTTCCATGAAATTCTGTTCCGTCTGCGGCCACGAGGTCGCCCTTTCGGTCCCGCCTGGCGACAACCGCGAGCGCTTCGTCTGCGGCAGTTGCGGCACCGTTCACTACCAGAATCCGCGCAACGTCGTCGGCACGGTGCCGGTGTGGGACGACAAGGTGCTCTTGTGCCGCCGGGCAATCGAGCCGCGCTACGGCTACTGGACCTTGCCGGCAGGCTTCATGGAAATGGACGAGACCACGAGCGAAGGCGCATCGCGCGAAACGCTCGAGGAAGCAGGCGCGCGCGTCGAGATTCAAAGTCTTTTCACGCTGCTCAACGTGCCGCACGTGCATCAGGTGCATCTGTTCTATCTCGCGCGTCTGCTCGATATCGAAATCGACGCCGGCGAGGAAAGTCTCGAAGTGCGTCTCTTCGAGGAAAGCGAGATTCCGTGGGACGAAATCGCCTTTCCGACCGTCGGCCAGACGCTGCGTTTCTTCTTCGCCGACCGCGCCGCGGGCAACTTCACGCTGCACACGGGCGACATCTTCCGCACGCTGCGCGAAGGCTGAGCGCCTCGCGCATCGACTGCTTCGACCATGGTTCCCTGGCTCGCCGACGACGATCCGTTCCCGCCCGTCGAGCGCGCGCTCGGCGCATCGAGCGGCGCGCCGGGTTTGCTCGCCGCGAGCGCGGAGCTCTTGCCCGCGCGTCTCGTCGATGCCTACCGGCGCGGCATCTTTCCGTGGTATTCGGACGGTCAGCCCGTGCTGTGGTGGAGTCCCGATCCACGCATGGTGCTGGTTCCGGACGAGTTCAAGGTTTCCGATTCGCTGCGCAAGACGCTCAAACGCGTGTCGCGCGAGCCGCTCTGGGAAGTGCGCGTGGACGACGACTTCGCCGCCGTGATGCACGCGTGCGCCGACACGCCGCGCGACGGTCAGCGCGGCACGTGGATCACTTCCGAAATCGTTGAGGCGTACTCGACGCTGCATCGCGCGGGCAAGGCGCACAGCGTCGAAACGTGGTTCGACGGGCGGCGCGTCGGCGGGCTTTATGGCGTGTCGTTCGGCAAGATGTTCTTCGGCGAATCGATGTTCGCGCACAAGACCGATGCCTCGAAAATCGCCCTCGCCGCGCTCGTCGCGCACTTGCGCCGCCATAAAATTGGGATGATAGACTGTCAGCAGAATACGGCGCATCTGGCGTCGCTGGGCGGCCGCGAGATCGGCCGCCGCGCGTTTGTCATGCATCTGCGTCACGCGGTCGAAGATGCGCCGATTCCCTGGCGCTTCGATAAATCGGTTCTCGCGGAACTGATCGAGCGCTAGACGACGACGCAAGGACACCGGAACGGAACCAGGCACCGGACAGGCATCAACCAGGCAACCAGAAACCAGCAACGACGAGACGCCCGCGAGACGAGA
Source organism: Caballeronia sp. GACF4 (assembly GCF_023631025.1). Taxonomy (NCBI): domain Bacteria; kingdom Pseudomonadati; phylum Pseudomonadota; class Betaproteobacteria; order Burkholderiales; family Burkholderiaceae; genus Caballeronia; species Caballeronia sp. GACF4. The sequence goes on from NZ_JALQDW010000005.1 coordinate 280,350, forward strand.
GCCGCCAACGTGACACATCCGAACGAGCTGCCGCTGTCACCGCTTTCCGCGCTGCAATTCTATGCAACAGCGCCCTATCCTTGCAGTTATCTGGAAGGACGCGTGGCACGCTCGCAAGTCGCGACGCCCAGCCATCTCATCAATTCCGACGTCTACACCGAACTTGTCAAAGCCGGCTTCCGGCGTTCCGGCGTGTTCACGTATCGCCCGTATTGCGACGGTTGCCGTGCCTGCGTGCCGGTGCGCGTGCCGGTGGCGCGCTTCGCCCCGAACCGCACGCAACGGCGCGTCTGGAAGCAGCACGGCAATCTCGTCGCGAGCGTCGCGCCGCTGCATTACGACGAAGAGCACTACGCGCTTTATATGCGCTATCAATCGGCGCGGCACGCGGGTGGCGGCATGGATCGCGACAGCCGCGACCAGTACGAACAGTTTTTGCTACAAAGCAGGATCAATTCGAGGCTCGTCGAATTCCGCGAGCCGGGCAACGCGGACACGCCCGGCGCATTGCGCATGATCAGCATGATCGACATTCTCGGCGACGGGCTTTCGTCCGTGTACACGTTCTTCGAGCCGGGCCTGCCGCACACGAGCTTCGGCACGTTCAACATCCTCTGGCAGATCGAGCAGGCGAAGAGCCTCGACTTGCCGCACGTGTATCTCGGCTACTGGATTCGCGAAAGCGAAAAGATGGCATACAAGGCCAACTTTCGGCCGCTGGAAGGGCTGATCGATGGCCGCTGGTCACCGCTCGATCCCGCAACGACGCTTTCCGCCGGAACCCTGCCGATGCCGGGCCGCATCCACAACGTGAGTCAGCCGAAGTAGCCAGCGCCTCGCGCGCGGCAACCTTGCGCTTGACGTTCGGAAAGCCCCATCGGCAGGAAACAACCGCTTCCCCGGATCGCCGCACCTCGCCGACAAAAACTCGCGCCGCAACCATCCACTCCGGCGCCCTCTTCAAAGCCGCTAAAATAGCGGGTCTCAAAAAACTCGCCGTCGGAGGCGTTCACTTCGTGTTCAGCTCCCTTTACCCGCTCGCGCGCTCGCATCTGTTCAAGATGGACGCGGAAGACGCTCATCACCTCACCCTGCGCATGCTGGGCGCGGCCGGCCGCACCGGACTCGCCGGCATGCTTGCCAAACGCGGCCCCGACTCGCCGCGCAACGTGATGGGCCTCGCGTTCCGCAATCCCGTCGGTCTCGCGGCGGGACTGGACAAGGACGGCGCGTGCATCGACGGACTGGCGGCGCTCGGCTTCGGCTTCATCGAAGTGGGCACGGTCACGCCGCGCGCGCAGCCGGGCAACCCGCGGCCGCGCATTTTCCGGCTGCCGGAAGCGGGCGCGCTGATCAACCGCATGGGCTTCAACAACGGCGGCGTCGAACAGTTCGTCGCCAACGTGCAGGCGGCGCGCTATCGCGGCATCCTGGGGCTCAATATCGGCAAGAACGCCGATACCCCGATCGAACGCGCCGCCGATGACTATCTGTACTGCCTCGAACGCGTCTATCCGTTCGCGAGCTACGTGACGATCAATATCTCGTCGCCGAACACGAAGAATCTGCGGCAGCTACAGGGCGCGGGCGAACTAGATTCGCTGCTCGGCGCGCTCAAGGACAAGCAGCAGCGTCTGTCCGATCTTCACGGCAAGCTCGTGCCGCTCGCGCTCAAGATCGCGCCCGATCTCGACGACGAGCAGATCAAGTCGATCGCCGGAACCGTCCTCACGCACGGTATCGACGGCGTGATCGCCACCAACACCACGCTCTCGCGCACCGCCGTCAGCGGCATGCGGCACGGCGAGGAAACCGGAGGCCTGTCGGGCCGCCCCGTCTTCGATGCGTCCAACGAGGTGATCCGCAAGCTGCGCGCCGAACTGGGCGCGGATGTACCGATCATCGGCGTGGGCGGAATTTTCTCGGGCGAGGACGCGCGCGCGAAGCTCGCGGCGGGAGCATCGCTCGTGCAGATTTATACGGGGCTGATCTACAAGGGACCGGCGCTCGTGCGCGAGTGCGTCGAAGCCCTTGCGTAGGAATATGGAAATAAGCAAACGATCTTACGCATCGCTTGCCTTTTATCTATGATGCCGCACCTGCAAAGCACGGCTCGCCGTCGCGATGCCATTCAAGAGGAATAAAACACGATGAAACTGTCCACGCTCAAGAAAGTGCTCGTCGCCGGTCTGATCGGCGCGTCCCTGTCGGCTGCGGCGCATGCCGAAGACCTGCTCGATTCCGTCAAGCAACGCGGCACGCTGCGCGTCGGTCTGGAGGGCACCTTCCCCCCGTTCAACTCGAAGTCGCCGCAAGGCGAGCTGGTCGGTTACGACGTGGATATCGCCAAGGCGGTTGCCGCCAAGCTCGGCGTAAAGCCCGAGTTCGTGACGACAGAGTGGAGCGGCATCATCGCGGGTCTGCAGGCTGGCAAGTTCGACGTGATCGTGAATCAAGTCGGTATCACCGATGCGCGCAAGGCCACGCTCGACTTCTCGCCCGCCTACACGTACTCGAACGCGCAGCTGATCCAGCGCGCGGATGACAAGCGCGAATTCAAGTCGCTCGACGAACTGAAGGGCAAGAAGCTCGGCGTCGGTCTCGGCACGAACTACATGGACATGGCGAAGTCGGTGCCGGGTATCGATGTGAAGACGTATCCAGGCGCGCCCGAATATTTGCGCGATCTGGCAGCCGGCCGTCTGGACGCCGCGCTCAACGACCGTCTGATGCTCGCCTATCTGCTGAAGAACTCGCAACTGCCGCTGCGCACGGGCGCGAATCTCGACAAGGGCAGCCCGTCCGGCATTCCGTTCAAGAAGGGCAACCCGAAGTTCGCCAAGGCGATCGACGACGCCATGACCCAGCTCGAACAGGACGGCACGTTCACGAAGATCTCGCAGAAGTGGTTCGGTATCGACGTGACCAAGCCCGCAAAGTAAGCCTCGTTCCTGCGCGCCGAAAGGCGTTGCGGACGTTACGAGCGTAACGCGCGGCTCGAGGGCGGCATCGTCTGACGGTGTCGCCCTTGTCTTTTTCGCGCGCGGTTTATGATGTGCGCTTTGCGCGGCAACCTGCCCGCTCTCCTTCCTGCTTCCCCGTTCATGTCCACGACCTCCCTGCTCGTTCAATCGGCCCCGGTGCTGGCGCAAGGCGCGCTACTGACGATCAAGTTCGCGCTTTATTCGATGTTCTTCGGACTCATCGCGGGCGTCGTCCTGGCGTTGATGGGCATCAGCCGCAGCCGCGCGCTCGTCGCCATCGGCCGCTGCTATGTGAGCGTGATGCGCGGCACGCCGCTGCTCGTGCAGATCTTCGTGATCTACTACGGCCTGCCGAGCCTCGGCATCTCGCTCGACCCGACGCCCGCAGGCGTGATCGCGCTGTCGGCGAACGTGGCGGCGTATCTTTCGGAAAGCATGCGCGGCGCGATTCTCGGCATATCCAACGGGCAATGGCTCGCCGCCTACAGTCTCGGTTTGTCGCGCGCCCAGACGCTGCGCTACGTGGTCGGGCCGCAAGCCTTGCGCATTGCGGTGCCGAGTCTGTCGAACAGTCTCATCAGCCTGATCAAGGATACGTCGCTCGTCTCGGTCATCACCGTGACGGAGTTGCTGCGCAGCGCGCAGGAAGTGATTGCGGCGACGTATCAGCCGTTGCCGCTTTATCTCGCGGCGGCGTTCGTCTATTGGGTGCTCTGCAGCGTGCTGGAATTCGTGCAGCGCAGGTTCGAAAGACGCCTCGCGCTGCCGGGCCGGCATTGAGCTGCATGGGCGGCGAACGCTAATCTGCCTCGAACGGGAAGCGCACGTTCAGATCGCGCCGCGCGGCATCGATGATGGCGATCATGCGCATCGACATGGCGTGCGGCATGATCGGGCTTTCGGTGGCGCCCGCGCGCAGCAGCTCGCAGAAGTGCGCGGTCTCGTAGTTCAGGCCGCCGCCGCTGAAAGGCTCGTCGAGTTCGACGCGGCGTCCGTCCGTATAAACGATGCTTGCGCGCGCCGGGTTCCACCAGTTCTCGTGGATCGTCACCGTGCCTTGAGTGCCGCCGATGAGCGCATCGCCACGACCTTGCAGATCGAGCCCGCAGAATATCTGCGCGATGCCGCGCTCGTGGCGCACGTTGAGGCTCGCGAAGACATCCACGCCCGTTTCGCCCACGCGGCCGATCGTCTGCACGTCGAGCGCCTCGCCGAGCCAGTCGACCGCCAGAAACGCTTCGTAGACGCCGATATCGAGCAACGCGCCGCCGCCCGCTTCGAGTGAGAACGACGGATGATCGAGCGGCACGCCGGCTATCGAACAGCCCGCGCGCACGAGTCCGATCTCGCCGATGGGATCGCGCGCAAGATGCTCGCGCAAACGGCGATAAAGCGGATAGAACGGCGGCTTCATCGCTTCCATGAAAAGCAGCTTGGACGCGCGCGCGGCGTCGATCATGGTCTGCAAGGTGCGCGCGTTCACGGCGGCCGGTTTCTCGCAGAGCACGGGCTTGCCCGCCGCCAAGGCACGCAGCGCGTATTCGGGATGACTGTCCTGCATGGTTGCGACATAGACCGCGTCGATCTCGCCGAACATGGCGTCGAGGTCGTCGAAGGCGCGCGCGCCATGCGGTGCCGCCAGCGCGCGAGCGGGTTCGGCGCGTCGTGACCAGACGCCCGCGAGTGCCGCGCCATCGACATGCCCCAGGCTTTCGGCAAAGCGCCGTGCAATGCGTCCCGCACCCACGATGCCCCAGCGGATCGCGTTCGTCTTTCCCGTGTTCGTCGTCGTGTTCGTTTCGGTATTGCTCAAAGCCGGTCTCCCGCGAGATGTTCATCGTGGGAGGCATTGTGCCTCAAGGAACCGCGCGGCCAAATGCAAAAAGCCGGGACAGGTCCCGGCTTTTCACGCGATACGGACGCCGTTACGCGCCTGCCGGAGCATTCACGCTCGGCGGCTGCGCCGGATACTGCGGGCTCGAGCGCTCGAGCGAGAACGCGCGGCCCACTTCTTCCGCCGCGAGATCGACGAGTGCGCGCGTCGCGCGTTCGGCTGCATCGGTATCTTTCGATTCGATGGCTTCGACCACGAGCCGCTGCGCCGCAAGCGTCGCTTCACGCACCGACTCGATGCCGTCGACGATCGGATTCACCGTGACGAGCGCACCGCGCACGATCGCCGTCATCTGGCGAAAGAACTGATTGCCGCTCGCCGCCACGATACGCGTATGCAGCACTTCGTCGGCGGCCTGATATTCCGGCTCGCCAACCTGCAATTGCGAAAGCGCGTCGAAGGCATCGCGAATGCCGGCGATCTCATCGGGGGTCGCGCGGGCTGCTGCCAGCGCGGCGGCACGGGGTTCGATCAGCATGCGGAATTCGATTACATCGCGCAGAAACGTCTGATCGGGCTTCGCGCGAAAACGCCAGCTCACGACATCTTCGTCGATCAGGCGCCAGTCGCTCATCGGCCGGATGCGCGTGCCGGTTTTCGGCCGCACGTCCAGCATATGCCGCGCGAGCAGCATGGAGAGCGCTTCACGCATGACGGTCCGACTTACGTCGAACTCCTTCGAGAGGATGTCCTGCGGCGGCAATATCGCCCCATATTTCTGCTCGACGATCCCTGAGACGAGTCCGTCCATGACCTTCGCCACCAGCGATCGCTCTTTGTTTTCATCCATCTCGCTTCTCCCCTTTGTCGCCTGTCCGTAGCCATGTGTGTTCGTCGTGAACACGCTGTTTGCTCAGAGGCGCCGAGGCACGGCGACAACCGACTGGTCCGGTCGTCGTGCCTGATACGTTGCGTCTTCGTTGCACCGAAAACCAGTTGGGAATTTCCTGACAGGGTATTCCCTCTGACGGGGTGCAATCGCCACGTCGCCGCCCTTCTTGCTGCATGCCCTGAGTGCTGCACTCGCGCCGCGCGCGCGCCGGCATTCGTCAGGGAAACTGAAGAATGGCGACGTCGCAGCGCGGCGCGAGCGTTTTTTTGCGGTCCGTCCGAAATGCGAACCGGTCATGCAAGCATTTGAGCAAGCATCTCGTATGCGTTCTGTGCGACCGCGAACGCTCGCCCGATTCGATACCCCTTTTGTATGACACTCGCGCGCTTTATGCGGTACGTATGCGCGTTTTCGTCGTGCACCACTTAGTTCATTCGTCGGTCTATTCGCTCATACGGCGCCATCGGGCGCGCGCGTGCGACGCGGGCCGACCGGCATCGCGCGCGGCCGTTGCGAAGCGCGTTCCGCGAGCGTTTCCTGATAGATCGTCAGGTATTCGTTGCTTACGCGCTCGACTGAAAGCTGATGCAGATTCTGTCGCGCGCGCGCCGACAGTTGGCCGCGCGCCTGCGAGTCGAGCAGCAGCCAGCGCAGTTTCGCCGCCGCCTCGGCCGGATTGCCATCGGGCACGAGCACGCCCGCCGCGCCGCCATCGAGTAATTCGGGGATACCGCCGATACGCGTGGCAACGATTGCGCATCCTGCCTCGCGCGCCTCGGCGATCACGAGCGGACTCGGGTCCTGAAGCGACAGCAACGCGAAGACATCGGCTTCGGCGAGATACGGACGCGGGTCCGCGACGAAGCCGGTGAAATGCACCGTCGCGCCCAGATCTAGCTCGGCGGCGAGCGTTTCCATCGCGCTGCGATCGGGCCCGTCGCCTACTAGGTACAGATGCGGCTCCGGTATGAATTCCCGGTCGTGCATCGATTGCTCGCGCAACAGCGCGAATGCATGCAGCAAATCGGTAATACCCTTTCTTCGATACATCCCCGCCACGCAAACCACGTTCGGATGCTTCAAACGCAGGGGTTTCGGCGCGGGACGGCACACGAGCCGCGGCGCGCCTATCGCACCATTGCGCACGACCGAAAGCCGCTCGGCCCCGATACCGCGGGCGACGAGATCCTTCGCGACCGCATCGCTCACGGCGACCATGCGATCGCCCGAGCGCACCAGCGACGCGCTCTTCTGCAATTCATGGTGCACGGTCGTGACGAGCGCGAAGCGGCGGCGCATGCTGCCAAACCGCGAGATCAATGCGCCCGTCATCATGTGCGCGTGCACGATATCGGGATCGAATCGGTCGATAAGGCGATTGAAGCCCGCGATCATCGAAGGGACGCGCCAAGGCTGGCGCGACTGTTGCAACGGAATATGCGTGATGCCGTGACGTCGCAAGAGCGGCTCGAATCCGCCGCCGGATGACGCCACGATTACCTCCTGCCCCATGCGCGCCTGCATGCAGGCGAGATCCACCATCATGTTGACGGTGCCGTTGCCAATCGTCTGTGCGTGGTTGGCTAGATGGACTATTCGCATGTGGGTTCGGCACGCGCGACCTTGGTCGGCCCGCGTGTCCTGGATTGCCTTTCGTTTTTACAGCGTGGAATTCGTTGGATCGCGCGCGCCGCCTTAACGGCCAAGCAGCGCGCGCAAAGCTGCTTACAGCAACTCGTAGGTGTTGGCGTGCAGTTGCGCCTTGCTGGCGCTCGCCGTTTCGCGCGCCGTCTGACGGCTCTTTCGCGTCAGGCCGATGTACGGCATGCCGTGTTCGAGGAACGGACCTTCGGTCTTGCGAAAGCCGAACGCTTCGTAAAAGCCGCGCAGACTCACAGGCGCCGTGAGACGCACGCCGCGTCCGGGCCAACGTTCCGCGGTCACTTCGAGCACGCGTTCGATGAGCGCATGCGCGGTGCCATCGCCGCGACGCAGCGGGCTCGTCAAGATCTTGTCGACGACGACTTCCGGGTCTTCGGCATCGCCTTCGTGAATGCGCGCATAGGCGAGCACGGGCATCGAACGAGTCATGTCTTCGGCTGCGAAGACATGCACGCCGCTTTCATCGCGGCCATCGGGATCGAGGTGCACATGCGACTGTTCGACGACGAACACCGCACTGCGTGCGCGCAGAATCAGATAAAGCTCTCGCGCAGTGAGCTGTTCGAAATCAAGGGCTTTCCAGTTCATCGTTTTATTCTCCATGCTCGGGCCGGATAAAACCGGCGTGGCGACCATCACACGTTACGTCCCGGTGAGCCAACATTCCGTGCGGCGGCGCACCGACGATAGCCCTTGCAGCCCCGTCAAATAAGGCCAACCGCACGCAAGGCGTCTCGGGGAAAAAGACGCCTTCGAACCTAAAACCGCATACACGGGCCGCGATGCACCGTTCGCCGCCCATAAGTGCATGCAACCGTGCACCCGGCGCGATTTCGTGCATTCGCATGCACCGATAGCGCTCGCTTCATGCGGCACCTTCATGGGAAAATCGAGATGCTTACCGCCGTCGACCGCGACTCGGGCGCGCAAAAAAACGAAAGCAAAAATGACTGCATGCCCGGCCGCACGGGCGGTATCGGACGCCGTCCTTACTGCTCAGAGGTCAACGCATGAGCGCGTTCCACACCGGCGGTGTGACGGGTTCCGACGCAGGCCGTTCGCGCGTCGTGCAACTCGACCCCTTGCGCCTGCGCGCGCGGCGGCATCACGCGCATGCGTTGCATCGTGGCGAGCGCATCTGGCGCGACGGCGCGGGACCCGTCGATCTCTGGATCGAGCTTCTGCATGGCAATGGTCTCGAACCGCGCGCGGCACTCGCGTATAGCGTCGCGCAAGACTTCGAGGACGACCAGTTCACGCTCGGCCGCATTACACCGGAAGACATCGAAAAGCTTTACGGCCTGCAAGTACAGGAGCTTTCAATCTTCCATTCGCTCGAAGAACGCGCGCTCGTGCAGACGCGCCGCGCAAACACCGTGCTGATCGAAACGGATGCGTTCTTCTTGCCCGACACGCGGTCGGCTTCCTACCATCGCGAGCATGCGAAGACGACTATCGGCATCGATGTGATCGATCCCAATGCGCGGCGTCTCGGCTACTTTCATCACACGGGCTACCATCTGCTCGATGGCGATGACTACAACGGCGTGCTGGGCTTGCCCGCCAGCGACGCAAGCACCTTGGCCGCGACACTTTTCCCGCATGTCGAGTTCGTCAAGCGTGTACGTGAACCGCTTACCGGAACGGCCTTGGCGGAAGCATCGGCCGATCTGTTGTGCGCGCATTTGCTGCGACGTCCTTTGCACAATCCGATCACGCGCTGGCGTGCTGCCTTTCCCGAACATGTCGATGCCATGCTCGCGCGCGGTGACGCTTACACGCAGCTCTACTTCGCAAACGTAATGCGACAGCTCGGCGCGAACTTCGAACTGCTTGCGCACTACCTGCAATGGATGCGCGAGCAAGGCTTCGACATACCCGTGCAAACGCATACCAGCGCCCGCAAGATCGCAAGCGAGACCATGGTCATGCAATGCCGTCTCGCTCGCTCGCTTTCACGACAACATCGCGAGCTTTGCGAAGCCTCTTTCGATGTTCTCGAAGATGCGTATTCGCGCGTAGTGCCGCCTCTCGCCGCTATCGTCTGTTGAACATTTCATAGCATGATTCATGAGATGCGCCCTTTGCGGCGCCCTCATTTCGAGCCTTATTTCAAGGGGTTTTCTGCTTGCTCCAATCTCTCGGCGACATGGCACGCCAAGTGTGTTAGTCAAATCTCACGCTGCTTTGCGCTGTGTTCAACGCTTCACGCGACACACAAGCGCTCGAAGTTGTCCTCGATGAAACATTTCTGAATTCTTCCCTCCGCGTAATCCGGCGTTGTCGCAAAGCACCAAACCATCAATTGTCACGCAAACGTTTTACGCTGAATCATCGTGATGATGTTCGTTGAAGCATGCTGTGCAAGCCTCGTATGGGCCGATGTAAGCCATCACGGCCGACATGAAGATCGTTCACCGTGATGCTTATCGCGTGAGGTTTCCACATCGCGCAAGAGCCGCAACGTTTTGCCCTTGAACGCGAATCACGACCATGCACGGCTTGCATGTCGCAAAGACATACGCAGCAAGGCTTTGCGGATAAGCAAGCGAATCATCCACGAATGCACGTTCGCTTGCCCACGAAGCCGATGGAACACGGATGAATCAATTTTCAAACTCCCTACGAAAGAGGGAAGGTTTGCAACCTGATGTCTCCTCAAGAGCCCTGTCGCGCGGTAATGCGATATGACCAATCCTTCATTCGGGGGGATCGCAACAATGCTACGTATTGGGTCGCATACGTATTCCTAAGACCAGCAATGTTCAAAACTGAAACAAAAACGCTTCGCTGCACTGCATCACAAACGGCGGATTTGCACTGAGGCCCCGCCCACATTGACGCTCGCCGCATTGGCACAGTCCTCGCTAAAAGAGTGTCGCCACCCGATCGACGCAATCAACCAAATCAACTCATGCGCGACACAGGAGCTACGGGGCTGATGTGAAGGACGGAATGTGTTGGATAACGTTCACATCAGTAAATAAAAGAGTGAAGCGCACTGCGCGAGCTACGAGAGAACAACCATGCTGACCCTCCAGTCCGACCTGCACGGCAACCATTTGCTTGGCGCGCTTCCGGCGCACGAATGGCAAGCACTGACTCCGCATCTCGAGCTCGTTCAATTGCGCACCGAACAGCTGCTGTGCGATTCCGGCCAGCGCATTCATCACGTCTATTTCCCGACGACGGCCATCATCTCGTTGCTGCATACCATGGAAGATGGCGGTTCTGTCGAAATCGCGGCGGTCGGCCGCGAAGGCATGACGGGCGTGCCGGTGCTCACGGGCGGCGAAACCATGCCGACGCGCGTGCAAGTGCAGTGCCCCGGCTTCGCGTATCGCATGAGCGCGCAAGCCCTGCGCGACCAGTTCGCGCGTTCCGACTTCCTGCGCCGCCTGATGCTTCTCTATATGCAAGCGCTGCTCACGCAAGTCGCGCAGACGGCCGCATGCAACCGCCATCATTCGCTCAATAAGCAACTTTGTCGCTGGCTTCTGATCGAAATCGATCGTACGGCGTCCAACGAACTACAAGTGACGCAACAATTAATTGCCGATATGCTGGGCGTACGCCGTGAAGGCGTGACCGAAGCAGCCGGCAAGCTGCACGATGCGGGCCTCATCCATCACAGCCGCGGCTGTATCAAGGTGGTGGACCGCGAAGGGCTCGAAGCCCGCGCCTGCGAGTGCTACGGCCTCGTGAAGCGTGAATTCGACCGCCTGCTGCCGCGCATGCGCGTGCAGGAAAACGTCTCCGTTCCCAGCGCCTGATAATGCAGATGCAAACTAAAAATCGCGATATGTTCGCCCGCTCGGCACGTTGTCTCGACGTGTTCCTGATCATCGCAGGCGGGGTGATTGCGCACTTCATGCGCTTCTCCTCGCTCGATTTCAGCGATGTCGAAAAGTTGCTGATCGCGTTCAATTGCGTGCTCGCCCTCTTGCTGTTTCCGGCGTTCGGCGTGTACGAAGCCTGGCGCGGCAAGCCGTTGCCGGTGATGCTCGCACGCGTGACGCTCGCCTGGGTCGCGGTGGCGGCGGCGGCGCTTTTGCTGGCGTTCACGCTGCATCGGATGGATCTGGTCTCGCGTCTGTGGTTCGCTTATTCCACGCTGATTTCCGGCGCGCTGATCGTCGTCGCGAAGTGCGCGGTCTATCTGAGCCTTAGAGCCATGCGTGGCCGCGGCTTCAACCAGCGCACGGTGGCGATCGTCGGCGCGCAGGGTTTCGCGCGCACCTTGCTCGCGCACCTCAGCAGCACGCCCGAACAGGGTTTTACGCCGGTTTGCCTGCTCGATACGACCGGCGACGAGGAATTGCACGCGAGCGGCGTAGGCAGCACGCTGGGCGCTTCCATGCGCATGCCGGTGCTCAACGACTTCGACGAACTCGTCGAGAAAGTGCGCCGTGAAGAGATCAACGAAGTGTGGCTCGCGCTGCCGCTTTCGCAAGAGCACACCATCTACCGCTTCGTTCACGCGCTGCGCCATGACTTCGTGAATCTGCGTTTGATTCCAGACACCCGCAGCATCTCGCTCTTCAATCATTCGATGACGGATGTCGCCGGGCTCGCCACCATCAACCTGACGACCTCGCCGGTCAGCACGCTGCAAATGTGGCCGAAGATGCTGTTCGACCGCCTGTTCGCGGCCGCCGCGCTCTTGGCGCTGTCGCCGCTCATGATCGGCATATCGATCGCGGTGAAGGCTACCTCGAAGGGACCGGTTTTCTTCACGCAGAACCGCAAGGGCGCTGACGGACGGCCGTTCCGCATCTACAAGTTCCGTTCGATGGCCGTGCACAAGGAAACGAGCGGCCACGTGACCCAGGCAACGCGCAACGACCCGCGTGTGACGAAGATCGGTGCATTCCTGCGCCGCACGAGTCTGGACGAGCTGCCGCAGTTCCTGAACGTACTGTTCGGACATATGTCGGTGGTGGGCCCGCGCCCGCACGCGCTCGAACACGACGACTTGTACAAGGATCTCGTCTACGGTTATATGTTCCGTTACCGCATCAAGCCGGGCATTACGGGTTGGGCGCAGGTGAACGGCTATCGTGGCGCGACAGAAAAAGTCGAGAAGATGCAGAGCCGCGTGAAGTTCGACCTGTTCTATATCCACAACTGGTCGTTCTGGTTCGACATCAAGATTGTCGCGATGACCATGTTCAAGGGCTTTATCGGACGTAACGCGTTCTAATTTTGCCTTTGGATAAAAAATGGCCCGGACATTCCGGGCCATTTTTGTTTGAGCGTGCTGCCTTCGAGCGGTTTTTTATGCCGCGTAGTCGATACGTTCGACGCCCTTCTCCGTGCCCAGCAAACACACATTCGCGCCGCGCGCCGCGAACAGTCCGACGGTCACGACGCCCGGCCACGCGTTGATCTGCGCTTCGAGCGCGCGCGGGTCGGTGATGGAAAGCCCCTTCACGTCGATGATCTCGTTGCCGTTGTCCGTGATGAAGGGTGAACCGTCCAGCGTCACGCGCACGATCGGCACGCCCCCGAGCGTCACGAGCTTGCGGCCGATAGCCGTGCGCGCCATCGGCACGACTTCGACGGGCAGCGCGAACTTGCCCATTACGTCGACGCGCTTGCTTGCATCGGCGATGCACACGAACACGTCCGACACCGACGCGACGATTTTCTCGCGCGTGAGCGCGCCGCCGCCGCCCTTGATCATCGCGCCGCTGCCGTCGATTTCATCGGCGCCGTCCACGTACACGGGCAAGTTTTCGATTTCGTTGAGATCGAACACCTTGAAACCATGCGCTTCGAGGCGCGCCGTGGTCGCGAGCGAACTCGATACCGCGCCGCGATAACGCGCTTTCGACTTTGCGAGCGCATCGATGAAGCAATTAGCGGTGGACCCCGTGCCAACGCCGATGATGCAGCCTTCGGGCGCCTGCGCGTCGACATAGTCGGCGGCGGCCTGGCCGACCAGTTGCTTGAGTTCGTCCTGAGTCATGATGGTGTTGCTGCTTTCGAGGTGAGAATTCGAGTCCAAGGGAGCATCTTGCTCCGCTAAGCGAACGCGTGCAGGAAACCGAGCGGATCGTGCGTGCGCGCCACCGAAGCGATGAACGCGAAGACGACGATGGCGAGCACGCCGAAGATTGCCCGCGAGGTTTTGGTGCGGCCGCGTTTGAGCGCAAACGTCCCGAGCACGATATAGACGACGAGGCCCGCGATCTTCGCTGCGAGCCACGCGGCATTCGCGTCGAAGCCGATGATGACGACGAGCGCGATGGCCGAGATGAGCAGCACGGTATCGACGATGTGCGGGACGATTTTTACCGCGCGCTTTTGCAAGAGACGCGAATCCGCGAGCATCCAGATCCAGCGCAGCAAGAAACCGGCGATGCTCAGTCCCGCGCAGGTCATATGGAGCGCGCGAAGCGGCAGAAAGTAGTCGCTCATGTCAGGGCAGATATTTGTCGATGAGCGCGGACGCGATGGCGTCGCTTTCGGCATCCGCGTCGCCCGCATAGTCCGACGGGCGAAAGTGCATCTGGAACGCGCCGAGGACGCGGCGCGTTTTTTCGTCGAGGACACCGTCGGTGGCGACATCGTAGCCGTAACGTTTGAGCTTTTCCTGAAGCGCGCGGACATCCGTGGGCGCCTTCGGCGCACGGCCGGCGAGATGCGCGGCGACCGTGGCATCGTCGGGCCATGCGCCGATGCCCACCTGGTAAAGCGTGTGCCACGGAAAAAGCGGACCGGGATCGATCTTGCGTTGCGGTGCGATATCGCTATGGCCGACGACGCGCGTCGGCGGAATGCGATAGCGCGTGACGATATCGCGCGACAGCTCGATGAGCGCGTCGATCTGCGCGGGCGGATAAGGTTGCCATCCGCGGCCGGACGGCGTGTCGATGGGCCCGAGATTCACGTTCTCGATCCCGATGGACGAAGCGTTGAGTTCCGTCGCGCCTTGCCAGTAACTCAGCCCGGCGTGCCACGCGCGCTGGTCTTCCGGCACGAGTTGATAGACGACCGGCTCGCCTCGTTCGATACGCGGGGCATCGGGGACGACGTAATGCACGCTCACCTGATCGCCGGTCAGGACCGAGAGAGACTTCGCTTCGTCGATCTCGGTGTAGTGCATGACGAGAAAGCGCACGCGAGAGTCGGCGCCTTTTGCGCGGTGCTGAGTGTCGGCGAGGTAGGTGCCGCGGTCGATCATGGTGGTGGTGCAGGCGGTGAGCGCACAGGCGCAGATCAGGGCGGTCAGGCGGGACAACATTGGCACGTTACTTCTTCACACTTCTCTGCCGCACGGCCTCGAATAAACAAACCCCGCTCGCCACGGACACATTGAGACTTTCCACCGCGCCGGCCATCGGGATATTCATGATCTCGTCGCACGTCTCGCGCGTGAGACGGCGCATGCCTTCGCCTTCCGCGCCCACCACAATAGCCACCGGGCCGTCCAGCTTCGTTTCAAAGAGACTCGCTGACGCTTCGCCCGCCGTGCCGATCACCCACACGCCCGCATCCTTCAATTCGCGCAGCGCGCGCGCCAGATTCGTCACGGTGATGTAGGGCACGCTGTCCGCCGCGCCGCTCGCCACCTTCGCCGCCGTTGCGTTCAGCCCGGCGGAACGGTCGCGCGGCGCGATCACGGCATGCGCGCCCGCCGCATCGGCGACACGCAGACACGCGCCGAGATTATGCGGATCGGTGACGCCATCGAGCACCAGCAGAAGCGGCGTGCCGGTCACGCCATCGAGCAATTCGGCCAGATTCTGCGCGAGCGGCAAGTCTTGCCCGCGCGCCACCACGCCCTGATGCTGAATGGTGCCCGCGAGCCCGAACAAGCGCGATTCCTCGGCTGCGATCAGGCGAACGCCCGCTTCCTTCGCGGTCCGCAGAAAATCCTGCATGCGCCGGTCCTTGCGCGAAGGGTCGTACAAGACCTCTTCGATCGACGATGCATCCGCACGCAAACGCGCGGTCACTGCGTGAAAACCGTATAGAACCTTGAGACGTGACATGACTGATCCAAACCTTCGTGAAATCCATAAAAGCATGACGCGGTCCGAAGCTCGTGGCGTCGGACCGCGCGATTGCCAGCTAGCGCCCTGAAGCGCGTCTTATCGTTTCTTGCGCGCCGGCCTGCCCTGCGCCGATGACTTCGACGCCACGCCACGCTTTCTGGCCGCGCCACCGCGCGTGGCCGACGCCACCGCCGCGCCCTTCTTCGTGCCGCCACGCGCACGCGTGCCGGTGACGTCGTCGTCGAAAGCGCGGATGCGCGGACCGCCCGCATCGCCGCCCGATGCATGCTCGGCGCCCGCATTCGCGGACGGACGCGGCGCCGGCGGTTTCACCGGCGTGTCGCGCACGAGACGGAAGTCGATCTTGCGCGCATCGAGATCGACGCGGCCCACCTGCACGCGCACACGATCCGACATGCGATACCGGATACCCGTGCGTTCGCCGCGCAGTTCGTTCTTGATCTCGTCGTACTGGAAGTAATCCGAGCCCAGTTCGGTGATATGCACGAGCCCTTCGATAAACAGCGAATCGAGTTGCACGAAGATGCCGAACGACGTCACGCCGTTCACCATGCCGCCGTATTCCTCGCCGAGCTTGTCGCGCATGAAATAGCACTTGAGCCAGGCTTCGACATCGCGAGAGGCTTCATCGGCGCGACGTTCGTTCGACGAACAATGCAGCCCGAGTTCTTCCCAAATCGCGACGTTGTTGCGCGAACGGCCGCGGGACTGATCGTCGTTCTTCTGCATCTCGCGCGCGGCTTTCGTGAGGCCGGTGCTGAGCGATGTGTCGTGACCCACTTCGGGCAGATACTTCTTGCCCTGCAAAATGGCGTAAATGGCGCGATGCGTGAGCAAGTCGGGATAGCGGCGAATCGGGCTCGTGAAGTGCGCGTACGCCTCGTAAGCCAACCCGAAGTGACCGATGTTGTCCGGGCTATACACCGCTTGCTGCATGGAGCGCAGCACCATCGACTGGAGCATCTGCGCGTCGGGCCGGTCGCGGATCTGCGCGATCAGCGCGGCGTAATCGCTCGCGTGAGGCTTCGCGCCGCCCGTCAGCGTGAGACCGACGCCACGCAGGAACGTGCGCAGGTTTTCGAGCTTCTCCTCGGTCGGTCCCGCATGCACGCGGTAGAGGCCCGGATGCTTGTTGCGCTTCAAAAAGTCCGCCGCGCAGACGTTGGCCGCCAGCATGCATTCCTCGATCAGCCGATGCGCGTCGTTACGATGACGCGGCACGATCTGCTCGATCTTGCCCTGCGAGTTGACGACGATATACGTCTCGGTGGTGTCAAAATCGATTGCGCCGCGCTTCTGACGCGCGGCGTGCAGCGCCTTGTAGACGCCGTAGAGATCCTGCAATTGCGGCAGGATCTCGGCGCGGCGCGCGGCTTCCGGTCCCTTGGTGTTCGTGAGCACCGCGGCGACTTCGGTGTAGGTGAGACGCGCGGCCGAATGCATCACGCCAGGATAAAACTGATATGCCTTGATTTCGCCGCGCGCGGTGATGACCA
Source organism: Caballeronia sp. GACF4 (assembly GCF_023631025.1). Taxonomy (NCBI): domain Bacteria; kingdom Pseudomonadati; phylum Pseudomonadota; class Betaproteobacteria; order Burkholderiales; family Burkholderiaceae; genus Caballeronia; species Caballeronia sp. GACF4. Next base: position 297,242 of record NZ_JALQDW010000005.1, read on the forward strand.
TGTCGCACACGAGCACGCAACGGTCGACGTCCGGGTTCAGCGAACACAAGCCGTTCGAGAGCTTTTCCGGCAGCATCGGGATCACGCGACGCGGAAAGTACACCGACGTGCTGCGGTCGAGCGCGTCGACATCGAGTGCTTCGTTCGGGCGCACGTAATGCGACACGTCCGCAATCGCCACGAGCAGCCGGAAGCCCGAACCGCGGCCCACGGAGATGGGCTCGCAATACACGGCATCGTCGAAGTCGCGGGCGTCTTCGCCGTCGATCGTGACGAGCGGCACATCGCGCAAGTCCACGCGATGGCGTATGTCCACCGGACGCACTTCGTCGGGCAGCTTCGCGGCGGCGGCAAGCGCGGCGTCGCTGAATTCGTGCGGCACACCGTACTTGCGCACGGCGATCTCGATCTCCATGCCGGGATCGTCGATATCGCCGATCACTTCGGCCACGCGGCCGAGCGGCTGCGAATGACGGCTCGGGAAATCGGTGAGATCGACGGACACCACTTGCCCGACCTTCGCCTTCTTCGGGTTCTGCGTGATGAGAATGTCGTGACCGATGCGCTTGTCTTCCGGCACGAGAATCAACGCGCCATTCTCGTTGATGAGCCTACCGATGATGCGCTTGTTCGCGCGGTCCGTGACCTCGACGATATGCCCTTCCGGCCGGCCGCGCCGGTCGAAGCCGACGATGCGCGCAAGCACGCGGTCATTGTGCATGACCTTCTGCATTTCGCCGTTGGGAAGGAAGAGATCGTCCTGGCCGTCGTCGCGGATCAGGAAGCCGAAGCCATCGCGATGACCTTGCACGCGGCCTGCAACGAAGTTCGAAGGATGCGTGAGCTGGTAGTGACCGCGCTTGTCGAGGCGGATTTGCCCGTCGCGTTCCATGGCCGCCAGTCGCTTGAAAAATCCTTCGCGCTCCTGGCGCTTGATCGACAATGCCTCGGCGATGTCGTTCGCGGCATGCGGAGTCTCGCTCGTGCGCAGCACGCCGAGAATCTCTTCGCGGCTGGGAATCGGATACGGATATTTGCTCAAGGGCTTGATCGTCTTTCTTCTCGTTTAGATGGACTTTCGCGGAACTTTGCAGCCTTCAGTGGCGGGCATCGTTGCGGATCATTCTAACACCCGTATTCGGGCCCTCATGAGGCTCGCAGGCGCTTGAGCATGCCGCGGCGAGGATCACGCTCGCGCTGCGAATCGTCGAATGGAAATGCTTGACAGACGCAATCCGGTCGATATAATGGCGTTCTTTGCTGCTCACGAAGCACAAAACGCAGTACACGCACCCTTGCCCAGGTGGCGGAATTGGTAGACGCACTAGGTTCAGGTCCTAGCGGTGGCAACACCGTGGAGGTTCGAGTCCTCTCCTGGGCACCAAGGTCTCTTTCAGCGTTTTGCAAACAACCCCACGAATCAACGCGTGGGGTTTTTTGTTTCCGCGCCTTTTCTTTTCAAATCCTATTCAATTTTCTTACGTCGTCTATTCGATCTTCTGTTGAATCGAATCGATTCGAATCATTCGCGCTTACGATCACGATTTAATCGCGCTTATTCGTGCCACGCGCTTTCTTGACCTCCTGCAGCTAATTAAACACGGGCGTACACTCAGCTTGCCTGCGGCCGTGCCTGTCCGGCCTCGCCGCTCGCCAGGCAAGCCAATCAATTAATCGAACGGAGACCACGGCAATGAGTTGGACGCGCGAACAACGAAACGTAACGATTGCGGCTTACCTGGGCTGGACACTCGACGCATTCGACTTCTTTCTGATGGTCTTCATATTGAAGGACATCGCCGCCGAATTTAATACCGGCATTCCCAAGGTGGCCTTTGCCATTACGCTTACGCTGGCGGCGCGTCCGCTTGGCGCGTTGATCTTCGGGCGGCTTGCGGACAAATTCGGCCGCCGTCCGACATTGATGATCAACATCGCGATTTATTCGCTGCTCGAATTGCTCTCGGGTTTATCGCCGAATCTCACGACTTTGCTGATCTTGCGCTTTCTCTTCGGCGTCGCGATGGGTGGCGAATGGGGCGTCGGCTCCGCGCTGACGATGGAAACCGTGCCGCCTTCCTCGCGCGGCTTCGTCTCGGGCTTGCTGCAGGCGGGATATCCGAGCGGCTACTTGCTCGCGTCGATCGTATTCGGCGTGCTTTATCAGTTCGTCGGCTGGCGCGGGATGTTCTTTGTCGGCGTCGCGCCCGCGCTGCTCGTGCTCTATGTGCGCGCGCACGTGCCGGAATCGCCCGCGTGGCGCGCGCTCGAAAAGCGCAAGCGGCCGGGTCTGCTCGCCACGCTCAAGCAGAACTGGAAGCTCTCGCTTTACGCGATCGTCCTGATGACCGCGTTCAACTTTTTCTCGCATGGCACGCAGGATCTGTATCCGACCTTCCTGCGCGAACAGCATCATTTCGACCCGCACACGGTTTCGCTGATTACCATCGTGCTCAATATCGGCGCGATTGTCGGCGGACTCTTTTTCGGGTCGCTTTCCGAGAAGATCGGACGGCGCGTGGCGATTTTCATCGCCGCGCTGATCGCGTTGCCGGTTCTGTATTTATGGGCGTTCTCGACAGGCCCGGTGATGCTCGCTATCGGCGCGTTCCTCATGCAGATTTCCGTGCAGGGCGCGTGGGGCGTGATTCCAGTGCATCTGAACGAGATTTCGCCGGATGAGATTCGCGCGACGTTTCCGGGGCTCGTTTATCAGCTCGGCAACCTGCTGGCGGCCGTCAATGCGACGATGCAGGCATCGATCGCCGAGGCACACGGCAAGGACTACGGCACGGCAATGGCGATCGTTGCGGGAACCGTCGCTGTCGTGATCGCCGCGTTGATCTTCTTCAGCCGCGAGCGTAGGGGTATCGATATGACGCGCTCGGCGGAGGAAGTGGCGGCGCAGACGTAAGCGAACCATCGGGCGCCACAAGCTATTTTAGAGGGCGATGCCGACGCATTCGGCACGCCCCGTGCTGCTCCTCCGAACCACCGCCGCTTCGGAGACCCGTGATGCTCGCCCTCTTCGTCATCGCTTTCCTCCTTGTCGCTGGCGCGTTGACCTTCGTGCAAGCGTCTGCCGTCGCCTGGCTCGCGGCGCTCGCGATCTGGGTTGCGGCGGGCGCGTTCACCGGCATCGTCGGGCCGATAGTCACCGCGCTGCTGGCCATCGTCTTCGTGCTTCCGGCGCTTCTCCTCTCCATCAAGCCGTTGCGCCGCGTGCTCATCAGCCGGCGGGTGCTGGGCGTATTTCAAAAGATCCTGCCGCAGATGTCGGCCACCGAACGCGACGCCATCGAAGCGGGCACGGTCTGGTGGGACGCCGAACTCTTTTCCGGCCGCCCGCACTGGGACTCGCTCCTCGCTCACGGCGCGCCAAGACTCACGCCGGAAGAACAAAGCTTCATCGACAACGAATGCGCCCATCTCTGTGACATCGCCAACGACTGGGACACCACGACGATCTGGCAGGATCTGTCGCCGCAAGCCTGGGCCTTTATCAAGGAGAAGGGCTTTCTCGGCATGATCATTCCGAAGCAGTACGGCGGAAAGGCGTTCTCCGCTTACGCGCACTCGCAAGTCATCATGAAGCTGTCGACGCATTCGTCGGCGGCGGCGGTCTCGGTGATGGTGCCCAACTCGCTCGGACCCGCCGAATTGCTGCTGCATTACGGCACCGAAGAACAGAAGAACTACTACTTGCCACGCCTCGCGCGCGGCGATGAAATCCCCTGCTTCGCGCTGACGAGTCCGTATGCCGGCTCCGACGCCGCTGCGATTCCCGATGTCGGCGTCGTCTGCCGCGCGATGCACGAAGGCCGCGAGACGCTCGGCTTTCGCGTCACCTGGAACAAGCGCTACATCACGCTCGGACCGATCGCCACCGTGCTCGGCCTTGCCTTTCGCGCGCTCGATCCCGAACGTCTGCTCGGCGGCAACGAAGCGCCCGGCATCACCTGCGCGCTCATTCCGACGACGCATCCCGGCGTGCATATCGGCAGACGTCACTGGCCGCTCAACGCCGTGTTCCAGAACGGCCCGAACTGGGGAACAGACGTTTTCATCCCGATGGAATGGGTTATCGGCGGACGCGAACAGGTCGGACGCGGCTGGCGCATGCTGATGGAATGTCTCGCGGCGGGCCGCGCGATCTCGCTGCCGTCGTCGAATGTCGGCATGGCCAAACTCGCCGTGCGCGGCACCGGCGCCTATGCCGCCGCGCGCCGCCAGTTCCGGACGTCAATCGGACGCTTCGAGGGCATTCAGGAAGCGCTCGGCCGCATGGGCGGCAATCTGTACGTGATGGATGCGGCGCGCCGCCTGTCGGCACAGGCCGTCGATCTCGGCGAAAAGCCCTCGGTGATTTCGGCGATCGCGAAATATCACATCACCGAGCGCGCGCGCAAAGTGATCAACGACGGCATGGACGTGGTCGCGGGCAAGGGCATCTGCATGGGGCCGTCGAATTTTCTCGCGCGCGCGTATCAGCAGATGCCGATCTCGATCACCGTCGAAGGCGCGAACATTTTGACGCGCTGCCTGATCATCTTCGGACAGGGCGCGATTCGCTGTCATCCGTATGTGCTCAAGGAGATGGCGGCCACGCGCGAGCCCGACGCAAAACGCGCACTCACCGACTTCGACGCGGCCTTCTTCGGTCATGCGAGCTTTCTCGCGTCCAACGCGATCCGCAGCCTCGTCTACGCGCTCGGCGGCGGCGTGTCGATCCGCAAACCCGCACAGGCCGACGCGCGCCTCGTCCCGTACTATCGCGCCGCGACACGACTGTCGAGCGCGTTCGCCCTCTTCGCCGATATCTCGATGCTCGCGCTCGGCGGCGAGCTCAAGCGTCGCGAGCGCCTGTCCGCGCGCCTGGGCGACATCCTCGCGCAGCTTTATCTGATCTCCGCGACGCTCAAGCGCTTCGAGGACGACGGCCGCCCGGAAAGCGACCTGCCGCTCGTGCGCTGGGGCGTGGAGGACGCGCTGTATCAGGCGCGGCTCGCCTTCGACGGCTTGCTCGCCAACTATCCGAACCGTGCCGCCGCAGCCTTCTTGCGCGTCTTCGCGTTCCCGTTCGGCCTGCCGCACGCACCCAGCACGGACGCGCTCGGCAACGACGTCGCGCTCCTGATGCAGACGCCCGGCGATGCCCGCAGCCGCCTCGTCGAAGGCTCGCACGTGTCCGCGCTCGAGGACGATCCGATCGCGGTCGGCGAGAAATTGCTCGCGCTCACGCCCGCCGTCGTCGCACTCGAAGCGCGCCTGCGCGACGCCGTGAAATCCGGCAAGACCGCTCCTCTGCCGCAAAGCCCGGACGAGATCGAAGCGTGGGCGCGGCAGGCGACCGCGCTCGGATTGATCGATACGAGCGAGGCGGCTCTGCTCAAAGAATGGGCATCGCTTGCGCGCGAAGCCGTGAAAGTCGATGATTTTTCCGCAGACTTCGGTATCCTCGAAGCATTGCAAAAGCGCAGCGCCGAGATCGAGCAACAAATGCCCGAAACGGTCGCCTGATTTCGAAGCACACCACGCTGCCGACGACCGCTCGCCAATCGATGAAAGACCGCTACCTCGACTTCGTCAATTCGCCCTTCGGCACGAGCATCGCCCGCTCGCTCGGGCTGCCGCGCCCCGAAGCATTGCGCCGCCTGCGCGCAGGCGAAGCCGAGTTCGGCGGTATGGCGGCCATCGGCGCGGGACCGTCGCCGGCACTGTTCGACGACCTCCTCGCGGTGTTGTCCGGCATCGGCATGACGGGCATCGCGCATGACAGCGCGTCCGGATGGCTCGCCGTGGCAAGCCGTCAAGGCGCGATGAGCGGGCGTTTCGAGGCGCGCGCCACCGATTCCAGCCCCGCCAACCGCGTTCAGGCGCTGATCTTCGATGCCACCGGCATTGTCGAAAGCAGCGAACTGCATGCGCTCTACGCCTTCTTCCACGACGCGCTGCGCTCGCTTGCCAGAAGCGGCCGAATCGTCGTGCTCGGCCGCCCGCCCGGCGCTTTGAGCGATCCGCGTGCGGCGACCGCGCAGCGCGCGCTCGAAGGTCTCACGCGCTCGCTCGGCAAGGAAGCGCGCAACGGCAGCACGGCAAATCTGCTGCACGTGAGTCCGCAGGCTTCCATCGAAGGCGCGCTGCGCTTCTTTTTGTCGCCGCGTTCGGCATATGTGTCGGGGCAAGCCGTGCATCTCGAAGGCGCGGCGCCCTCGCCCGCGAACTGGGCCGCGCCGCTCGCCGGAAAGCGCGCGCTCGTGACGGGCGCGGCGCGCGGCATCGGCGCATCGATTGCGGCGGTGCTCGCGGCGCACGGCGCCATCGTTACCGGGCTCGACGTGGCCGCCGCGCGCGACGCGCTCGATCAGACCATGCTCGGCATAGAAGACGCGTCGCCTTCTAACGGCGCGCATACCGCGCTCTATGCCGATATCGCATCGCCCGAAGCGCCCGCCGAACTCGCGGCCGCGCTTGCGGCGTCGGGCGGCATCGATATCGTCGTGCATAACGCGGGCATCACGCGCGACAAGACCATCGCGCGCATGAGCGCAGAGATGTGGGACAGCGTGATCGACATCAATCTGCTCGCGCAGGAACGCATGGACGAAGCCCTGCTCGCGCAGAGCGTGATCGGCGCGGGCGGGCGCATCGTCGCGGTGTCGTCGATCAGCGGCATTGCGGGCAATCGCGGCCAGACCAATTACGCCACCTCGAAAGCCGGCGTGATCGGGCGCGTGCAGAGCATGGCGCCGATACTGCATGCACGCGGCATTACCATCAACGCGGTGGCGCCGGGCTTCATCGAAACGCAAATGACCGCGCGCATGCCATTCGGCGTGCGCGAGGCCGGACGAAGGCTCAACTCGATGGGCCAGGGCGGCTTGCCGGTCGATGTCGCCGAAACCGTGGCATGGCTCGCGAGTCCCGGCAGCGCGGGCGTGACCGGCCAGGTGGTGCGCGTCTGCGGCCAGAGCCTCGTCGGAGCCTGACGGATGCACGTCTCCACGATGCCCCGCCCGCGCACCGTCGTCGTCGATACGCTGCCGTCGCCTGCAAAGCTCTATGGCCGCTTGCTGCCGGGCCTATTCCGGCGCGGCCACGCAACCGATCTGCCCGCGCTACGCCTGATTCGCCCCGACGTGCGGCTCGACCCCGAACATATCGGCCGGTATGCGCGCGTATGCGGCTTCATCCCCGAGCACGGCGTGCCGCTCACGTTCCCGCATGTGCTCGCGTTTCCGCTGCATCTGATGATGCTTACCGATCCGTCATTTCCCTGGTCGGCGCTCGGCGTCGTGCATCTGTCGAACAGCGTGCATCTTCGCCGGCCGCTGCTCGCGGGTCAGGGCTTGCGGATCGAAGTGGAATGCGGACCGCTCGTGCCGCATCCGAAAGGCCAGGCGTTCACGCTGCATACGCGCATCTACCGGCGCGGCGAGGCCGTGTGGGATGGCGACAGCGTCTATCTGAAACGCGGCGTGAAGACCGAAGCCACCGCGCCCGCTGCCGATGCCATCGAGACCAGTACGCCGCTCCTCGTACGCGAAGCGCGCTGGCAGCTTCCCGCGCAACTGGGCCGCGACTACGCGAAGGCTTCCGGCGACTTCAATCCCATTCACCTGCATGCGTTGAGCGCGAAGGCGTTCGGCTTTCAGCGCGCCATCGCGCACGGCATGTGGACGCTTGCGCGCACGCTCGCGGCGCTGCATCCGGTGAAGACGCTCGCATCCGGTCACGCGCACAGCGACTTCAAGCTGCCGCTCTTTCTTCCGGGCGACGCGACGCTGTGGAGCGCGGCGCCCTCGTCCACCGCGCGCGCCTTCGAAGTGCGCGATCTCGCCGGCGACCGGCCGCATTTGCGCGGCGAGTTCGAATGGGAGCTGCCATGAGCACGTCTTCGAACCTCGGGCGCAGAGTCGCGATCATTGGCAGCAACCGGATTCCGTTCGCGCGTTCGAATACGGCTTACGCGACGGCATCGAATCAGGACATGCTGGCCTTCGCGCTGCAAGGTCTCGTCGATCGTTATGATCTACACGGCCTGCGTCTCGGCGAGATCGCGGCGGGCGCGGTCGTCAAGCATTCGCGCGATTTCAATCTCACGCGCGAAGCCGCGCTCTCGACCACGCTGGCGAAGGAAACGCCCGCCTACGATGTTCAGCAGGCCTGCGCCACCGGCCTCGAAACGGTGATTCTGGTCGCCAACAAGATCGCGCTCGGACAGATCGACGTGGGGATCGCAGGGGGCGTGGATACGGCGTCGGACGCGCCCATCGGCATGAACGAGCGCATGCGCAAGATTTTGCTCGAAGCCAATCGCAGCCGGACGGCGGGCCAGCGCGTGGGCGCGCTCGCGAAGCTGCGGCCCGGCATGTTCTTCAGGCCGACGCTGCCGCGTAACGCCGAGCCGCGCACCGGTCTTTCGATGGGCGAGCATTGCGAACTGATGGCCAAGCGCTGGAAGGTTTCGCGCGAAGCGCAGGACGCGCTCGCGCGGGAAAGTCATCTCAAGCTCGCGGCGGCGTATGAACGCGGCTTCTTCAACGACCTGATGACGCCGTACAAAGGCCAGACGCGCGACAACACGCTGCGGCCCGAGCTTTCGCTCGATCAGCTCGCGCAACTGAAGCCTGTCTTCGATCGCGATGCGGGCACGCTCACCGCCGGCAACTCGACGCCGCTCACCGATGGCGCGTCGGCCGTGCTGCTCGCATCGGAACAATGGGCCGCCGAACGCGGCTTGCCGGTGCAGGCGTACTTGAGTTTGTCGGCATCGGCGGCAGTCGATTTCTTCGACAAGCGCGAAGGTCTCTTGATGGCGCCCGTCCACGCCGTCCCGCCGCTGCTTTCGCGCGCCGGCCTCGCCTTGCAGGACTTCGACTTTTACGAGATTCACGAAGCCTTCGCCGCACAGGTGCTATGCACGCTCGCCGCATGGGAAGACCAAGAGTATTGCGAAACCGTGCTCGGACTCGGGCAGGCGCCAGGCGGCATCGACCGCGCGCGTCTGAACGTGAACGGCAGTTCGCTCGCGACCGGGCATCCGTTCGCGGCGACAGGCGGACGCATCGTCGGCACGCTCGCGAAGATGTTGAGCCATGCGCCCGCTCGCGGCGATGGCCGTCCCACGCGCGGGCTGATCTCGATTTGCGCGGCGGGCGGACAAGGCATCGTCGCGATACTGGAACGCTGAAGCCGCGAGACGCTCGCGGCCCTCAACGCACGTAGCCGACGCAACGCGAGCACGAAGCACACAGCACGAAGCACAGCAGAACACAAAGCAGCATGACAAACATAAGGCGCATACAACCCGCGCCAACGGAGACAAACCATGAGTCCGGCACCGGCATCGCCGCGCGGGGCTGTCGAGCCGCATTGCACAGATGGCATTTGGCATGCCTCGTATCCGGCGGGCGTGCCGCGCGATATCGATCCGTCGCGTTACCGTTCGCTCACGCATTTCTTCGATCAAGCCGTCGAGCGTTTTCGCGATCGCGTCGCTTACGTGAGCCTCGGCTCCGAACTCACGTTCGGCGCGCTGCGCGATAAGGCGCTGGCGTTCGCTTCGTATTTGCAAGAGCTCGGCGTCAAACCCGGCGATCGCGTCGCGCTCATGATGCCCAACTCGCTGCCCTATCCCGTGACGCTCTTCGGCGCGCTTGCGGCGGGCGCGATCGTCGTCAACGTGAATCCGCTCTATACGGCGCGCGAACTCGCGTATCAGTTGAAGGATTGCGGCGCGCAGACCATTGTCGTCGCGGAGCCTTTCGCGAAAACATTGCAGGACGCGCAGCGCGGCACGCGCATCCGCCATGTGATCGTGAGCACGCTCGGCGACTTGCTCGGCGACGGCCTCAACCTCAAGGGTCAGGCAATCGACTTTTTTCTGCGTCACGTCAAGAAGACCGTGCCCGCGTACTCGCTACCCGAGGCGGTCGGCTTGCGGCAGGCACTCGCGCGCGGCGCCAGGCGCAAGTTCGAACCGGTGCGCATCGGGCACGGCGATATCGCCTTCATCCAATATACCGGCGGGACCACGGGCGTGGCGAAGGGCGCGATGCTCACGCACCGCAATGTCGTCGCCAACGTGATGCAGGCGCTTGCGTGGGCGCGCGCGAGGCTCGTCGATGGCGCCGAAACGGTGGTCACGCCGCTGCCGCTCTATCACATCTATTCGCTGACGATGAATGCGCTCGTGTTCCTCGGCATCGGCGCGCGCAATGTGCTGATCGCCAATCCACGCGATCTCAGCACGTTCATGCGCGCGCTGCGCCGTGAGAACTTCACCGCGATCAGCGCGCTCAACACGCTCTACAACGCGCTGCTCGACAACGACGAATTTTGCGCGCGCGACTTCTCCGCGCTCAAGCTTGCGATGTCGGGCGGCATGGCCACGCAACGCGGCGTCGCCGAACGCTTCGCGAAGCTCACGGGCCTGTCGATCACCGAGGGTTACGGGCTCACCGAATGCTCGCCGCTCGTGTGCGCGAGTCCCATCGGTGTCGAAGACAACATGGCTTTCGATGGCAGCATCGGTCTGCCCGTGCCTTCCACGCTCGTGCGCATGCGCCGCGAAGACGGCGTATGGGCCGACATCGGCGAACGCGGCGAGCTTTGCGTGTGGGGCCCGCAAGTGATGAAAGGCTACTGGAATCGGCCTCTCGAGACCGCGCGGATTATCGGCGCGGACGGCTGGCTCGCCACCGGCGACATCGGCGTGATGGACGCGCGCGGGTTCGTTCGTATCGTCGATCGCAAGAAGGACATGATGATCGTGTCCGGGTTCAACGTGTATCCGAACGAGATCGAGGACGTGCTCGCGGCGCATCCGAAAGTACATTCGGCGGCGGCTATCGGCGTGCCCGACGCGGTGACGGGCGAACGCGTGAAGGTGTTCGTCGTGCGGCGCGACGCCACGCTCACCGTGGAAGAAGTCCTCGCCTTCGCCCGTTTACATCTGACGGGCTACAAGATGCCGGCGTTCGTGGAGTTTCGGGATTCGCTGCCGCTTTCGACCATCGGCAAGGTTTTGCGACGCGAATTACGCGACGCTGAACGCGCGAAACTTAAGGAGTAGCATCACTGGTCCAATCGGAGAACTCATGCCGCCAGTGCCGTCAGTGCAATTGCGCCGCATCACGAACTGGCGGCTCGCCTGTGCGAGCCTGTGTTTTCTGCTGCTCGCGATGTTCGCGCTGTTCGAATCGCACGCGTACGCACAGGTTGCCGCGGACCGCGTCGCCACGCTCGATGCCGATCAGCAGGTTGCGTGGCTGACCGGCGCAGCGGCGAGCGGCGAGCTTGCGGCGCTCGACGACGAGCAACTCGTCACCCTCTTCCAGTCGCTCGATCCTCACACGCTGCCGCGTTACTTGAGCGCGGGCACGCACCGCTTTGCATCGTGCGAATTCACCATGTGGCGGCGCGAACGCGTGAAGGGAAAATGGCCGAAGCGCGCCGACCACATGCTCGTGCGCGTGACGCGCGAACCGCTGCGCATCTACGCGAAATGGCTGCCCGACGGCGCGCATGCGGGCCAGGAGATCATCTACGACGATTCGACGCGTCCCCGTGAGCTATACGGGCATCTGGGCGGGCTGTTCGGCGTGGTGCCCATGTGGACGAAGATCGACGGCGCCTTTGCGCGCGCGCAGTCGAATCATTCGATCCGCGAACTCAGCATCGACGCCATCACGCAGCGTTTCATCGACGAAGGCCGCCGCTTCATCGAAGCGGGCATCACGCGGCCGGCCAGCGTCGATGTGCGGACCGTCGACGGTGTGCGCGTCGTCGCCCTCACCTACGATACGCCGAGCGGCCAGCCCGACTTCTACGCCAAGCGCGAGGTGCTCGGTCTCGATCTGACGCGTCCGCTTTTGCGCAGCATCGAATCGTTCGACAACGACGGCGAGCAGTTCGAAAGCATCGTGCTCGAACGCATCGATCCCAAGCCCTTCGACGACCTGACGTTCGACCCGAAAAATCCCGACTATCGCTTCTGATGGCGGCGCTCTGAAGTGCTCGCTGACTTGACGACACACGCTGTAACGAGCGCGATTTTCCGGCATCGGTTAATTTTAAGTTTCGCCTAAGAATCGGCTTCTAACCTTGCCGGACTTCATCGACATCAACGTCGGCTGCCGGATGTCACCGACGCCCAGAATCGTCATGTAACAACCAAGGAGTTCGGTCCATGAACCTCCGTTTAGCTTCCGCTTCGGCGCCCGTGCGGGCCATCAAACGGCTGCTCAGCCATCACGAAATCGCCACGCTGCTTTTGCTTTTGCACGCGCCGATCGACGCCATGGCCGCGACGCCGGATGTCGCTTCATTGCAGGAATATGGCTACGTCGAAATCGTGTCTCCCGAAGCGGGCGCACCGAAAGTCCGGCTGACCGAAGACGGCAATGCCGTATTGCGTGGGTTGGGCGTTCGCTAAAGACGCGCGCTTGGCACGCGCTTGGCACGCGCTCGACACTCATTCGGCGTCGCGATCTCTGTAATAATCGGTTGATCCCATTCACAACCGACCAAGGAGTGATTCGCGATGTCCGCTACTGAACCCATCGTTCAACGTGTGCTGCTCACCAACGACGACGGCATCGACGCCCCCGGCCTTGCCGTGCTCGAAGCCGTCGCCCGCGAAATCGCGCACGAAGTCTGGGTGATCGCACCCGAGCACGATCAGAGCGGCACGTCGCACTCCATCAGTCTTCATTCGCCGTTGCGCGTGTCGCGTCAGGGCGAACGGCGCTTCGGCGTGCAAGGCACACCCGGCGACTGCGTCGTGATGGCCGCGCGCCATCTCATGAAAGATGCGCCGCCCGATCTCGTGCTTTCTGGCATCAATCGCGGTGCGAATCTTGGCGTCGAGACCATGTTTTCCGGCACGGTCGGCGCAGCCATGACAGGCTTGCTGCTCGGCTTGCCGTCCATCGCGTTGAGCCAGACATTTTCGGATCGCGACAACGTGCGCTGGGACACGGCGAGCGCGCTCGCGCCCGGCGTGATCCGTCGGTTGCTCGCCATCTCGCACGACGCGCCGACGTGTCTCAACGTCAACTTCCCCGATTGCGATGCAGAAGCCGCCGGTCCGCTTACCGTGACGCGGCAAGGCGTCGGGCTCGTGGAAGGTATCGACGTCATCGCGGAAGTCGACCCGCGCGGTCTCGATTACTACTGGCTACGCTTTCAACGCGGCGCACGTGAGAATGCGCCCGACAGCGAGACGGCGAACGTGGCGGCCCGACGCATTGCGGTGACGCCGCTCAATTTCGATCGCACCGACGCCCGCACCTTCGCCACGCTCGAAGCCGGCTTGCGCGGCGCACGGTAGCGCGATGTTGGCTAGAACGTTTCCTCTCAGACGCAGATACGGCTTTCTCGTATGCTGACGCGACCCGCCGTACCAGCGCGCGGGATGACGATTAAGAAAGGAGACACCCTATGAAGCGTGCGATCAGCCGCGCATGCGCCGCTGCGCTCTTCGCGTTGTCGGCGGCAAGCGCGTTTGCGCAAGCGCCTACGCCCGTTGGCACATGGCAGACTATCGACGATGCCACGGGCAAGCCGAAGGCGATCATTCAGATCGTCGACGACGGCAGCGGCCAGTTGTCGGGACGCGTGGTGCGCGGCATCGGCGAATTCGATCATCCGGAGCGGCGCTGCACGGCCTGCACCGACGAGCGGCGCGATCAACTGGTGAAAGGCATGACCATCATCACCGGTCTCAGGCAGAACGGCGACACCTGGGAAGACGGGCAGATTCTCGACCCTGAAAACGGCAAGCTCTACAAGTGCAAGATGAAGCTCGAGGACGGCGGACAGAAACTCGTGGTGCGCGGGTATATCGGCGTGTCGCTCCTGGGGCGCTCGCAGACATGGTTGCGTCAGTGATCTCGCTCAAATGAAAAAACCGGCCAAGGCCGGTTTTCGTTTTGCATCCTCTTTGCAGACGCTTTGCAGACGCTTCGCACGTGGCCGATGTCACGCAGCGCGGCGTTCCGCTTCGACGCTCTCTTCCATGAGCGATGGAAGCTCCGCCGGAACGCGCATGCGAGAAGTCATCAACGCGTAAAGGGACTCGCCTGCCGGGCCGAACAACTGCGTCATCACGCGCAGCAGCACGCCCGATTCGTGCCACGCCTTGAAGCGCCGGTGACAGGTCTGATACGACGGGTATTTGCGCGGCATGGTGGACCACGACGCGCCGCTATACATGACCCAGAGCACGCCATTTAGCACGGCGCGGGTGTTGGCGAGCGGCCGACCGCGCAGTTCGGAACGCGGCCTCAGCTCGGGGAGCAACGGCGCCACCATTTGCCATTCTTCGTCGGACATGTCGCGGTAGGGCTTCACGTTAATTTCTCCAATTTACTGTACCCGGCAACGATACCGAGCGCACCAAAGCGGGGAAATAAGAGTCCTCCTAATCTTGAAAAAGCCCGACAAGCCTTACGCCAATTGGCTGAACGGCTATTTTTGGTTTCTCGGTATTAGGTCAGTGAGATATCCGATAGACGGCGCGGCGACTCCAGATATTCCTTCGACTGCATTTCCACGATGCGCGATACCGTGCGCGCGAATTCATTGGCCATCGGTCCTTCCACGTACAGGTCTTCGGCGGGCACCGCCGCCGACATCAGCAGCTTGACCTTGTGGTCGTAGAACACGTCGATGAGCCACGTAAAGCGACGCGCTTCCGATGCCATGCGCGGCGACATCTGCGGCACGTCCGACAGAATCACGGCGTGAAAGCGGCTCGCGAGTTCGAGGTAATCGTTTTGCGAACGCGGTCCGCCGCACAAGGTCGCGAAATCGAACCAGACGACGCCGTCCGCGCGACGCAGTGCCTTGAGCTCGCGCTTCTCGATATGCAGCAGCGGGCTTTCGTCCGGCACGGCGGCGAGCTTTGCGAAGTCGTCGCGCAAGGCTTTATCCGCGGCCGCGCCGAGCGGCGTGTGATAGGCCTGCACGGTCGAAAGCGTCAGTCTGCGATAGTCGGTGCCGGCATCGACATTCAGGACGTCGAGATGCTTCTTGATGAGCTCGATAGCCGGCAGCAGCCTGTCGCGATGCAGGCCTTCCGGGTACAACGTGTCCGGCTCGTAATTGGACGTCATCACGAACTGCACGCCGTTGGTGAAGAGGCGATCGAGCAGGCGATAAAGAATCATCGCGTCGGCGATATCGGAGACGTGGAACTCGTCGAAGCAGATCAGCCGGTAACGCTTCGCGATGCGCCGCGCGAGTTCGTCGAGCGGATCGGCCTGGCCCTTGAGGTCTTCCAGTTCGCGATGCACCTCGCGCATGAACTCGTGAAAATGCAAACGCGTCTTGCGCTGCACCGGCACGACCGCATAGAAGCTGTCCATCAGAAAGCTCTTGCCGCGCCCTACGCCGCCCCATAGATACACGCCGCGCGGCAGCTCCGGATGCACGAGAAACTTCATGATCGCGTTCGAGCGGCGCGACTTGTAGGAGATCCATTCGTCGTAACAGCGCTGCAGCCGCGCGACCGCCGCGAGCTGCGCCTCGTCCGATCGATAGCCCCGCGTGCGCAGCTCGTTTTCGTAGTATTCGGTGACGTTCATGATGCGGCTTGTAGCGCTGATGCCGTTGAATGTGACGAAGGCGAACGGTTTGATCCGCTCGCCTTCGTTGCGATGCCGGCCGAGCCGGGCCGAGTCCGGCCGGGTCCGACCGGGTCCTTCCAGACCCGGCGAACTTACATGTTCAGCGCGCGTTTATCGACTGCGAGCGCCGCTTCGCGCATGACTTCGGAAAGCGACGGATGCGGATGGCAAATGCGGCCGATGTCTTCGGCGGCCGCCTTGAACTCCATCGCCACCACGGCTTCCGCGATCAGGTCCGACGCGTCGGCCGCGATGATATGCACGCCGAGAATCTCGTCGGTCTTCGCGTCCGCGATCATCTTGACGAAGCCATCCGCACGGCCGATACCCAATGCGCGGCCATTGGCCATCATCGGGAACTGGCCGGACTTGAACTCGCGCCCTTCCGCCTTGAGCTGCTGCTCGGTCTTGCCGACCCACGCGATTTCCGGTTCCGTGTAGATGACCCACGGAATGCAGTTGTAGTCGATATGCGGCTTCTGACCGTCGATGATCTCGGCCACCGCCACGCCTTCGTCTTCCGCCTTGTGCGCGAGCATCGGGCCGCGCACCACGTCGCCGATTGCGTACACGTTCGGCACGGCGGTCGCGCAGTGTTCGTCCACGTCGATGAAACCGCGCTCGTTGGCCTTCAGGCCGATTGCTTCCAGACCGAGATTGTCCGTGTTCGGCACGCGGCCGATGGACACGATCAGGCGGTCCGCTTCCAGCGTCTTTGCATTACCCGTGCTGTCCGTGTACGCGATGGAAACGCCGCTCTCCGTGGTCTTCACTTCGCCGATCTTCACACCGAGGTGAATGTCGAGGCCCTGCTTCTTGAATTGCTTCGCGGCTTCACGCGCGAGCACTTCGTCCGCTGCGCCGAGGAACTGCGGCAGCGCTTCGAGCACGGTCACGTCCGCGCCGAGACGGCGCCACACCGAACCCAGTTCCAGACCGATCACGCCCGCGCCGATCACGGCGAGCTTCTTCGGCACGGCGTCGAAGGACAACGCGCCTTCGTTGTCGGCGACGATCTTGTTGTCGACCGGGATATTCGGCAGATGACGCGCCTTCGAACCCGTGGCGATGATCACGTTCTTCGCCGTGACCGTTTCCGTTTCGCCTTCGCCCGACACTTCGATCTGCACGCCGGCGTCGGTCTTGCCGGCGAACTTGCCGTGACCCTTGAGCCACGTGATCTTGTTCTTGCGGAACAGGAACTCGATGCCCTTCGTCATCTTCTCGACGATGCCGTCCTTGCGCGCGAGCATCTTCGAGACATCGAGCTTCACGTCCGACACGCTGATGCCGTGATCGCCCAGATGCTTCGCCGTGTTCTCGAACTCTTCCGACGACGCGAGCAGCGCCTTCGACGGAATGCAGCCCACGTTCAGGCACGTACCGCCGAGCTTGAGCGTGCCCGCCGGATTTTTCCACTTCTCGATACACGCAACCGACTTGCCGAGCTGCGCTGCGCGAATGGCCGCGATATAGCCACCGGGGCCCGCGCCGATCACGACGACATCAAATTCCTTGGACATGACTTTCCCTTGATATGACTCCGCTCATGCGGAGACGCCCTTCACGGTGCGCGCGAGCCTATCGCGCGCACCAGGGCAACATGCGTTCTACGCTTACAGGTCGAGCAGCAGACGAGCCGGATCTTCCAGCGCGTCCTTCATGGCGACGAGCGACAGCACGGCCTCGCGGCCGTCGATGATGCGGTGATCGTAAGACAGCGCCAGATAGTTCATCGGGCGGATCACGATCTGGCCGTTTTCCACCACGGCGCGTTCCTTGGTGGCGTGCACGCCAAGAATCGCGGACTGCGGCGGGTTGATGATAGGCGTCGACAGCATGGAGCCGAACACGCCGCCATTCGAGATGGAGAACGTGCCGCCCGTCATTTCGTCGATGGACAGCTTGCCGTCCTTCGCCTTCTGACCGAATTCGGCGATCTTCTTCTCGATGTCGGCGAGACTCATCTGATCTGCATTACGCAGAATGGGCACGACGAGACCACGCGGCGAACCGACCGCGATACCGATGTCGAAGTAACCGTGATAGACGATATCGTTACCGTCGATCGACGCGTTCACGAGCGGGAACTTCTTCAGCGCGTGCACGGCGGCCTTCACGAAGAACGACATGAAGCCGAGCTTCACGCCATGTTCCTTCTCGAAGCGGTCCTTGTACTTGTTGCGCAGATCCATGACCGGCGCCATGTTGACTTCGTTGAACGTCGTCAGGATGGCGTTGGTCTGCTGCGATTCGAGCAGACGCTCGGCGATACGCGCACGCAGACGCGACATCGGCACGCGTTGTTCCGGGCGATCCTTGAGCCACTGATCCGCCGATGCGGGCGCCTTCACGTCCGGCAGCGACGGCTTCGCGGCGCGTGCGGCAGCCGGAGCCGGTGCGGCGGCGGGCGCCGGAGCAGCAGCCTTGGCGGGCGCGCCAGCGGAGGATGCCGAAGCGCTGAGTGCATCGCCCTTCGTGATGCGTCCGTCGCGGCCGGAGCCTGCAACCTGGTCCGCGGATACGCCCTTCTCGGCCAGAATCTTCGTGGCCGAAGGCGATGCGGCACCGCCCGTGGCTTGCGCCGAACCTTGCGCGGCCGCCGGAGCAGCAGCCGATGCGGCGGCAGGCTCGGCTTCGGGCGCCGGTTTCACTTCCGCGTCGCCAGCGGCGGCGGCGGCCGGTGCTTCACCGGCCTTGGCTTCGGTGTCGATCTTCGCGATGATTTCATCGGCGGCGACGATATCGCCGTCATGCTTGATGACTTGCGCCAGCACGCCGGCGGACGGTGCGGGCACTTCGAGCACGACTTTGTCGGTCTCGATTTCGATGAGGATTTCGTCCTGGGCGACAGCCTCGCCCGGCTTCTTCTTCCACTGCAGCATGGTCGCTTCTGAAACCGACTCCGAAAGCTGGGGAACCTTGACTTCTACGATAGCCATTTCTGTTTTGTCCTGATACGTGTCTGTATGAATGCGAGCGACGCGATGCACGGCGACCTGACGCCGCATTCGATGCGCGTTTCGCGTACGGGACCGGCGAGCCTTGCCCGCGCGGTCCCGTCAAGCCGTGTTACTTCGCGATCACCTGCGCGCCCTTGAGGCGGCCGAACGCGCCTTCCACGAGCGCCTTCTGTTGCTCGTAGTGCTTCGCGTAGTAACCGACCGCGGGCGAAGCCGAAGCCGGACGGCCGCTATATGCGAGCTTCATGCCGTCCTTCATGCCTTCACGCAGATGGTGCTCGATGTAGAACCAGGCACCCTGGTTCTGCGGCTCGTCCTGCACCCAGACCACTTCGGTCGCGTTCTCGTATTTCTTGAGCTCCGCGTCGAACTGCTTGTGCGCGAACGGATAGAGCTGCTCGATACGCACGATGGCGACGTCGTTGCTCTTCGCTTCGCGGCGATGCGCGACGATGTCGTAATACACGCGGCCCGAGCAGACGACCACGCGCTTGACCTTCTTCGCGTCGATGGCCTCGTCCACTTCGCCAATGACCGGCTGGAACGAACCCTTCGCCAGTTCCGACAGGTCCGACACGGCTTCCTTGTGACGCAGAAGCGACTTCGGCGTGGCGATGATCAGCGGCTTTCTGAACAAGCGGATCATCTGGCGGCGCAACAGATGGAAGATTTGCGCCGGCGTGGTGGGCTGCACCACCTGCATGTTGTGATCCGCGCACAACTGCAGGAAACGTTCGATACGCGCCGACGAGTGCTCCGGACCTTGGCCTTCGTAGCCGTGCGGCAGCAGCATGGTGAGACCCGAGACGCGGCCCCATTTCACTTCGCCCGACGAGATGAACTGGTCGATCACGACCTGCGCGCCGTTCACGAAGTCGCCGAACTGCGCTTCCCACGCGACGAACGTGTTCGGCTCGGCGGTCGAATAACCGTATTCGAAACCGAGCACGGCTTCTTCGGACAACACGGAGTCGATCACCGAGAACTTGGCCTGACCTTCGGCAATGTTCTGCAGCGGAATGTACGTGCCGTCGTTCCAGCGTTCGCGGTTCTGATCGTGCAGCACCGCGTGACGGTGCGTGAACGTGCCGCGGCCCGAGTCCTGACCCGTCAGACGCACCGCATAACCCGAAGCGACCAGCGACGCGAACGCGAGATGCTCGCCCATGCCCCAGTCGAGCTTGGCTTCGCCACGGCCCATGGCGCGGCGATCGTTGATCACGCGCTCGACGAGCGGATGCACCTTGAAGTTTTCCGGGATCGTGGTGATGCGCTCGGCCAGCCGCTTGAGTTCGGCGAGCGGCACGGCGGTGTCGGCCGCGTCGGTCCACTTGCGATTCAGGAACGGCACCCAGTCCACCGCGTACTTGCTTTTATAGTTCGAGAGCACCGGGTCGATGGTGTGGTGACCTTCGTCCATTGCCGTGCGGTACGCCTTGACGTATTCGTCCGCGACTTCGGGCGTGATGACGCCTTGCTGCACGAGCTTTTCGGCATACAGCGCGCGCGTGCCCGGATGCTTGGCAATGGTCTTGTACATCAGCGGCTGCGTGACCGCCGGCGTGTCCTGCTCGTTGTGACCGAGCTTGCGGAAGCAGACGATATCGACGACCACGTCCTTATGGAACTTCGTGCGGAAGTCGATCGCGAGCTGCGTGGCGAGCACCACGGCTTCGGGATCGTCGCCGTTCACGTGCAGCACCGGCGCTTCGATCATCTTGACGACGTCCGAGCAGTACAGCGTCGAGCGAGAGTCGCGCGGGTCCGAGGTCGTGAAGCCGATCTGATTGTTGATGACGATATGCAGCGTGCCGTGCGTGCCGTAGCCGCGCGTCTGCGCGAGGTTCAGCGTTTCCATCACGACGCCCTGGCCCGCGAAAGCGGCGTCGCCGTGAATCTGCACCGGCAGCACTTGCAGGCCTTCTTCGTCGCCACGGCGATCCATCCGCGCCTTGGCCGACCCTTCGACCACCGGGTTCACGATTTCCAGATGCGACGGGTTGAACGCGAGCGACAGGTGAACCGGGCCGCCATCGGTCGAGACGTCCGACGAGAAACCCTTGTGATACTTGACGTCGCCAGCCGGCAGGTCATCGACGTGCTTGCCTTCGAATTCGGCGAAGAGGTCGGCGGGCATCTTGCCGAGCGTATTGACCAGCACGTTCAGACGCCCGCGGTGCGCCATGCCGATGACGATTTCCTGCACGCCGTTCGCGCCTGCGTGACGGACGACTTCGTCCATCGACGCGATGAAGCTCTCGCCGCCTTCCAGCGAGAAGCGCTTCTGACCGACGTACTTGGTGTGCAGGAAACGCTCGAGGCCTTCGGCGGCCGTCAGGCGATTCAGGATGTGCTTCTTCTTGTCGTTCGAGAAGTTGGGCGTCGAGCGCGTCGACTCGAGCTTCTCTTTCCACCAGCGCTTTTGTTCGGGGTCGCTGATGTACATGTATTCGGCGCCGATCTTGCCGCAATACGTGTCACGCAATGCCTTGACGATCTCGCGCAGGCTCGCGCGCTCGAAACCGAAATACAGGTTCGTGGCGCTGAACGTCTGGTCCATGTCGGCTTCGGTGAAGTCGTAGAACGCAGGTTCGAGTTCAGGAATATGCGGACGCTCGCGGCGCTTGAGCGGATCGAGGTCGGCCAGTTGCGAGCCGAGGAAGCGATATGCGCCGATCAGTGACTGGACGTAGACCTGCTTGCGCGCGGTGGCGAGATCTTCGCCGCCGCCTTCACGAGGAACGAAGGCGTTGGACTTCGCGCGCTGCGCAAAGGATTCGACGATAGGGCCGTGAGCCACGTCGCTCTGAGCCGTGCCGTCGGATGCTGGCACGTTCTGAAGCGCGTCGAAATAGGTACGCCAAGTCTCGGGGACCGACGCCGGGTTGTCTAGATATTGCTCGTACAGTTCTTCTACGTACGGAGCGTTACCGCCGAACAAATAGGAGTTCGACTGGAATTGCTTCATCATTTTACGCTCACCTTTCTTCGAGTTTCTCGAGGAAGTGCGGGTTAAGAAACCTTCCGCGCCACGGCCTGACCGTTTAGCGGATTGCGCGAATCAAGTCTGCTTGGAAGGACCTAAAAAGCGACAGCTAATCCGATTAGCATAGCACAGAACCAATCGTCATATGACAGGTGGTCGCACCTTGGAGCCTCGGCTTCGCCCTTCTGCAACGCAGATGTGCGGGCATTCGCGCGATAAGCAAGCGATGTTATTGCGCGCGCGTCGGCAGCACTTTCGGAAGCTTTAGCGATGAGATAAAAAAAGCCGCCCGAAGGCGGCTTTGTCACTTGCATGCGAACGAACGCATTAGTCGGTTGCGCCTTCACGGCTCGCGCGACGACGCTCGTGTTCCTTCAGATGACGCTTGCGCAGGCGGATGGACTGCGGCGTCACCTCGACGAGTTCGTCGTCGTCGATGAACTCGACCGCGTATTCCAGCGACAGCTGAACCGGCGGCACGAGACGCACGGCTTCGTCCGTACCCGATGCGCGCACGTTGGTAAGCTGCTTACCCTTGATCGGGTTCACGACCAGGTCGTTGTCGCGGCTATGGATACCGATGATCATGCCTTCGTACAGCGCGTCGCCCGGCGTCACGAACATGCGGCCGCGATCCTGCAGCTTCCACAGTGCGTAGGCGACAGCGGCGCCATCGTCTTGCGAGATCAGCACGCCATTGCGACGTTCGCCGACCGAACCTTCCTTCACCGGCGAGTACGAGTCGAACGTATGGCTCATCAGACCCGTCCCGCGCGTAAGCGTCAGGAATTCGCTCTGGAAACCGATCAGACCGCGCGCCGAAATCTTGTATTCGAGACGCGTACGGCCACGGCCGTCGGACGTCATGTCGAGCATTTCGCCCTTGCGACGGCCGAGTTCTTCCATCACGCCGCCCTGATGCTGGTCTTCGATATCCACCGTCAGGTTTTCATACGGCTCGTGCTTCACGCCGTCGATTTCTTGCAGCACCACGCGCGGGCGCGACACGGCGAGTTCGTAACCTTCACGGCGCATGTTCTCGACCAGAATGGTCAGATGCAGTTCGCCGCGACCCGACACTTCGAACGTGGTTTCGTCGCCCGTGTCTTTCACGCGCAGCGCCACGTTGTGGTTCAGTTCCTTCGTGAGACGGTCGCGAATCTGGCGGCTCGTCACGAACTTGCCTTCCTTTCCCGCGAGCGGCGACGAGTTCACGAGGAAGTTCATCGTGAGCGTGGGTTCGTCGACGGTGATCATGGGCAGCGCTTCGGGATTTTCCGGCGCGCAGATGGTCACGCCGATACCGATTTCCTCGATACCGTTGATCAGCACGATGTCGCCCGCCTGCGCTTCCTCGACCTGCACGCGCTCGAGGCCGTGGAACGACAGCACCTGATTGATCTTGCGATTGATGATCGCGCCGTCCGGACCCGAACGCACGGCCACTTGCATGCCCGGGCGGATACGACCGCGCGCCACGCGACCCACGCCGATACGGCCGACATACGAGTTGTAGTCGAGCGAAGTGATCTGCAGTTGCAGGGGACCATCTGGGTCCGACGGGCGTACCGGCACGTGTTCCAGAATGGCTTCGAAGAGCGGACGCATGGTGCCTTCGCGCACTTCGGGGTCGAGACCGGCATAGCCGTTCAGGCCCGACGCGTAGACGATCGGGAAGTCGAGTTGCTCTTCGGTCGCGCCCAGCTTGTCGAACAGATCGAACGTCTGGTTGATCACCCAGTCGATACGCGCGCCCGGACGGTCCACCTTGTTGATGACGACGATGGGCTTGAGACCGAGCGCGAGCGCCTTCTTGGTCACGAAGCGCGTTTGCGGCATCGGGCCTTCGACGGCGTCGACGAGCAACAGCACGGAATCGACCATGGAGAGCACACGCTCCACTTCACCGCCGAAGTCGGCGTGTCCCGGCGTGTCGACGATATTGATGTGCGTGCCTTCGTATTCGACCGCGCAATTCTTCGCCAGGATCGTGATGCCGCGTTCTTTTTCGATGTCGTTCGAGTCCATGACCCGTTCGGCGACCTGTTGGTTTTCCCGGAACGTGCCCGATTGACGGAGCAACTGGTCGACGAGCGTGGTCTTGCCGTGGTCGACGTGGGCGATGATTGCGATATTGCGTAGGGCGCGAGTCATAGAAGGTATCTTGGTTATGCGCCGTCGAAGCAGGCCTGAGTCCATCCAGAACATTCTGGATAAGGAGGCGTCGTGGCTCGGCAGGCCGTCTTTGACGCAATGCTGTTCCGACTGAGCTTGTCCGGCAGCGCGCAAGTTCCTTGTGCGCTGCATTCCGTCCGGCTTATGTCTTTCGGACGTAGTTCTTGTACTTCGCGGGTACTTCGTCTTGTACTTCGCGGGTACTTGGCTCGTTACTTCGCTTGTTACTTCGGACGGCTCGTCAGTCGGCGCAGTTGCATGTGAATCACGGTCCCGGCGCGGTGAGAACCGTAAATTATAGCACGCACGGAAGTCACTTTCTGACAATAGGCCGCGACCCGTAATTGCAATGTTGCGCCGCCGCCGCGTCATCTATGTGAAAAACGCGCTTGGCTTAGTGCGGCGGGCCGCCCCGGCCGATTATTAAGCGTTCTTGGAAAAGATTCTTGCAGCGACATCTTGCCCTACCTATAATACTGCCTAGTCAATTATTGCGACCGCACAAGAATTTACAATGAGTGAGGCTCCAAAACCCGCTGGCATCGGCGATTACGTCCTGAGCGAAAGCGTGGGCTACCTCATCAGCCGGGTGCGCTCCACCATGTGGAACATGGTGACGCAGCACACCTCCTCCGAGCTCGGCATTACCGGAACGCAGGCGAGCATTATGTTCATGCTGGCGGTGGGCAAATGCGCGACGGCGGCGGATATTGCACGTGAGTACGGTATCGACGCAAGCGCGGTCACGCGTCTGATCGACCGGCTGGAGAAGCGCGGCCTGCTGTCGCGCGTGCGCAGCGAGGCGGACCGGCGCGTGGTTCGACTGGCGCTCACCGAAGACGGCCGCGTGATGGCCGAACAAGTGCCCGCCATCTTTACAAGCGTCCTGGACAATCTTCTTGCAGGCTTCACGCCCGAGGAAGTCGGATTTCTCAAGAGCATGCTGCGACGCGTACTGGCAAACTCGTGCGACTCCGCCGCGGCCCTCGCGCTGAACGCGAACGACAAGCCCGCGACGTCATTGCGATGACAAGCAAATCCGCCGCTACGGCGCAAAAAAATGATTGCAACGTCCATCTTTAATTCTCATCTCAAGAGACGAGCGATGAAACACCTATCCTTGCCGGCGCTCCGAGGCATCGGGCTGCCGGGAAGCGCGAAGACCGCGTTGGCGGCCGCCGCTGCCGCGCTGGCAATCGCCGGATGCGCGAACTATTCGGGCATTTCGAGCGACAAGACGATCGCCACGCCCGACAACTACAGCGCCACGCAAAGCGTGCCGGGACAAGGCGGCCAGTGGCCGTCGCTCGACTGGGCTAAGCAGTTCGGCGACCCGCAATTGCCGCAACTCATCGACGAAGCGCTTGCGGACAATCCGAGCATTGCGCAGGCGCAATCGCGAATCGCAAAGGCATCGTCGTATATCGAAACCTCGCGTTCGGCGCTGTCGCCTAAGGTCAACGGTTCGTATTCGTGGACTCGCGAGCTCTACTCCGCCAACGCGCTGTTCCCGCCGCCCTACGGTGGAACGTGGTTCAGCGAGAACAACGTGCTTGCCAGCGCGTCTTGGGATCTCGACCTCTGGGGCAAGAATCGCGCGCGTCTGAATCAAGCGGTCTCGCTGGAAAAGGCGGCCGAGGCTGACATGCAGCAGGCGCGCGTGACGCTCGCGGCGTCGGTGGCACGCACATATAACCAGCTTGCGTTGCTTTACGCACTGCGCGATGTCACCCAGCGCGAGATTTCGAATCGCGAGAACGTCGGCCGCATCACCAACGGACGCGTAACCGCCGGTCTCGATACCAATGTGGAACGCCGCACCGCCGAAGGCAACACCGCGACGAGCCAGACCAACCTCAGCGAACTCGACGGTCAAATCGAGTCGGTGCGCTATCAGCTCGCGGCGCTGCTGGGCAAGGGTCCGGATCGCGGCCTGCAGATCGCCAATCCGGTGATCAATTCGAACGTCACCGTCGCGCTGCCCGACAACGTGCCCGCCGACCTCGTCGCGCGCCGTCCGGACATCGTCGCGGCACGCTGGCAGGTCGAGTCGGCAACGCACAACATCAAGGAAGCGAAGGCCGAGTTCTTCCCGGACATCAACCTCGCCGCGGGCTTCGGTTTCGACGCGTTCGGCTGGGGCCGCTTCCTCACTTCGAGCAGCCGTCAGGTCCAGGCCGGTCCGGCCATCCATCTGCCGATCTTCGATGCCGGCGCACTGCGCGCCCAATTGAAGGGCCGTTATGCCGACTTCGAAGGCGACGTCGCCAACTACAATCAGACGCTCATCAACGCGATGAACGACGTGGCGACAAATATCTCGGCCATCCGCTCGCTCGACCGTCAGATGGGCGACGCCCAACGCGCGCTCGCGGCGGCGTCGAACGCCTACGAGCTCGCGGTGATCCGCTACAAGGCCGGGCTGTCGCCGCAACTGCAAGTGCTGACGGCCGACCAGAACCGCCTCGCCAACGAGCAGACCGTGACCAACCTGCGCTTGAGGCGCAGCGATCTGCAGATCGCGCTGATCAAATCGCTCGGCGGCGGATTCGACGCGACCGATTCGAATCTCGCGATCGACGGCAGCGGACAGCCCAAGGGCACGCAACAGACGGCAAGCCAACCGGCGCAGTCGAACTGAGCCGCGCCCAAGTACAAGAACACGCATCAATATAAATACGAAACATTCGGAGCCTTCAATGAGCGACCTTCAACAAAACGCCGCCGCAGCCGCCGCCGCTCCCGCGCCCAAGCAGCGCAACGGCAAACGCCGCGTGCTCATGACGCTGATCGTGCTCGTCGTCATCATCGCCGCCGTGGCGTACGGCCTTTACTACTTCCTCGTCGCGCGCTTTCACGAGTCCACCGACGACGCCTACGTGAACGGCAACGTCGTGCAAATCACGCCGCAAGTGGTTGGCACGGTCATTTCGGTGAACGCGGACGATACCCAGACGGTGAAGGTCGGCGACCCGCTCGTCGCGCTCGATCCCGCCGACTCGAAGGTCGCGCTCGATCAGGCGGAAGCGAATCTCGCGCAGACCGTGCGTCAGGTACGCACCTTCTTCGTCAACAACAACCAGTACGAAGCGCAGATCGCGCTGCGTCGCTCCGACCTCTCGCGTGCCCAGGACGATTTGCGCCGCCGCATGACGGTCGCGCAAACGGGCGCGGTATCGCTGGAAGAAATCTCGCACGCTCGCGACGCCGTGCGCGGCGCGCAGGCGGCGCTCGACTCGGCCCAGCAGGAACTCGCGTCGAACCGTTCGCTGACCTCGAACACGACGATCGCGGATCACCCGAACGTGCTCGCCGCCGCCGCCAAGGTGCGCGACGCGTACATCAACTACGCGCGCAACACGCTGCCCGCGCCGGTGACGGGTTATGTCGCGAAGCGTTCGGTGCAGGTCGGCCAGCGCGTGGCGCCGGGCAATCCGCTGATGGCCATCGTGCCGCTCAACGGCGTGTGGGTCGATGCCAACTTCAAGGAAGTGCAGCTCAAGCACATGCGCATTGGCCAGCCGGTCGATCTGACGGCCGACCTGTACGGTTCGAGCGTGGTCTATCACGGCAAGGTCGTCGGCTTCTCGGCCGGCACGGGTTCGGCCTTCTCGCTTTTGCCCGCCCAGAACGCGACCGGTAACTGGATCAAGGTGGTGCAACGGCTGCCGGTGCGTATCGCGCTCGATCCGAAGGAACTGGAGCAGCATCCGTTGCGTATCGGCCTGTCGATGGATGTCGACGTGACCATCAAGGATGAACAAGGCGGCCAGCTCGGCCAGGCGCCGAACACGGTTTATCAGACCAACGTGTTCGACAAGTACGGCGATCAAGCCGATCAGGAAATCGCGCGCATCATCCAGCAGAACGCGGGCAATGGTCCGCAGGCTTCGTCGGGCGCTTCGTCCTCGCGCGGCAACGGCGCGGCGGCGAAGTCCGCCTCGGCCGCCAAGCTGATGTAAGCGGACACGGACCTCATCGATGTCTCAAGCCAACGTCGTTCATCCGCCGCTGACGGGCGGGAAGCTCGTCATCGGGACGATCGCCGTGTCGCTCGCCGTGTTCATGAACGTGCTCGACACGTCGATCGCGAACGTCTCGATTCCGTCGATCTCGGGCGATCTCGGCGTCTCGTCCGATCAGGGCACGTGGGTCATCACGTCGTTCGCGGTCGCCAACGCCATCTCGGTGCCGCTCACCGGCTGGCTTACGCAGCGCATCGGGCAAGTGAAGCTGTTTCTCGGCTCGATCATTCTCTTCGTGATCGCTTCATGGCTGTGCGGACTCGCGCCGACGCTGCCCTTCCTGCTCGCCGCGCGCGTGCTGCAAGGCGCGGTCGCCGGCCCGATGATCCCGCTGTCGCAAACGCTCCTGCTCGCGAGCTACCCGCGCGAGAAAGCGCCCATCGCGTTATCCATGTGGTCGATGACCACGCTCATTGCGCCTGTCGCCGGGCCGATTCTCGGCGGCTGGATCTCGGACAACATCTCATGGCCGTGGATCTTCTACGTGAACATTCCGGTCGGCTTCATTGCGGCCATCGCGACGTTCATGATTTTCCGCGACCGCGATTCCGCCATCCGTAAAGCGCCCATCGATTCGGTCGGGCTCGGCTTGCTCGTAGTCTGGGTCGGCTCGCTGCAGATCATGCTCGACAAGGGCAAGGATCTCGACTGGTTCAATTCGACGACCATCGTCGTGCTCGCGCTGGTCGCGGTGATCGCGTTCGCGTTCTTCATCGTGTGGGAGCTGACGGCGGAGCATCCGGTCGTCGATCTGTCGTTGTTCGCGCTGCGCAACTTCTCGGGCGGGACCATTGCGCTCTCGGTCGGCTATGGGCTCTACTTCGGCAATCTCGTGTTGTTGCCGCTGTGGCTGCAAACGGTGATCGGCTACACGGCCACCGACGCCGGGCTCGTGATGGCGCCCGTCGGATTGTTCGCGGTACTGCTCTCGCCGATCACGGGCAAATTCCTGCCACGCACCGACCCGCGCCGGATTGCAACTGCCGCGTTTCTCGTGTTCGCGCTGTGCTTCTGGATGCGTTCGCGCTACACCACGGGCGTCGATACCTGGTCGCTCACGCTGCCCACGCTGATTCAGGGTATCGCGATGGCGGGCTTCTTCATTCCGCTGGTGTCGATCACGCTGTCGGGTTTGCCGGGGCATCGCATTCCGGCGGCGTCGGGCTTGTCGAACTTCGTGCGGATCATGTGCGGCGGTATCGGCACGTCGATTTTTTCGACGGCCTGGGAGCATCGGTCGATCGTTCATCACGTGCAACTGGTGGAGCAGGCGAATTCGTTCAATCCGAACTTCACTAATTCGATGCAGCAGATGGGCGCAATCGGCTATTCGCACGATCAGACTTACGGTCTCTTCAACAGCATGGCGACGCAGCAGGCCGCGCAGCTCGGCGTGAACGACATGTTCTATATCTCGGCGGGGATTTTCGTCGCGCTGATCGCATTGATCTGGATCACGAAGCCCGAACGCTCGGGCGGCGGAGATTCAGCGGCGGCGGCATCAGCGGCGCATTGATCGTTGCGGTTCGTTCAGCGTGGACGTAAAAAAGCCCAGACTTCTCGTCTGGGCTTTTTTTTCGTTGCGCAGGTTGTAACTCTGGCGTCGCTGGCTCGCTCAGCCCGCCGTGACGATCAACCGTTCCGGCGCAAGCACGCCCTCGCCCGCTTTCGCCACGCCAAGCAGCCGTCCGCCTTCTTGCGTGTACACGCGCACGCGGCCCGCTTCGAGCATGTCCGTCGATACATCCGACAGCTTGAGCCGCTGGCCATGCAAAAAACGCCGGGTGGCATCGTCGTCCAGACGCACTTCCGGGAACGTCGACAGCAGCGCATCCACCGGCTGAAGCCACGCATCGCGCGCGGTTTCATCAATGTTCGCCAATGCATCGAGCGTCACCGCATGGTCGAGCGTCAACGCGCCCACGCCCGTCCGCCGCAACGCCGTCAGATGCGCGCCGCATCCCAACGTCTCGCCGATATCCTCAGCCAGGGTGCGTACATACGTGCCCTTGCTGCAGGTCACGCGAAACGTGACGAGCGGCAACGCACACGCGATCATCTCCAACGCGTGGATGGTGACGTTGCGCCCTTCGCGCTCCACGGTCTGTCCCGCGCGCGCGTATTCGTAGAGCGGCTTGCCGTCACGTTTGAGCGCGGAATACATCGGTGGAATTTGCACGATCTCGCCGAGAAAGCGCGTCATGGCATCTCGCACAGAAGCTTCGTCGCACGTCACCGCGCGCTCGTCGATGGCTTCGCCTTCCGCGTCGCCCGTCGTCGTGCGCATACCGAGGCGCATCGTCGCTTCGTAGGTCTTGTCGGCTTCGAGCAAATCCTGCGAAAACTTGGTTGCTTCACCGAAACAAAGCGGCAGCAAACCTGTCGCGAGGGGATCGAGCGTACCCGTGTGTCCCGCCTTCTTCGCAAGAAAAAGCCGCTTCGCCTTGATGAGCGCGTCGTTGCTGGACAAACCGAGCGGCTTGTCCAGCAGCAACACGCCATCTAGCGCGCGCCGGGCAATCTTCGGGCGCGGCGAGTCCTTCGTTGCACCGCTCATCGCTCAGGCGCCTTCTTCGTCGTCTTTGGCGCGCGAGGCGTTCGCTTCGTCGATCAGACGCGACATCTCCACGGCTTTCTCGATCGTCTGGTCGTAGTGAAAGTGCAGCGTCGGCACCGTATGAATGTGCAGGCGCTTGAACAATTGGTTATGCAGATGCCCGGCCGCGTGGTTCAACGCTTCCTCGGTTTCCTTCGGGTCGCCGGTGAGCGTCGTGAAATAGACCTTCGCGTGCGCGTAATCGGGCGTGAGTTCGACGCTCTGCATCGTCACCATGCCGATGCGCGGATCTTTCACCTCGCGCATCAGCTCGGAGAGAACGCGCTGAATCTGATCGGCGATCTGCACGTTGCGATTCGGGGAAGTACGTTTTTTAGCCATGATGTTTTCCGTATATTCGTCGCGCGCCGCACAAAAGAAAAAGGGCGGAGCGAGCCGCGCGGCCCGCTCCGCCCTCTCGCCTTGGCGGCTCGCTGCAAGTTACCGCTTTACAGCGTACGAGCCACTTCGGTCACTTCGAAGACTTCCAGTTGGTCGCCTTCGACGATGTCGTTGAAGTTCTTCATCGAGATACCGCACTCGAAGCCCTGACGCACTTCCTTGACGTCGTCCTTGAAACGCTTGAGCGAGTCGAGTTCGCCGGTGTGGATCACGACGTTGTTGCGAATCACGCGCACCGAAGAGGAACGCTTGACCACGCCGTCCGTGACCATACAACCTGCGATAAGGCCGATCTTCGGCACGCGGATGACCTGGCGCACCTCGACCATACCCGTAACCGTTTCGCGCTTCTCCGGCGAGAGCATGCCGGACATTGCCGCCTTCACTTCATCCACAGCGTCATAGATGATGTTGTAGTAGCGAATGTCGATGCCGTTGGATTCCGCCAGCTTGCGGGCTTGCGCATCCGCACGCGTGTTGAAGCCGATGATGACCGCCTTCGAAGCCGTCGCCAAATTGACGTCCGACTCGCTGATCGCGCCGACCGCGCTGTGCACGATTTGCACGCGCACTTCGTTGGTCGAAAGCTTTTGCAGCGATTGCACCAGCGCTTCCTGCGAACCCTGCACGTCGGCCTTGACGATGAGCGGCAGATTCTGCACTTCGCCTTCGCCCATTTGCTCCAGCATGTTCTCGAGCTTCGCGGCCTGTTGCTTGGCGAGCTTGACGTCGCGGAACTTGCCTTGACGGAACAGCGCGATTTCGCGCGCCTTGCGCTCGTCCGGCAGCACGATGACTTCTTCACCCGCAGCCGGCACTTCCGACAGACCCTGGATTTCCACCGGGATCGACGGACCCGCCGTCTTGGTCGGCTTGCCGGTTTCGTCCAGCATGGCGCGAACGCGACCGTACGCGCTGCCCGCCAGAACCACGTCGCCGCGATTCAGCGTGCCCGACTGCACCAGGATGGTTGCGACCGGACCCTTGCCCTTGTCGAGCTTGGCTTCGATCACGAGACCCTTGGCCGGTGCGTCGATCGGTGCCTTCAGTTCCAGCACTTCAGCCTGCAGCGACACGTTTTCCAGTAGGTCGTCGATACCCTTGCCGGTTTTCGCCGACACTTCGATGAACGGGGAATCGCCGCCGTACTCTTCCGGCACCACGCCTTCCGCGACGAGTTCCTGCTTCACGCGGTCGGAATTGGCTTCCGGCTTGTCGATCTTGTTGATCGCCACGACGATAGGCACGCCACCCGCCTTCGCGTGGGCGATGGCTTCCTTCGTTTGCGGCATCACCCCGTCGTCGGCCGCGACCACCAGAATGACGATGTCGGTTGCCTTCGCACCGCGCGCACGCATGGCCGTGAAGGCCTCGTGACCCGGCGTGTCGAGGAAGGTGATGACGCCACGCGGCGTTTCGACGTGATATGCGCCGATATGCTGCGTGATGCCGCCCGCTTCGCCCGCCGCCACCTTGGCGCGACGGATGTAGTCCAGGAGCGAGGTCTTGCCGTGGTCGACGTGACCCATGACGGTGACGACCGGCGGACGCGGCAGACGCTCTGCCGTTTCTTCCGTGGTTTCGCCTTCGACCAGCAGCGCTTCCGGATCGTCCAGCTTCGCCGCGACCGCGCGATGGCCCAGTTCCTCGACGATGATCATCGCCGTTTCCTGATCCAGCACTTGGTTGATCGTGACCATCTGGCCGAGCTTCATCATGATCTTGATGACTTCGGACGCCTTCACCGCCATCTTGTGCGCGAGATCGGCCACCGAGATGGTTTCCGGCACGTGCACTTCACGGATGATCGGCTCGGTCGGCGCCTGGAACGTGGTCTGTTCCTGATGCTTGCCGCGACCCTTCGGGCCACCGCGCCAGCCGCGATCGACGCCGCCGCTCGTGTCGCCGCGCGTCTTGATGCCACGGCGCTTGGACGCGTCGTCCTGCCAGCCGCCCTTGCCGCCGGCCTTCTTCTTGTCGCCCGCGGGTGCGGTCGTGGCGGGTGCCGCCGTGCCGCCCGCTGCCGGCTTCTTCGCCACGGCAGGACGTGCCGCCGTCGCGCCTTCCGGACGCGCCGGCTTGTGCAGCGTGCCCTTCGCTTCCGCAGCCTTGGCTGCTTCGGCCGGCTTGGCGACCACGGGCGCCGGCTCCGGCGCCTTTACCTGCGCCTTGCGCGGCGTGTTCATCATCTCGCGGATGGCGCGTGCCTCGGCTTCCGCTGCCGCGCGACGTTTCGCGATCTGTTCCTGTTCGACACGCGTTTTTTCAGCAGCGGCGCGCGCGGCGTCCTCCGCCTTCTTGGCGGCTTCGCGTTGCGCGGCGCGCTCGCTGGCAGCCCTCTCTTCCGCAGCCTTTTCGGCGGCTTCGCGTTGCGCGGTGTCGTCCACCTTCGGCTCGGGCTTCACTTCAGCCTTTGCATCGACCGTCGGCGGCGTGCGCGCTTCCTGACGCGCAGCCGATGCCGCGCGCGAGATTTCCGCTGCCTGCGCGGCAGCAGCCGCACGACGCGCCGCTTCGTCTTCCTGACGACGACGCTCGGCTTCAGCCGCTTCCTCACGCTGACGACGTTCGCTTTCCTCGCGTTCGAGCTGAGCCTGACGCTCCTTCAGCTCGCGCTCTTCGCGCTCGAGCTGCTCGGCGGCGCGACGCGCTTCTTCCTCGCGGCGCTGCAATTCGGCTTCGTCGACTTCTTCCTCGACCGGAGCGGGCGCCTCGGCGGCTTGTTCCACGCCGGCCTCGTCGCGCTTCATGAATACACGCTTCTTGCGCACCTCGACCTGAATGGTGCGAGCTTTACCCGTTGCGTCAGATTGCTTGATCTCCGACGTATGCCGGCGGGTCAAAGTGATCTTGCG
The DNA here is from genome assembly GCF_023631025.1 of Caballeronia sp. GACF4. NCBI lineage: Bacteria > Pseudomonadati > Pseudomonadota > Betaproteobacteria > Burkholderiales > Burkholderiaceae > Caballeronia > Caballeronia sp. GACF4. The sequence continues at coordinate 330,879 of NZ_JALQDW010000005.1, forward strand.
CTTGTCGGCGTCGGCGGAACCGTGCGACTTGCGCAAATGATCGAGCAGACGCGCCTTGTCCGTCTCGGACAGGTCGTCGTTCGCGCTTGCTTTCTGGACGCCAGCCGCCTGCAACTGCTCGAGCAGGACGCCCGCAGGCATTTTGAGTTCCGCGGCAAATTGGGCTACGTTGTTACTCGCCATTCATTCCTCTTGATGCAAGGACAAATCCTTGCGGTTAGATCGGGGTCACGCGGCCAAACCGGCCGCCAAATATCAGTGCGCCATGGTCATTTCTCACTGGAACCAGTGTTCACGTGCTTTCATGATCAACGCCTTAGCGGCATCCTCTTCCACACCGGTCATTTCGACCAGTTCATCCACAGCCAGCTCCGCGAGTTCGTCGCGGGTCTGGATCTGGTGTTCAGCGAGCTTCGCGAGAAGCTCGTTGTCCATTCCTTCGAGACTCTTCAGATCGAGCGCGACGCCTTCGACCTTCTCTTCATTGGCGATCGCCATGGTCAGCAACGCGTCGCGCGAACGGTTACGCAGTTCGTGCACCGTGTCTTCGTCGAAGGCTTCGATCTCGAGCATTTCGTTGAGCGGCACGTACGCGATTTCTTCGAGGCTCGTGAAGCCTTCGTCGATCAGGATGTCGGCGACTTCCTCGTCCACATCCAGACGCGCCATGAACAGATCGCGCAACTTGCCACGTTCTTCGTTCTGCTTCAGCGCCGATTCGTCCGGCGTCATGATGTTGATCTGCCAGCCGGTGAGCTCGCTGGCGAGTCGAACGTTCTGGCCGCTTCGGCCGATGGCAACCGCGAGTTCGTTTTCGTCTACGACGACGTCCATCGAATGCTTTTCTTCATCCACGACAATCGACTGGACGGCTGCCGGCGCGAGAGCGCCGATCACGAACTGGGCGGGGTCTTCCGACCATAGCACGATGTCCACGTTCTCGCCACCAAGCTCGTTGCGTACGGCCTGCACGCGCGAACCGCGGATGCCGACGCAAGTGCCGATCGGGTCGATACGCTTGTCATAGGCGATCACCCCGATTTTCGCACGCACGCCAGGATCGCGCGCGGCCGCCTTGATCTCCAGCAGGCCTTGCTCGATTTCCGGCACTTCCAGCTCGAACAGTTTCATCAGAAACTCGGGCGCGGTGCGCGAAAGCTCGATTTGCGGGCCGCGCGCCGTGCGGTCGACCTTGGCGATGTACGCGCGCACACGGTCGCCCACCCGCAAGTTTTCCTTCGGAATCAATTGGTCACGGCGCAGCAGCGCTTCCACGCGACCGGATTCGACGATGAAATTTCCCTTGTCCAAACGCTTGACCGAGCCGGTCATGATCTTTTCGCCGCGCTCGAGGAAGTCGTTCAAGATTTGCTCGCGCTCGGCGTCGCGCACTTTCTGCAGGATGACCTGCTTCGCTGCCTGCGCGCCGATACGGCCGAATTCGATGGACGGAATCGGTTCTTCGATGAAGTCGTCCACCTGCGCGTCGGGCTGTTGCTCCTTCGCTTCGAACAGCAGGATTTCCTGATCCGGCTCTTGCAGGCCGGCCTCGTCCGGCACCACGCGCCAGCGGCGGAAGGTTTCGTGCTCGCCGCTTTCACGGTCGATCGCCACGCGAATGTCGACGTCTTCCTCGAACAGCTTTTTCGTTGCCGATGCAAGCGCAGCCTCCAGGGCTGCATACACCACGTCCTTGTTGACGTTCTTTTCGCGCGCCAGCGCATCCGCCAGCATCAAAACTTCGCGACTCATTGTTTGCGGCTCCTAAAGTCAACTTTGGGGACGAGACGTGCTTTGTCGAGGTCCGCGAGCGTGAAATCGAGCATCGCGGCGCCGTCCTTCCCTTCAAATTCCAAACCGATCGTGTCGCCGTCGGGGGCATGCAAAATGCCACGGTACGACTTGCGCCCGTCCAACGGCTTTTTCAATGTGATGACGACTTCGCTCCCCGCGAAGCGTTCGAAATCCGCCAGCTTCTTGAGCGGACGGTCGAGACCCGGCGACGAGACTTCGAGCCGGTCGTAATCGATATTCTCGACTTCGAGCACATACTGGAGCTGGCGTGTGACTTTCTCGCAGTCCTCGATGGCGATACCGCCCGGATGGTCGATATATATACGCAGCATGCCGCCTCCCGAACGCTCGAGATCGACAAGCTCGTAGCCTAAGCCCGAGACCGTGGTTTCAATCAGTTCCGTCAGTTGCACAGTCACTCCAAGGTGTTCGCGCGCTCCACGCCGACAACACCTGCGGGCATGCGCCATAAGCGGGCGCGCACCCTTCTTCCCCGAGATGCCGAACCGAAAAGCCAAAAAAAAATGGGCGCAACGCCCATCTTCTTCAACCGAGATCGCACTCAGGGCAGAGAGAAAAACTACGTGCCCAGCGACTTTGTGATTTTAGCCATTTTTCGGGATAAACGCAAACGTAGACGGCCCGTTCAGGCTCGTTTCGTGCCGGAAGACAGACTTTTTGGCTTGCATTTGCAAAAAACGGTCGACGCCATGAAGAAGCCTGTCGACCGTTACTTGCGAATCCCGCAATGACACGGATTCGACGACGACTAGCGCCCGCGTGTCCGATTTCGCGGACCGCCGCGCGCCGGACCGCCCGGCTTGCCTTGTCCCGCGTTTTGCTGGCCGCCCGGACGATTGCCGCGCGGACCGTTGCCATTCGCGGCTCGCTTGGCCGGACCCGCCGCGCCCGGCGCACCACTTTGAGGACGCGCGCCGCGAGGACCGCCACGGCCGCCCGGTGCGCGATTTCCGTTAGCCTCGCCGCCGCCCGCGCGGTTGCCGTTAGCCTCGGCGCCGTTGCGTCGGCCTGTGCCATTGCCGCTCCGGTTGCCCGGGCCGCCGCCAAAACCAGCACCCGCGCCGCCCATGCCGAAGCCGCCCGACATGCCGCCCGCCGCGCCGCGCCGACCGCCGCCGTTGCGTCCCGGCGTTTGCGACTGCGCGATGCGCGCATGCGACATCAGCACCGGCTCACGCGTGATGATGCCCATCGACGTCTGCATCGGATCGGGCTGCACGCGCGGTGCGGAACTACGGCCACCCTTTTCTTCGGTCGGCAGCTTGAGACCCACCGCCGCGAGCAGGCTGCGCACCTGGTTATCTTCGAGCTCTTCCCAGCGGCCACGCTTGAGACCGCGCGGCAACGCGATCGGACCGTGACGCGTGCGGATCAGGCGGCTGACCATCAAGCCCGCGGCTTCGAACATGCGGCGCACTTCGCGATTGCGGCCTTCGGCCAGCGCGACGTGATACCAGTGATTCGTGCCTTCGCCGCCACCATCTTGAATGCGCAGGAAGTTCGCGGGACCGTCGTCGAGTTCGACGCCCTTTAAAAGCTTCTGCTTCATCCCTTCCGACAACTGGCCGACCACGCGCACCGCGTATTCGCGCTCGACGCTATAGCGCGGATGCATGAAGCGGTTCGCCAGATCGCCCGAGGTGGTAAGCAGCAGCAAGCCTTCGGTATTGAAGTCGAGACGGCCGACCGCGAGCCACTTGGCGGTTTTCATCGACGGCAGCTTGTCGAACACGGACGCGCGGCCTTCCGGGTCGGCGTGACTGACGATTTCGCCTGTCGGCTTGTGATAGAGCAAGACGCGCGGCGGTTTGCTCGCCAGCTTGCGCTTGAGCGGCTTGCCGTTGATACGCACCTGATCGGTCGGCATGATGCGCTGGCCGATATGCGCCGGCTCGCCGTTCACCGATACACGGCCCGCGATGATCAATTCTTCCATGTCGCGCCGCGAACCCATGCCGGCATCTGCAAGAACCTTGTGCAGCTTGGGCGCGTCGTCGTCCGGTTCGAGCACGCGCTTTTGCTGGGGCGCGTTGCGGCCACGGCGGAGCATCGGCGCGCGCACGCCGCTCACGCCGTTGTCGGCGTCGAAGGCGGGGGACGTGACGTAGGCGAAAACGTCGTCGACATTGGCGGCTGCGGCGCGTTCGCCCGTTGCCGGTGCGGCTTCGGCACGCTTGCCGCGCGCTTGCTGCGGATTCTTGCGCCGGCTGCCTTCGCGCGGCGCGGCTTGAGGCGCGGCATCGGCGGCGGCGGGCGCCTCGGTTGCATCGACCGGTTCGCTTGCACCGGCTTCCGCCAATTCACGGCGCGGATTCCTGCGGCCGCCCTTTGCCGCGTTGGCGCGCGGCGCGCGGTTGCCCGCTTCCTTGCGCGGCTTTGCGACCGGTTCCGCTACGACGCCATCCGGCGTTGCCTCGGTCGCGGTGTCGGGTGAACCCGGCGCGCCTTCGGCGCCCTTGGTCTTGGCGACAGCACGGCGCCGCGCGATCAGACTGCGTGGCCCGCGGCGCAGGCCGCGGCGCGGACGATCGTCGCCTTCGCCATTCTCGTCGCTGCGCGTGCGTTCGCCGGCGTCGGCCGGTTCATGGGCGTCCGCGGCGTGCACGGGGCGCGCGGAATCAGGCGAATCGCTGTCGTGGGAATGTGTCAAAACAACCTCAAATGTCGAATCGCGCGTCTCGTGAGGCGCGTCAAAAATTTCCGCTGATCGGTTCGGCCGGTCGTCTCGAAATGATCATTTTGGCGAGCCGAAGCGGATCAGGGGCCATGCAAAATTGCGTCAGGCGCGGCGCGCCGTAGGTTCTTCGGAGTCGTCGTCATCCGAAGCGAAGTCGTTCAATGCGCGCGTGTCCCGTTCATGGCCGTCTTGCGCGCCATCGGGCGGAGCGGGAACGGCTGAATCGTCGACTTCGTGCGCTTGCGTGCCGTCGGGATGCGCGTGCAGTTCAGGCGCGGCTCTCAGTGGCTGCGCGTGAATTGCGGCGTCCGGACCGGCATCGCGGGAGTCACTCGCGTCGGCGCTTTCGGGTGTTGCTTCAGGCTGTGCCGCGGTTACGTCCGCGGGCTGCACCGACTCGGTGAGCGCGATGACGGACTCGGACACTTCATTCGGGTTGACTGGCGCACTTGCGGGATGTTCCCCGGCGGCAGTCGATTCATCCGCAATGCTGGCTGTGGGCGGTGTATCGCCGGCAACGCGATCCGGAAACTCGATCGAATGCTGCGACAACAACGACGCTTCCAGTTGCGCCGACGGATTATCCAGCGCGGGCAATTCATCGAGCGCGGTCAGCCCGAGGTCATCCAGAAACTGCTTCGTCGTGGCGTAGAGCGCCGGACGTCCGGGCACGTCGCGATGGCCGATCACTTCGATCCAGCTCCGATCCTCTAGCTGCTTTACCACTTGCGTGTTGACGGTCACGCCGCGAATCTCTTCGATATCGCCACGCGTTACTGGCTGCCGGTAAGCAATGATCGCAAGCGTTTCAAGCACGGCGCGCGAATACTTCGGCGGCTTTTCCGGATGCAAGCGGTCGAGATAAGTCCGCATCGCCGGCTTGCTTTGAAAGCGCCAGCCCGTTGCGAGCGCGACCAATTCGACGCCGCGGCCCGACCAATCGGCCTGAAGGCCTTCGAGCAGCGTGCGAAGGGTATCCGCCGATACGTCGTCGGCGAACAGCTTGCGCAATTCACTCAGTCGCAGCGGTTCCTGCGCGCAAATCAATGCAGTCTCGAGGACGATCTTCGCCTCTTGAGTATTCATGCAGCTTGGGTCAACCCTAAATGGTCAATGAGTGGTCAATGAACGGCCAATGATTCGATTCAAACCGGACTTGCGCAGGTTCGAACGCCACCGAAACGGTGCGGACGATAAAGCTGGTCGCTGAGTTTCAAGACGCGCTCGCCCGATTTTGGTCGGTCATATTGACTGGGAGCACGCACCGGGGAGAGGCGATATCGGGCGTTCGATCGAGCGAAGCGCCGGGCCATCCAGCCGGACGAGGTGGCGCTTTCCTGGATGAAAGCGCGTGACTGAGCGCCATATTACGCAAAAAGAACCGGTGCGTAAAGATGAATACGGGCGAACACGCAATCGGCGCGCTCCTTACTTCGCGCGCCGCCGATATCCTCGACCTCAGACGCGCGTCGAAAGAAAGGCGCGCAAACGCTCGACGCCCTTGTCGAGCCGCGCGGGATCGCACGCGTAGCACCAGCGCACGAAGCCTTCGCCCTCTTCACCAAACGCGCTGCCGGGCGCAAGCCCGAGACCGGCGTCGCGCACCAGCGACTTGCAAAGCTCGAGACTGCGCGACGCGCCGGGCAGCGAGAAAAACAGGTACATCGCACCGTCCGGCGCGCGCACGTCGACGCCGTCGATGGTCTGCAGCGCCTTGACCAGATGATCGCGGCTCGCGTGCAGGTCCGCGACGAGCGATTGCGTGAAACGCTCGCCCTCCTCGACTGCGACGATGCCCGCCTGCTGCACGAACGACGGCGCACACGACGTGTTGTATTCCACGAGCTTGCCGAGGTCGTCCATGAGACGCTCGGGCGCGACGATCCAGCCGAGCCGCCAGCCCGTCATGAGCCAGGCCTTCGAAAACGAATTCACGGCGATCACGCGTTCATCGCGCGATGCGAGGTCGAGGAACGACGGCGCAACCTTGCCGTTTCCGCCGTAATACAGGCGCTCGTAGACTTCATCCGCGACGATCCAGATGCCGTGGCGGCGGCAATGCTCGAGAACGGTGCGCTGCTGATCGCGCGTCATCGTCCAGCCGGTCGGGTTGTTCGGCGAGTTGATCATCAGCATGCGCGTCGACGGCGTGAGCGCGGCGAGCAGCCGGTCGAGATCGAGCGTCCAGCCGTTTTCGCCGTAACCGAGCGAAACCGTTTCGACGCTCGCGCCGAGAATCTTCGGAATCTCGACGAGATTTGGCCACAACGGCGTCACCGCGACCACGCGATCGCCCGCGCCGACGACGAGTTGCGCCGCCAGCATCAGCGCGTTCACGCCAGCGCTCGTCACCGCGACGTGCGCGGCCGACGTATCGCCATGCAAGGCCGTGACGTAGCGCGCGAGCGCCTCGCGCAAAGACGCGACGCCCAGGTTATGGGTGTAGAACGTTGCGCCATCGGCGAGTGCGCGACTCGCGGCATCGCGAATGAACGGCGGCGTCACGCGATCCGATTCACCGAACCAGAACGGCAGCACGTCCGGCACGCCGAAACCGGCATTCGCCACTTCGCGAATTTGCGACGGACGCAACGCCCGCACGGCATCGCGTGCGTTGGGCGCATGAGGCGCACCGCTTTCGCGCGCGCCCGTCAATTCGCTCAGTTCTGCGCTCACCGCGCCTTCCGATTCACTCATTGCACGCCTCGTCGAATAAAGAACGCAGTCTAACGCTCCCGGCACATTTTCGAGACAAACGGCCCGTCAGGTCAGTTGCTCGGCGCGCGGAGGCAGCGCGGCGATCAGCGACCAGACCGACTCCGCCGCCGGAGACAGCGAGCGGTCGCGCCTTCGTACGAGTTCCACGGTGCGCTCGGCGCGCGGTTCCAGCGGCAGCGCGATCAGCAAGGAATTCGCAGGCAAAGGCAGCGCGAGCCAGGGCAACACGCTCACGCCGACACCCGCCTCGACCAGTCCGAACACCGTCGCCGGATGGCCGAGCTCTTGCACTACCTGCGCCTGAACGCCGTGCCGCTGCATGACGGCATCGATGATTGGCCGGCTTCCCGAAGCCTGATCGAGCATCACGAGCCGCTCTCCCGCGAGCGCTTCCCATGGCGCCGCAGACTCGTGCGCGAGCGGGTGATCGCGGCGTGCGACGAGACAAAACGAATCGGTCATCACGGGCTGGCCGTGAAGGGCGTCGTCGGCCAAAGGCCCGATCACAACGCCGAAATCCGCTTCGCCCGACTTGACCTGGCGGAGCACGTCGGATTGGACATCGTCTCGCAGAATCAATGTGACGTGCGGAAATTCTCGCAGACACGACGCAATCACGCGCGGCATCAGCCGGCACGCGACTGTGGGGCTCGCCGCGACGATCACCCGGCCGCGCTTTTGTTGCCCCAATTCGCGCACTTCGTGGAGCGCGGAGTCGAGGTCGGCAATCAGCCGGGACACCGTGCCGACGAGATTGACGCCGACATCCGTCAACTGCACTTCGCGCGTCGTCCGGTCGATGAGCTTCAGCCCGATTTCCCCTTCCAGCTCGCGCACGCATCGGCTGACCGCCGACTGCGTCAGGCCGATTTCATCGCCCGCGCGGCTGAAACTACGCAACCGCGACACCTCGATAAAGACGCGCAACTGGCGCAGCGTCACGTTCAGCGATCCGTTCATTCCCGACATTCATCAAGAAGCCCGTTTCATACGGATTATAGCGGCGGCAACCACGCCGAATCCTCCGAACGTACGTTTCGCTGCGGTGCAGCATAATTGCGAAAACGCACGCTGGATGGGCTCTCTGCACAGGATTGGTGATTGTCCCGATTTCTTATCCGGCTCGTTTCGGGTCTGATACGGGCCATGCTGGCGTTGCGTCAGCCTACTGCCATGCGGGTTTCCCGGATTTTGCGACGCGCATGGCACGGTTCTCGCATTTCATTGCGCACAGAGGTCGGGCGACGAGGCATTCAGAAACAATCGTCTGCCGCACCGTTCCGACTCTCTCCTGGTAATTCGTTCATCGGATTCCGACCAGAGTGCGCGGCGCGGGGCAGCGCACCGGGGTTAGCTTCGCTGAGGTGAGATATGGTGCTGTTCGACGATTTGAGAGATAACGAGTGGGCGCTGGTTGAGGCTTTGTTCTGTTCCGAGCCAGCGCGCAGTGAGCGGCGCGGCCGTCCGCGCGTCGAAGCGCGTTCGGTGGTCAACGCCGTGCTGTGGGTGCTCTCGACGGGTGAAGGCTGGTCGAAGCTGCCCGGGCGTTATCCTTCGCCCCCTACTTGCCGCCGCCGTTTCGACGAATGGCAGGCGGACGGCACGCTTGCCGAAATCGTGAAGCGTTTGTCGAGCAATGGCCGCGAAGTCTCGCTGCGCGGACGCATTGGTTCGAGCGCAGCCAAGCCGCCCGCGCCGCCGAGCCGCGATCGTCTGCGCGGTGCATTCTGGACCAACCCGGAATCGTGGCGCGCCCCGGCCAAGATGGCCTGATCTATCTGCTCCGCTCGAAGCAGGCTGATTTCCATACATTCCCTGTTTCGGCTCAGTTTCGCTTCATTCCCTGCACGCGGGCGTTCGGCCCGCGAGGCATCACCTTCCGCCGATATTCGCCGCGCACGCCCTTCTTTGCGTGCCGGCCTTTCTCGCCGGTCATAGTATGGCTCGCCAAAAAAACTGGCGAGGCTCAGCTCAAACGGCGGAGAAACAACTCTTTACCATTGCTTACAGCGTGTTGGCTGCGCAAAGCATAGTTTGGTGAGTGGAATAACAGGCCCTGTTCGGGTTTGAGGGGACTCGCCATGAAGGTATCGATACTGCTCGCTTGCGGTGCGCTCGGCGCGCTGACGAGCGCGGCGGCATCTGGGCAAGCCCGGCCGCCGCCGGGGTCGGATTTGCATCTAAATACGAGAGCGGCCATGAGCGCGCCGCAGGATATCGCCCGGACGCGCGATGTGACGCCGCCCGCTCCGCGTGGCGATCTGCGCGGCGATATCGCGAGCAATGTGCGCGCGCGTCCCGATTCCGAAAGGGAGAGCCAGGGACGGCATCATTGACGGACGCGCGTTTGCGTAACAAAGTGCTGGACCATTCCCGTGCGAAACGGGATTTTTTTCGTCCGCGCCGGTGTGAAGCCACGGAAAGACCGGACGCCCGAGAAGATGCCCGGCGGACAAGACTGACGACGACGCTCCCTCGGCCCGTCAGCCGATCAGTCTCAGCTCCAAGCACTCGCCGTTTAGGCTCTCGCCTCGACTACGACTTCCTGGCCGCCGAACGAATAAGGTTCGCTGCGTCTCAAGTCCCAGTCGATCGATCGTTCGTCGCGGCAAAGCCGGTTGAATTCGTTTTTCCCGCGCTCGGTTACAACAGCGATATCCACGGGTGCATGAAAACCCGGCGCTGGCGCAACGGTGCGCTGTCTCGTGAGTTCGAGCAGCCCGAGTGCGCGCAGAAGGTCGAAACCTTTGGGACGTTTTGCCCAGGGAACCTGACGATACTGCGCTCGGCGAAGTGCTTCGAGTACGGCTTCGTTAGAATACGTGGTCATCTCGTTCTGTCTTCCTGTGCAGCCATGACGACGCTCGTGACGGTCGCAAGACGGTCCGCGACGTCGACTAAACGCGGCGCGCCGAATTTCGCGTTGCCAAGCATGATCAGCTTGCTGGCGAATGTTTGGCCGCCGCTTGCGTTAGGTGCTGCTTTCTATTACAAGCCCCCGTTGAGAGCGCGCTAATCACGCGCTTTACTGCGACACCCGCCGATGCGTTCCCGAAGTCCGCGATGACGGAACGAATTGTCCTCAAACCAATACGTTACCCCAATCAAATTGGTTCTATTTACTTTATTGCTGCTTTTTTTTGCATTATTTGCGCTTTGGCGACGCCGCCGCGTCCAGATTGCCGTTCTCACCGTCATTTTGGCGTGGGCGTGCGGTAGCGGATGGTTCGCCGGGCCTTTGCTCAATCTGGCGCAACAGGGCTTTGATCAGACGATCACGCCGGACTTCGCACCCAAGACCGACATCGTTCTGATGGGCGGCGGAACGGACAGGGAAGGCACGGGGCTCATCCCGAAAGCGGATTCGATCCCGCGCATTGCGGCGGCGGCGAAGTTGTACCGGGAGTGCCGTGCGTCCGGTGCGTCGTGTCGATTGATCCTGAGCGGCGGCGACCCGCAAAACCACGGTCAGGCCGAAGCGGACAATTACGCGCCTTACGTGCTTGCGCAGGGCGTCGCGCCCGGCGATCTCATCCGCGAAAATCAAAGCCTCAACACTTATCAGAACGCGCGTAATGTCGCCGCCATTCTGGGTGATGCACATGACAGCGATTTGATCGTCATTACGTCGGCGTACCACATGCGACGCTCGCTGGCCGCGTTCGACGCATTCGGTTATCGTCCGCAGGCCTACGTTTCAGATGTGCGACATAACTCCGTCACACTTCTGCCCCGCTTCCGCAGCTTCGAGAACAGCGAGCTTGCGGCGCACGAACTCGTGGGCATGGCGCGCTTCGAGGTGTATCGCTGGCTGCGTCTTTATTAAAGGCGCTGGCCGAATGCGTGAATCGATTGCGCGAGGTTTAGTCAGGACTAGCTAGCAACGAGCCGCACCTGTAAGATCGCGCACCGGCTTTTCGAGGGCCGGCCAGGAATCGTGATTCGACACGTCGTTGCCCGGATCGGGGTCTACGATGGGTACGGTCCGAAGCGCATTGCCGAAGACGTTCGGGTAGCGAAGCACCTCCGTGCGATGCGGGACTGGATTTTGCTCCGAACTATGCGGCAATACCCGGATCGGACAGGCGATTCCCGGATTCAACTGTCACCAGGAGGTTAAAATGAAGAAAGTGTCCGTGGCTGTTCTGTTGTCGTTGAGCGCGCTTGCATCGGTGGCCTATGCTCAAAGCGAGCAAGGCGTGACGATGAGCACCGATCCCGCGAAGATCGCGGACGTCGAATCGCGCGCACAAGCTCTGCAATCGTCGCAGCAAGACAGTATGCAAGGCATGCATTCGCAGTCTATGCATAAGTCGGGTAGTCATCACAAGAAGTCGCACGGCAAGTCGACGACCGGTTCGAGCCAGTAAGTTCGCTTCCGGCCGCACGGCTAGTTCTGTCGCGCTGCGCTCTGGTGCGTGAGCACTTCGGGCGCAGCGTAATCAACGAACGAGCCAATCGCCGCTTGATATCTTCGGTAGTCCTGCAACTGATTGCGCCGAGACGGGGTACATCAGGCAATCGATGCGCGTTCTCGTGCCATCCAGTTCCACTTCGACATGCATCCGGTGCGAGCGAAACAGTCCTTCCACACCGGGATACACCTCTTCGATTTCATCGAGCACAGGCACAAGCGATTCTTCGATTCGATAGATATCGCCACGAATCGGCGCACCGGTATCGTCATCGAGCACTAGTCCGGGATAAGCGCCGAAATCGAAAAGATGACCGCGCACGTGCGCCGCGCCCAGATACTCCGGTGTCGCCAGATCATGGCGCTCTGCCGCGCGATTGATATCATTGGCTTCGCCCGCGCGCAGGGTGCCGTACACAAAGACGTATTGCATCGGAGAATGCCGCTCCATTCGTGGCGTTGAACGATCCGCGCATTATGCCCCGCGAAAATACGCTGCCGCGCGGGCCGTCCGAGCTTCCGCCCGAAAGGCGATCCATGACTACGTTCGTCGACACGAATCCAGCCAGCGAGAATGTCGAGCACCTCGACATTCCGGTCGAACATTCGCCGACCCGCGATCATCCGATCCGCGTGCGCTCGCGGCCCGTGCCGTATGGCGTGCGAATCGCGCTGCATACACATCCGTGGGCGCAGGTTGCGTACACGTCACGCGGCGTGCTGCGCGTGGCAACCGCCGATTCGACGTGGATGGTGCCGCCTTCCCGTGCGATCTGGGTGCCGCCGAACGTGACGCATGAAGTCGTGATCGTCGAGGACGCGTATCTACGCACCCTTTACGTCGACGCCAGCGTCGTGCCGCCCGGCCTCGGCGCGTGCCGCGTGGTGGAAGTGTCGCCGCTGCTGCGCGAGATGATCGCCGCACTCGACGAAGACGCGATTTCCCGCCAGCGTGAGCGGCTGCTCGGCACGCTTGCGCTCGATGAAATCATCCGCTCGCAGCCACTTCCGCTTTCCGTGCCGATGCCCAATGACAAGCGCCTGCGCGCGCTCTGCGACGCCGTGCTGAGCGACCCGTCGCATTCGGATCTGGAACGATGGTCGTCGGAAGCCGGGGCGAGCACGCGCACCATCGCGCGGCTCTTCAGGCGCGAGCTCGGCGTGAGCTTTTCGCAATGGCGCCAGCAAGCCGTGCTGGCACGCGCCATTCCCCTTCTTAGCCAGGGACGACCGCTGGCGCAAGTCGCACGGGAATTGGGTTATCAAAGTCAGAGCGCGTTTTCGGCGATGTTTCGCCGCGCTTTCGGGCAAAGTCCTCGCGCGTTTTTTTCGCGTGATGCGGGAACGGGCCACGACGAACGCCCGATGGACGACGCCTAAACGCGGCGCACCATGTGCCGGATCGAACCGAGCAAGGCGAGTCGCGGTCCCGCCGGACGATAGCCCAGACGCACGTAGAGGCGCGCGGCGGGGTTGTCGACGAATACGCGCAACTGGCACTCGGCGAGCCCTCGCGCACGCGCCCAGCGATGCGCCGTGTTCAGCAGGAAGGTGCCTGCGCCGCGTCCGCGAAAGCCCTGCGCGATCTGCACGTCACGAATATGCAGCGAGTCGTCTTCCTCGGTCACGCGCATGACGCCAATAGGCACGCCGTCCGCCTGCAGGATGAAGTTCTCCGACTCGCGCCAGCTCGACAGAAACAGGTCGCCCCGCCACACGAGATTGTGACGACGATAGTAGCCGACCATGTTGTCGTGCGTGAGCGCTTCGGCGAAAGCGAAATCCGCCATCGACGCCTGGCGCAACTGGAACAGAGAGAGGTCTTCGGTCGGGTCGAGCATCGCACGCGGGACGGGCACGAGGAGGTGCCCTAAACACTATGACAGTGCGCGCCTGCTGGCAATCGACAAATCGATGTTTGCGCAGGATTCGGTGCGCGGGACCTGACGCAAGCGAAAAAACGAGCCCAAAAAAAATCCAGCCCGAAGGCTGGATTTTCTCAACTAGCTGGCGGAGCGGACGGGACTCGAACCCGCGACCCCCGGCGTGACAGGCCGGTATTCTAACCAACTGAACTACCGCTCCAACTCGTTCACCGATTGCAGCGCTTTTACAGCAGCCGCCGATGTTCTGGCGTCCCCTAGGGGATTCGAACCCCTGTACTCACCGTGAAAGGGTGATGTCCTAGGCCTCTAGACGAAGGGGACTTCAACCTACTAAAACTAAACTATCGACACAGCGTAGCGAAAAAAAATCCGGCTTATCAGCCGGAGTCTTCCTGCTTGCAATGCGTTGGCGGAGCGGACGGGACTCGAACCCGCGACCCCCGGCGTGACAGGCCGGTATTCTAACCAACTGAACTACCGCTCCAGCGCTTACTTCCAGGCAGCGCTTCTTACTAGCAGCCGCCGATGTGCTGGCGTCCCCTAGGGGATTCGAACCCCTGTACTCACCGTGAAAGGGTGATGTCCTAGGCCTCTAGACGAAGGGGACAGAAACTTGTGTATCTGTCTTTGCTACTTAATCATTCGCTCTGGGCTTAACAACTTGCCGCAAGCAGCGAAGACCGAAATTCTATACAACCTGATGTTACTTGTGAAGTATTTTTTGCGACTTCCGAAACGCTGGAAACCATACAAACAATACCACCTGCCCTGCAAAACCATTCTTGGTGGAGGTAAGCGGGATCGAACCGCTGACCTCTTGCATGCCATGCAAGCGCTCTCCCAGCTGAGCTATACCCCCTTGCAGAACAGAAACGAGATTCTATAGGCCATTTTTGAAGTTGTAAATACCCTTTGACGCTCGTAGCGAAATTTTTTACCTCTCTTCATGCATTTGCGCGCAATGCATGCATCGCTGGCATTCATCGCGCGCGGCTTTGCGTCTTCAGTCAGCTTGCGGCCAGTTCCAGCCGACGCAAAACGGCTTCGCGGCCGAAGAGCGCAAGCACGGCGTCGAGGGACGGCGTGTGCGTCGTGCCTGCAACCAGCAAGCGAACCGGCATCGCGAGTTGCGGCATCTTGAGCTTGTGCGCGGCAAGCGTAGCCTTCACGGCCGCGGCGATCGCTTCCTTGCTCCACTCCGCTTCGGCGAGCGCCGCGCGCAAATCGGCGATGGCCGGCCGCACTGCATCGGTGACGTGCTGCTTGCGCGCTTCGGGATCGATCGTGGGCTCGCGATAGAACATCACGGCGTTATCGGCGATTTCCTTCACCGTCGATGCGCGGTCCTTCAAAAGCCCGATCGCCAGCTCCAGCGGCGCGCCGTTCTCGATCGCGCTCGCTTCGATACCCGCCTCGCGCAAGAACGGCCGCGTGAGTTCCGCGAGGCGACCGTTGTCCGCTTCCTTGATGTAATGCGCATTGAGCCAGTTGAGCTTGTCGTGGTCGTATTGCGCCGGCGACTTGCCCAGATGCTCTAGGTCGAACCATTCGACGAACTGTTCGCGCGAGAAGATTTCCGCATCGCCATGCGACCAGCCGAGGCGTGCGAGATAGTTCACGACCGCCTCGGGCAGATACCCGTTGTCGCGATAACCGGTCACGGCCATGGCGCCATGACGCTTGCTCATCTTCTCGCCCTGCTCGTTCAGCACCGTCGGCAAATGCGCGTAAACCGGCACTTCACCGCCGAGCGCGCGCAGGATGTTGATCTGACGCGGCGTGTTGTTCACGTGATCGTCGCCGCGAATGACGTGCGTGATCTGCATGTCGAGGTCGTCGACGACCACGCAGAAGTTGTAGGTCGGCGTACCGTCGGGACGCGCGATGACGAGATCGTCGAGTTCTTCGTTCGAGATCTCGACCGTGCCCTTCACGGCGTCGTCCCACGCGACCACGCCCGTCAGCGGATTGCGAAAGCGCACCACCGGCTCCCCGCCTTCGGGAACCGGCGGCAACTCCTTGCCCGGCTCGGGACGCCACGTGCCGTCGTAACGCGGCTTTTCGCCCGCAGCGCGCTGACGCTCGCGCAGGGCATCGAGCTCCTCGGTCGACATATAGCAGTGATACGCGAGCCCCTTCTCCAGCATCTGCGCGACCACTTCGCGATAACGCTCCATGCGCTGCATCTGATAGAACGGACCTTCGTCGAAATCGAGGCCGAGCCAGGCCATGCCTTCGAGAATCGCATCGACCGAGGCTTCGGTGGAGCGCTCGACATCGGTGTCCTCGATGCGCAGCACGAAGGTGCCCTTCATCTTGCGCGCGAACGCCCAGGGATAGAGCGCGGAGCGGATGTTGCCGAGATGGATGAAACCGGTCGGGCTCGGTGCGAAGCGGGTACGGACTTGGGTGGTCATTGCGGTTTTACTCGATGGATGGCGTCTGTCTCGCTCGAAGCCGATGCGCGCTCTACCCGCCTCAAAGCAGACGAGAAGTGTCCAATGACGGCTGATTCGGAAGCGTTCGTGCGGCTGGATCACGCGGCCGGCGCTTCGTCAAAGTGAACCGGAATTATACTCGCGGCCTGCTTTGTGCCGGTCCGTGCGCCTTTGTTTTATGATGTCCGCGCCTTTTTGCCGATACCGGCCAAGGCACGTTCAAAGCAGCAAGCCGCGCCCGGAGTTCAACTTGAAGCCATCGTCATCCCGTCTTTCGCTTTCGCGCCGCGCGTTTTCGCTCGCGGCGCTGTCATCCGTCGTGACCGCGTGCACGACCGCCACGGGCGGCAACGCCACGTCGACCACGACCACGAGCACGCCGCCGCCCAAAACGGATATCCAGCGGCAAGCGCCCGTTCGCATCGGGCTTGCGCTCGGTGGCGGCGCGGCGCGCGGCTTCGCGCATATCGGCGTGATCAAGGCGCTCGAAGCGCGCAACGTGCCGGTCGATCTCGTGGCGGGCACGAGCGCGGGCTCGGTCATCGCGGCACTGTATGCGTCGGGCATGAACGGCATCGCCATCAACAAGCTCGCGCTCACCATGGACGAAGCCTCGATCAGCGACTGGGCCATGCCTTTTCGCACGCGCGGCATCTTGCAAGGCGTGGCGCTGCAGAACTACCTCAACAAGACGCTCGACAATCGTCCGATCGAGAAGATGGCGAAGCCGCTTGGCATCGTCGCGACCGACCTTCGGAATGGTCAGCCGATCCTCTTTCAGCGCGGCAACACGGGCATCGCGGTACGCGCGTCCTGCAGCGTGCCGTCGATCTTCGAGCCGGTGAAGATCGGCGACCACGAATATGTCGATGGCGGGCTGGTGAGTCCCGTCCCCGCCGCATTCGCACACAAGATGGGCGCGGACTTCGTGATCGCCGTGGATATTTCGGCGCGTCCCGAAAGCGGCCTCACGCAAAGCTCGTTCGACGTGCTCATGCAGACCTTCACGATCATGGGACAGACCATCAAGGCTTATGAACTCGACAAGTACGCGGACGCGGTCATCCGGCCGAATCTCAATGCCATGGGCAGCAGCGACTTCAGCCAGCGCAACGCATCGATTTTGGCGGGCGAGGAAGCGGTCGCGAAGATGTGGCCAGCGTTGCAGCGGCAGCTCGTCGAACGCGGCGTGCGCGTTTGAGAAGTCTTCTGCCTGCGTAATGCAGCGCGGAGCATGAGCGCGCCGGCGCTCGGATACCACGGCGATTCCTGTGCTCGGGTGCGCGGCGAGCGTTTGAAATCCAACACGAAGAATCGATCGAGCGACGCACTGTCGCCCAACGACGTCACGGCGACTTGGGTGCTCGAATGCGCGGCAAACCCCAAGCAAAAGAGGCCACGCTCGCCGAGCCGTGGCCTCTTTCGTTCGCGCTGCGGAAAACCGCGACTACCTCAGCGACTTCACCTTGTCTGCCGTGATGTCGGCAGGCTGTCCGCCCCACGTTGCGCGAAGATAATTCGCCAGTTCGGCGATCTGCTCGTCGCTATACGTGCCCGCGAATCCAGGCATGTCCTGCATGGCCTCGCCGTGCGGGAACGGCTGCGCCTTTATGCCATCGAGCATCGATACGATCAGGTTGCGCGGATCGGCCAGACGCAAGGTCGAGTTGCCGTTCATCGCTACCGTGACGTGCGGCTTGCCCTCGCCCTCGTGCCCGTGACAACCCGCGCAAGAATCCAGATAGAGCGAGCGGCCCGCAGCGAGCCGCGTGGCGTCGCCCGACTGAATGGCGGCGAGCGGCGCGGCTGCCTGCGGCTTGTCGCCGAGCAGATACGTGGCGAGCGCGCGCAGATCGTTGGAATCCAGATGCTGCGTGCTCAGATAGATCACGGGATGCATCTCGCCATACGCCGAGCCTTGCCGCGCGACGCCCGTCGCGAAGAAAGTCTGCAGATCGGCGGCATTCCAGCCACGCGCGGCAAGCGCTTGCGGCGTGATGTCGGGCGCGCCGACACGGCCGAGGGCTTCGCCTTGCAGCGTCTTCGCATCCTGCAACTGGCCGAAGGCACCACGCGGCGTGTGGCACTCGGCGCAATGGCCGAGCGCGTTGGCCAGATAGCGCCCGCGCGTCCAGTCCGCCGATTGTCCCTGCGACGCATCCGGCAAGGTGTCGTTCAAGAACAGCATGTCCCAGAAACGCACGGCTAAGCGCACGTTGTAGGGAAACGAGAGGACCGGCTTGACACTCGGCACGGCTGCCGGCTTTTGCGCCATCAGATACGCGTAAAGGGCGTCACTGTCCTCGCGCGTGATCTGTCGATACGACGTATAAGGCATCGCCGGATACAGCTTGCCATTCGGCGACTTGCCTTCATGCAGCACGGCGTAGAAGTCGTCGGCGCTATAAGAGCCGATGCCGTACTTCGTATCGGGCGTGATGTTGGTGCCGTAGAACGTGCCGAACTGCGATTGCAGCTTCACGCCGCCCGCGAACGGCGCGCCGCCGTTCGCCGTGTGGCACGCGGCGCAATCCGCCGCATGCGCGAGATAGCGTCCACGCGCGATCTGCTCGGGCGAGCTCGTGCTGTGAACGGGCGCGTCCCGACGGTCGCCGCACGCGCTCAACGCGAACGCGGCAAGCGCGAGTGGAATCAGCCGCACGACGCAGCGCGACACGAAGCGAGTCACATTCAGTCTCGTCATGCTGCGTCCTTCACCAGGCCGGGCGTCGTGAGCACCAGTTCCTTCACGGCTTCGTAGTAGCGCACGTAACCTGTGCAACGGCAGATGTGGCTGTCGAGCGCCGACATGATGGTCGCTTCGATCTGATCCTTCGCGATGGGATTGCGCTTCAGGTTGTCGAGCAGGACCATCGTCGCGTTGACGAAACCCGGCGTGCAATAGCCGCACTGGAAGCTGAAATGTTCCAGGAACTTCTGCTGCACGGGCGCGAGTTCGACGACTTCGCCCTGCTCGTTGCGCTTCGCGTGTCCCTCGACGGTCCGCACGTTCTTGCCGTCGAAGAAATGCGCGCCGTTGATGCACGAACGCACTTCCTCGCGTGTGCCATCGGCCCGGTCGACGATCACGACGCACGCGTGGCAGATGCCCTGCCCGCAGCCGAGACGCGAGCCGGTCAGGCCGAGATACTCGTGCAGGAAATCGATCATCGGCAAGCCGGATGGCACCTGCATCGGGCCGACCTTATTGCCGTTGATCGTCATGGAGAGCGAGCGCGATTCGACGCCCGCGGCGGATGGGATGGCCGTCATGCGAGCACCTCCTGAATGTTTTGCGGGCTCACCGGCAGATCGGTGAATCGATGTCCGATCGCATGCGCGATCGCGTTGACGATGGCTCCGACCACCGGAATCATCACCACTTCGGCGATGCCTTTAGGCGGATCGGTTTCGGAAAGCGGCGGCAACACTTCGCTGGTTTGCTTCCAGACGGCGACATCGCTTGCGAGCGGCAAGTGATAGCGGTTGAAGTTCCACGTGCCGTTGCCGGGACCGTCTTCGTAAAGCGGCAGATACTCGTGCAGCGCGTGGCCGATGCCCATCGCGAGGCCGCCTTGCAACTGCCCGGAGACGAGTTGCGGCGCGATCTGATTGCCGCACTCCATGATCGAATGATGCGAGAGCAGATCGACCTTGCCGCTGGCCGAGTCGATAGCAAGTTCGACGAGCGTGCCGACCGCGCTGTAATACGTGACCGCGGCGTTGTTGCGCTGCACGGGCGGGATGAACACGCGTTTGCGATCGAGCACGGTATAGCCGTTGGCCGTGGCCTTGCCGCGTTGCTTGCCGTTGGCGGCATCGGCGCTGCCGAAGCGCACCGAGAGTCCGTCGAGCGGTACCTGATCGACGGTGCCCGCGATATCGAACTGCGCCTCGCTCCACTGCCAGCGATTGAAGGTATGCACCGCAGCGCCCGTGACGAGCCCGAGTTCATGCGCCTTCTTCGCGAGCACGTCGAAGGCAAGCGGCTCCATGCCGTCGGCCGCCAGCTTGCCGTCGACCCAGCGCGCATCTTCCACACGCACGACGTACGAGGTCGCCTGACCGCCGCCGATACCCTGCCCCCAGAGCGCGAGCGCGGCGGGCCAGATGCCGTGACGGAACACGACGCGCGCCGCTTCATGCGTGGCATGCGTGAAGTAGAAGGCGGAATTCGTCGCGCTGGCCGGCGACATGTACGCGGGCGACCAGCGCGGATTCGCGCTCAAGCGATCCTGCTCGGCTTGCGACATGATGTACGGATCGCCGCTCGTCACGACCGGCAGATCCGTCCAGTCGATGATCGCCATATGCACATCGACGGCGGGCTTGCCGAGCCACTTCGCGACCGCGAGGGCCTGCGAGGTCGACGTGCCGGTGCCGATCTCCGCGCCCGAGTGACTCAACGCGATGCGCCCGTCGGCCGTGAACTCCACTTTCGCGAAGGCGCTTTCCGCGCCCGTACCGAAGTCCTTCTGCGTACACGCGAAGCCGATGCCATAGCGCATTCCCGGATGCGCCGCCTCGAAATCGCTCTTGCGCCGCATGCGTTCGGCCCACAGCGGCAGTTCCTTCGCGCGACGCAGCACTTCCTCGGCGCGCAACGCGCCGGCGGGAATGGCGCCTTGCGTGTTCTTCATGCCGGTGCGGAACACGTTCTTCAGGCGGAAATCGATCGGGTCGATATCGAGCTTCTGCGCGATCTCGTCGATCATCATCTCGGTCGCGGCCATGCTTTGCAGCGTGCCGTAACCCCGCGCCGAACCGGCATCGACCGCGCGCGAGGCAATCGCGATCGCGGTCAGATCGCTCTGCGGAATGTAGTAGATCGACTGCGCCGCCGTCGCGCCGACCATCGCGACCGATGGCGAGAAGTTGCAGCGTCCGCCGCCGTTCGCTTCGAAGTCACCCTTGAAGGCTTGAATGAGGCCGGTGTTCTTGTCGATCGCCATGCGATAGCGCATGTCGAACGCGTGACGCTTGAGCGAGCTCTGGAACTGTTCGAAGCGGTCGAAAGCCAGGCGCACGGGACGGCCCTCGCCATACATGGCCGCGACGAGACCGTAGAACGGCACGTTGAAGTGATCCTTCGAACCGTAGCCCACCGTGTAGCACGGATGCAGGAACAGGTTCTTCACTGGAAAATGCGACTTGGCCGCCATCTCCACAGCGCTTTCCGCGACTTCGTGCGGACCTTGCGTCGGGACGACCATGTGCAGCGACTGAGTCGCCGCGTCGTACCAGCAATTCGCGTTGTCGGGCTCGAGCGCGGCCGTATCGACCGATTGCGTCTTGTATTCGCGATCCACGACGAGCCAGTCCGCCGGCGGATGATCGAGCTGGTCGGCAATACTTTGCGCGTGGAACATGCCCTGCTCCTCGAGCTTGCCGTGTTCATGAGCGTCGGCCCAGACGGGCGCGCGCTTCTTCATCATGTGCGGAAAGAGCGGCGTGTTCTTCAGGCTCGAAAACGTGTCTTCGTCGAAAGGCGTCTTGCCGCCGACGCGCACGAAGCGAAACGACGCCCACGGATCGCGCTCGAGCGGACCCGTCGTTGCGCCGTAACGGATCACGCCATCGCGGAACTGGAGCTTTTCCTTCGCGAAACGGAAGCGCGCGAAGTCGTGATAAATCAGCATCGCAACGGCCTGGCCGAGATACGCGGGCGTCTTCCCGGCCGGCAGGAACATGTCGTCGCCATAGAACGCGGGGAAGGCGAGCTTGTCGCGCGCGAGATCTTCCGCGGTGACTACGCGATCGGGCTTCAGCGCATCGCCGAGCACCGACAGATCGAAGCCTTCGTACAGACAGTCGGCCCGCGTCACGCGCAGGATCAGCGCGTGCGATTGTTGCTGCGGCCAATGCGGCATGTCGACCGCGCGGATGTCGCGCGCGAAGACCTTCGCGCCCGTTACCTTGGCCATGCCGTCGATACGAAACTTTGCGCTTCCGTTCGTGGCATCCCATTGAACGGGCGTGAGTATCTTCTCTTCGAACAACGCGGCGAACGCACGGCTGCCTAAGGGCGCGACGAATACCGAAACGCCCGCGAGTGCAGCCGCTTTCAGAAAACCACGACGCGACAGGTCGAGTTTCCCCATGTACTTCTCCTCAAGTGATCGCCACAGGCCGTCCAGCATGGAGACGGCCACACGCCGCCTTCACGCGGGCATGTAAAATTTGTTTGCAATACGAAACGTCGCTGGGCGATGAATCGAATCCGGCATTGACTGACAGAAGGCAGTGGGCGCGATTTTAAGTGCGGGAAAGACCGTCAACAACGCGCACAACGTCAAGTTCTGTCAAGATTAAAGCGGCAAGGGAATGAGGAAAATCAATATGGTGAAATGCCGCGCGCTCAAAATAAAACGGCGACCTCTTTCGAGAGTCGCCGTCTTTTAGACGATACCAACGCGATCAATAATCCGCGTCTTCGATCCACGCAGCCTGAATGGCTTCGAGAATCTTTTCATTGGAGCTCTGCGGATCGTCGTCGAAACCAACCAGCTCCGTCACCCAGCGATGCAAGTCCGTGAAACGCACATACTGGGGATCGATATCTTGATGCGCATCGGTCAAGGCCATTGCGATCTCTTGAGTATCTGTCCACTTCATGAGCGAGCCTCCGTCAGTGATTTTCTTTGGCGTGGTTAATGGTGTAGCGCGGGATCTCGACCACCAGATCCTCGTCGGCCGGCACCATTGCCTGACATGATAACCGCGATGTCGGTTCGAGGCCCCACGCCTTGTCGAGGAGATCGTCCTCGTCTTCCTCCGACGGTTCGAGCGCGTTGAAGCCCTCGCGGATGATGACGTGGCAGGTCGTGCACGCGCACGACTTCTCGCAGGCGTGCTCGATCTCGATACCGTGTTCCAGCAGATTGTCGCAGATGCTCTTGCCGATATCGGCGTCGATGACCGCGCCGTCCGGGCAAAGCTCCACGTGAGGAAGCACAACGATTTGAGGCATGGACTTAAGTTTTCCGTGAATTTCCGAATGGATCAGACATCGTCGAGCTTGCGGCCGGCGAGTGCGCGGCGAATGCTCTTGTTCATGCGGCGCGCGGCGAATTCGTCGGTTGCAACGGAAAGCGCCTTGGTCGCGTCTTCGATACGTTGCGCCGAATCGCCCTTCGCGATGGTCGCGAGTTCTTCCGCCAGCGTTTCGATCTGCGCGCGTTCGCTCTCGGCGAGCAACTCGGCGTCTGCCGCGAGCGCCGCGTGCGTGGCTTCGACCAGCCGTTCTGCATCGACCTGTGCCTCGCGCAGCGCGCGGGCCTGCATGTCGGTCTCGGCGGTCTTGAAACTTTCCTCGAGCATGCGCGCGACGTCGTCATCGGCGAGACCGTAGGACGGCTTCACCACCACCGACGCTTCCACGCCCGAAATCTGCTCGCGCGCGAAAACGGACAGCAAGCCGTCGGCATCGACCTGATACGTCACGCGAATGCGCGCGGCGCCCGCCGCCATCGGCGGAATGCCACGCAATTCGAAACGCGCGAGCGAGCGGCAGTCGGACACGAGTTCGCGTTCGCCCTGGACCACGTGGATCGCCATTGCCGTCTGGCCGTCCTTGAACGTGGTGAAGTCTTGCGCGCGCGCGGTCGGGATCGTCGAATTGCGCGGAATAATCTTTTCGGTGAGACCGCCCATGGTTTCGACGCCGAGCGACAGCGGAATCACGTCGAGCAAGAGCCAGTCGTCGCCTTCGCCGCGACGGTTGCCGGCGAGCAGATCGGCCTGAATCGCGGCGCCGAGCGCCACGACCTGATCCGGGTCGAGATTGACGAGCGGCGGCTGGCCGAAATACGTCTGCACCGCGCGGCGGATCACCGGCATGCGCGTCGCGCCGCCGACCAGCACCACGCCCTTGATCTCGGCGGGCGCGACCTTGGCATCGCGCAGCGCCTTTCTCGTGGGTCCGAGCGTGCGCGCGACGAGCGCTTCGGTGAGCGTGTCGAACTGCGCTTCGGTCACGGCGACATCGATCACGCGGCCGTCCGAAAGCGTCGCCTGGACGCGCGTTTCATCGGCCGACGAAAGCGCTTCCTTCGCGACTCGCACATGGTCCAGCAAGAGCCGCACGTCTTCGGGCGAAGTGACTTCGACGCCCGCCTGCGCAATCACATGCCGATACAGCACGTGGTCGAAATCGTCGCCGCCGAGCGCGGAATCGCCGCCGGCCGCGAGTACTTCGAAGACACCCTTGGTGAGCTTGAGAATGGACAGATCGAAGGTACCGCCGCCGAGATCGTAGACCGCGTACAGACCTTCCGATGCGTTGTCGAGACCGTAAGCGATGGCCGCCGCGGTCGGTTCGTTCAGCAGTCGCAGCACGTTGAGGCCGGCGAGCTTGGCGGCGTCCTTGGTGGCCTGGCGCTGGGCTTCATCGAAATAGGCGGGCACGGTAATGACCGCGCCGACCAGATCTTCGCCGAGCGAATCTTCCGCGCGATAACGCAGCGTGGCGAGAATCTCCGCCGACACCTCGACCGGGCTCTTCACGCCGTCGATCGTACGAATCTGCACCATGCCGGGCGCGTCGATGAAATCGTACGGCGCGTTCTCCGCGCCCTCCACCTCACTCTTGCCTCGACCCATGAAGCGCTTGACGGACACGATCGTATTGCGCGGATCGATGGCCGCTTCTTCCTTCGCGACGCGGCCGATGCGCCGTCCGCCCTTCTCCAGATAGCGCACCACCGACGGCAGCAGCACATGGCCGTCCTCGTCGGGAAGCGCTTCGGGCACGCTGTTGCGCACGGCCGCCACGAGCGAGTTCGTCGTGCCGAGATCGATGCCGACCGCCACGCGCCGCTGATGCGGTGCGGGCGCCATGCCGGGTTCTGAGATTTGCAGTAAAGCCATCGTTGATCTTATGGGGTTGTGTGCGGCGCCTGAGGCTCTTGTCCGTTAGGCGGTTTCGAGCCGCTCGATCTGCGTGCCGATTTCATGCGCCACGCGTTCGATGAACATCAGTTGCCGCACCGCCTCGCTTGCCGCCTGATCCGACTTGCTGTCGATCAGCGCTTCGAGCTTGGTGAAGCGCACGCGTTCTTCATCGCGCAATTCGTCGAGCAAGGATTCGAGCGCGCCGATATTCTTCGCGCCGGCCGCATCCTCGATATTCTCGCGCCATTCCATTTGCAGCATGAGGAACGCGGGTTCCATCGCCGTATTGTTTTCCGCGCCGACGTCGATACCGCGCAGCGACAGCATGTAGCGCGCGCGCTTCAACGGATCGCGCAGCGTTTGGTAAGCCTCGTTGGCGCGCGTCGCCCATTGCATCGCGATTCGGCGTTGCGCGTCGCCCGCCGAGGCGAAGCGGTCCGGATGCACTTGCGCCTGCACGGTGCGATACGCGTCGTCGAGCGCTTGGTGATCGACCGCGAAGACCGGCGGCAAGTCGAAGAGATCGAAGTGACTGTCGTTGAGCGATGCCATTGAGGATTACCGGTTACTCGGAAGATGTCTCGAAGGATGCAGCAAAGTCGAAGCGCGAATGAAAAAGGCGGCACGCGCCGCCTCTTTTGCCGATACCGCCGGCGTCATGCCCGGTTATACGCGGAACGACTCGCCGCAGCCGCACTCGTCCTTCGCGTTCGGGTTGTTGAAGCGAAAGCCTTCGTTCAGCCCTTCACGCGCGAAATCCAGTTCGGTGCCGTCGAGATAGGCGAGGCTTTTCGGATCGATCACGACCTTCACGCCCGCCGACTCGAACACCATGTCTTCCGGTGCGAGTTCATCGACATATTCGAGCTTGTACGCGAGACCCGAACAGCCCGTCGTACGCACGCCCAGGCGCAGGCCGACGCCCTTGCCGCGTCGCGCCAGATACTTATGCACGTGCTGTGCTGCCTTCTCCGTCAACGTGATTGCCATAGTCTTTGCGTCGCGCTCTTTACTTGCTGCGTTACTTCGAAATCCGAGACGCCGATCTTGCCGGCGCCATTCCAGGGTCGTTGCCTACGCCACCTTCATGCCGCATTCAGGCCGCGTGTTGCTTGGCTTCCGTCTGCTCGGCCTGGGGAGCCGCAACGCCGTGACGTTCCTTGTAGTCGGCGACCGCTGCCTTGATTGCGTCTTCGGCGAGAATCGAGCAGTGAATCTTCACGGGCGGCAGTGCGAGTTCCTCGGCGATCTGCGTGTTCTTGATCGTCAGCGCCTGATCCAGCGTCTTGCCCTTCACCCATTCGGTCACGAGCGAGCTCGACGCGATGGCCGAGCCGCAGCCGTACGTCTTGAACTTCGCGTCTTCGATCACGCCGTCCGCGCCCACGCGGATCTGCAGTTTCATCACGTCGCCGCAAGCCGGTGCACCGACCATGCCGGTGCCGACCGTGTCGTCGTCCTTCGAGAAGGAGCCGACGTTGCGCGGGTTTTCGTAGTGGTCCAGAACCTTGTCGCTATAAGCCATGATTCGAATTCTCCGGTGATCTATCTCCGCGAGAGGCGGAGCAACATTCTTTCGACCGGCACGCGGCCAGTCGCCAAACCATTCGTGATGCGCTCAGTGCGCCGCCCACTGGATGCTCGAGATATCGATGCCATCCTTGTGCATTTCCCACAGCGGCGACAGGTCGCGCAGCTTTGCAATCTTGTTCTTCAGCAGGTTGATGACGTAATCGACGTCCTGCTCGGTCGTAAAGCGGCCGACCGTGAAGCGGATCGAGCTATGCGCCAGCTCGTCGTTGCGGCCGAGCGCACGCAGCACATACGACGGTTCCAGCGACGCCGACGTGCACGCCGAACCCGACGACACCGCGACATCCTTGACCGCCATGATGAGCGATTCGCCTTCGACGAAATTGAAGCTGATGTTGAGGTTGTGCGGCACGCGGCGTTCCATGTCGCCGTTCACGTACACCTCTTCCATGTCTTGCAGGCCCTTGAGCAGACGGTCGCGCAGCATGCGGATACGCTCGTTCTCGGTGGCCATTTCCTCACGCGCGATACGGAAAGCCTCGCCCATGCCGACGATCTGATGCGTTGCGAGCGTGCCCGAACGCATGCCGCGCTCGTGACCGCCGCCGTGCATCTGCGCCTCGATACGTACGCGCGGCTTGCGACGCACGTACAGCGCGCCGATGCCCTTCGGCCCATACGTCTTGTGCGCCGAGAACGACATCAGATCGACCTTCAGCTTCTGCAGATCGATCGCGATCTTGCCGGTGGCTTGCGCTGCATCGACGTGAAAAATGATGCCCTTTTCACGCGTGATCTCGCCGATCGCCTCGATGTCCTGAATCACGCCGATCTCGTTGTTCACGCTCATCACCGATACGAGGATCGTGTCGGGACGAATGGCGGCCTTGAACTTGTCCAGGTCGATGAGACCGTCGTCCTTGACATCCAGATACGTGACTTCGAAGCCTTCGCGCTCGAGATCGCGCGTGGTGTCGAGCACGGCCTTGTGCTCGGTTTTCACCGTGATGATGTGCTTGCCCTTGCTCTTGTAGAAGTGCGCGGCGCCCTTGATCGCGAGGTTGTCCGACTCCGTCGCGCCCGACGTCCAGATGATTTCGCGCGGATCGGCATTGACGAGCGCCGCGACGTTTTCGCGCGCTTCCTCGACTGCCCGCTCCGCGTCCCAGCCGTACTGATGGCTGCGCGAAGCCGGATTGCCGAACTGCTCGCGAAGATACGGAATCATCTTGTCCACCACGCGCGGATCGACGGGGGTCGTCGCGCTGTAATCCATATAAATGGGCAGGTGCGGAATGTCGTTATTCATCTGTCGCTCCGGGAAAATCGTTCAATACACGTGGCCAGGATGCTCGCACTCGCGCTTCATGAGACGCGCCGCGCGGCTTCAACCAGCCAGGTTGAAAATGGAATTCGGCCCCTTGGGCACCACACGCGCGGCTTCGACGCCCGCCGGTTCGGCGCGGCGGTCGCGCAACACCGACGACGAACCTTCGCGAGCGCGCTGCTGATCGACCAGATCTTTCAGCGAGACGGAATCGAGATACTCGACCATCTTCTGATTGAGCGTCGCCCACAGTTCGTGCGTCATGCAGTGGCCGTCGTGCTGCTTGGTGCCTTCGCACGTGCCCTTGCCGCCGCATTGCGTGGCGTCGATCGGTTCATCGACCGCGATGATGATGTCGGCCACCGTGACGTTCTCGGCGCGGCGCGCGAGGTTGTACCCGCCGCCCGGCCCGCGTACGGACTCGACGATCTCGTGGCGACGCAGCTTGCCGAACAACTGTTCGAGATAGGAAAGCGAGATGCGCTGGCGCTGGCTGATGCCTGCCAACGTCACCGGGCCCTGCTCCTGGCGCAATGCCAGGTCGATCATCGCCGTGACGGCGAAACGGCCTTTCGTGGTGAGTCTCATAATTGGGGGCTACCGCTAATACTCGATGATTTCTGTCAAGTATAAATATCCCACAGTTTTAGTCAAGTATCCAGGACCAGATAAGTAGCTGTTTAATTCCATTTCTTGCCGCGCGCAAGGCCGCCGCGTCGTGCCCAATTCAACTGACGAGTTGTGTCCGCAAGGCCGCCAATAGCCCCTCACAGGCGTCTTCGCATTGATCGAGCACGCGCTCGAAACCGTCGTCACCGCCGAAATAGGGGTCGATGACCACGCGGCTGTCGTCACGCGTCGCGAACTCCATCAACAGGCGAATCTTGTCGCGATGCTCCGGCGGACAGACCGCCGTAAGCGCCGCGACGTTCTTGTCGTCCATCACGATCAACAGGTCGAAGCGAGCGAAGTCGTCAGCCGTGATCTGCCTGCCGCGCAACGGTGAGAGGTCGTAGCCGCGCTTCTTTGCGGCACGTTGAGCGCGCTCGTCGGGCGGATGTCCGATATGCCAGTCGCCCGTGCCCGCCGAGTCGATAATGATCCGTTCCGAAAGCTTCGCCTCCTCGACGAGATCGCGCATCACCGCTTCGGCGCTAGGCGACCGGCAGATGTTGCCGAGACAGACGAAGCAGACGGCGATGGAATTCATCTCAAGCTTGGAGGGACGGTTATCGGCTGCCACCATCGGCAACGCGTGTTCGATAGGCCCGAATTATACAAAGGGTCACAAAAACGCGCGCGCACGAGTCACTCAAGCAAATCCGCCGAGCACGATCAGCTCCCGTCGCGATGAATGTCATGCGTGATGAAGCCGGAGTCGCCGTTCGGCATCTTCAGCCAGTCGCGATGCGCGAGCGTGCGGCGAATGTCGTCGAGCCCGCTACTCCAGTGCTCGCGCATGGTCGAAAGGCCGAATTGATAGTCTTTGTAATGCCCTTCGTATTCCTTGTGGCGGTAAATCAGGTGGATCACGTTGTAGCGCTTCGAGCACGCGAGTTCGGCCGCGCGCCGGCACCATTCGTCGTTGTTGCGCAGTTCCTCGGGCACGAGATCCAGCACATGCTGCAATACGTTGCGATACCGCTGTGAGCGCTGCATCTGATCCGTCACGAGACGCGTGCGGCTGGAATATTGAACGTCTTTCACGCGACCCATGACGTCGACGATGCTGTCCGGCACCGGCCCGCGCGCGCTCCAGAGATCGACCTGAAATGCGAGTGTGTCGCGACGCGGCGTGGCCTGCGCAATCTCGTAGAGCGGCGTGTTGGACATGAGGCCGCCGTCCCAGTAGAACTGGCCGTCGACCTCGACTGCCGCAAAGCCCGGCGGCAGCGCGCCCGACGCGATGAAATGCTCGGCGCGCAGCTTGATCTTCGTATTGTCGAAGTAAGCGAAGTTACCGGTTGCCACGTTGACCGCACCGACCGACACGCGCTTTTCGCCCGAGTTGATGCGATCGAAGTCGCACAGGCCTTCCAGCGTGGCCCGAAGCGGCGTCGTGTCGTAATAACTTGCGGTCTGCGGCGAGCCGGCCGCGAGCGGCGAAGGGGGCGGAAAGCGCGGCACGAAAAAGCCCTTTTGCCCTTCCACGATCGCGCCGAACGCCTGCCACGCGGTGAACGCCTTGCGAATCTCGTCGGGCGATTCGAACAGCGCATGCTCAATGAACGCCGGCAATGGAAACCCAAATGCCGGCTGACAAATGGTTTCCCAGAACTGGAGCAGACGCGGCACGCGATCCTTAGGCGCATTGCCCGCGATGATCGCCGTATTCAGCGCGCCGATGGAGATGCCGGCGATCCAGTTCGGCTCGATGCCCGCTTCGTAGAGCCCCTGATAGACGCCCGCCTGATACGCGCCGAGCGCACCGCCGCCCTGCAGCATGAGCGCGATGGTCTCGTAAGGCGGCAAGTCGATGCGCTTGTCGCCTTCGCTTTGAGTCTCCGGTTGCAGCGCTTCGCTGTCGTCGATTTCCGCCATGCCGATGCCTCCGCTTTCTCGCGTGCGTGTCTTTCGCTTATTGCATGAACCAGCCGTGGCTCACCACGAACGATTGCCCCGTGAGCGCCGCTGTCTCGAACTCGGACAGGAACCGCACCATCTGCGCGACGTCTTCCACCGTGGTGAACACACCGTCGACCGTGCCGCCCAGCATCACGCGTTTCACGACTTCTTCCTCGCTGATGCCGAGTTCCTTCGCTTGTTCGGGAATCTGCTTGTCGACGAGCGGCGTGCGCACGAAGCCCGGACACACCACGTGCGAGCGCACGTTATGCTTTGCGCCTTCCTTTGCCAGGACGCGCGCAAGCCCGAGCAAACCATGCTTGGCGGTCACATAAGCGGACTTGAGCGGCGACGCTTCATGCGAATGCACCGAGCCCATGTAGATGACGACGCCGCCGCGATCGTCCTTGTACATGTGCTTCAACGCGGCTTTGGTCGTGAGGAAGGCGCCATCGACGTGAATGGCCATCATCTTCTTCCAGTCCGAGTAGGCGTAATTTTCGATGGGATTGACGATCTGAATGCCCGCGTTCGACACGAGGATATCCACCGATCCCAAATCCGCCGCGACCCGGTCGATACCCTGATTGACCGCGTTCTCGTCCGTCACGTCCATCGCGATGCCGATAGCCTTGCCACCCTTTTCGCGAATCTCGGCGGCGACGGTATCCGCGCCTGACTGATTTAGGTCCGCGATAGCGACTGCCGCGCCCGCCTGTGCAAGCGTGATTGCGATTGCGCGGCCAATGCCGCTCGCCGCGCCCGTGACGACCGCGGTTTTACCATCGAGCTTGCCGTTCTGTGACATGCGAACCTCCTCTCTGACAGTTGAATGACAACATGCGACGCCATTGGCCGCAATCTGGCCGTTCGGCATAGGACGAGTCACGCCGCGCATGAGAACACCTAGACCGTTCGGCCGACTAGTCATGGACGACCGGAAGCGGCTATTGTGCATGAACGGCGTGTCGCACTGCAGCGAATACGAAGCGACGCTCGGCTACAATGAGTGCCCTTCGCGCATGCCGGACGTGCCGCGCCGTTTGCCCTGAACTCGTTTTCTGTTGCCCTCCGCGGGCCTTTCGCCATGCTCAGTTACCGCCACGCCTTCCATGCGGGAAATCACGCCGACGTGCTGAAGCACGCGCTCGTCGTCCGGATGCTTCGCCATCTCGCCCAGAAAGACAAATCGTATTGGTATATCGACACGCATGCGGGCGCCGGCGTCTACTCGCTGACGGAGGGCTTCGCCGCGAAGAATGCCGAGTATGAAAACGGCATCGCGCGGCTGTGGGAACGCACGGATTTGCCGCCGCTCATCGCCGATTATGTCGATGAAGTCACGGCCCTGAACGCCGATGGTGAATTGCGCTTCTATCCTGGCTCGCCGTATCTCGCGTGGCGGCTCATGCGCGAACAGGACCGCATGCGTTTGTACGAGTTGCACAGCACGGAAATCGACGTGCTGCGTCATAACTTCCGCGATGCAGGCCGCCGCGCGATGATCTACGAAGGCGATGGCTTCGACGGCATCAAGGCCATTTTGCCGCCGCCGCCGCGCCGCGCGCTCGTGCTGATCGACCCGTCATACGAAGACAAGCGCGACTACGCGCGCACGCTTGCTTGTCTTGAGGAATCGCTCAAGCGGTTCGCGACGGGCACTTACGCGGTGTGGTATCCGATCGTCGCGCGACCGGAGTCGCAACGCTTCGCGGAGCAATTGAAGGCCATTCAACCCAATGCCTGGCTGCATGCGGCATTGACCGTGAGGCAGCCGCCCGAAGACGGCTTCGGGCTCTACGGCAGCGGCATGTTTATTTTGAATCCGCCCTATACGCTCGCCGCCGAACTCAAGCAAGTGCTGCCATATCTCGTCGATACGCTCGGCGAAGACAAGAACGCATCGTTCAAGCTGGAGCACCGCGCGGCCTGAACCTGCTCGACTCAGGGATAAGGCGTGCGGGAATTGCCGTGCCGCCTGCCGTTGGATTGCGCAGGCGCAGTCGCTTGCCCCGACGAATAGTCGATGTACGGAGAAACGACGATAGGCGGCTGGTCCTGCTGCGGCGGTCCGGGCAGCGTGGCCATGGGCACCATGCCGGGCCCGCCGAGCGGCCCCGTCTGAAGCACGGTCCCCGGCACGCCGCTGTGGATGCCCGTTTGCGTGTCCAGCACCAGCGGCTCGCCGCCCGGCGTGCCGAACGCCAGTGGCGCAATGACGCAAAAGCATGCGCCGAGTGCCGCGCGAACGCGTCGTGCCGTATTGCTTTGCGTGCTTCGGAAAGCCTTCGTCGCGTCGTGGATATGGCTGCGCATCGCTCGCTCTTTTATGTAGACGAAACCGCTTTACCTTACCCCGGTGGCAAGCTTTAGGCTAGGTGTTTTGCCTCACAACCGGCCCTTCTAAGGAGATACGATGCAATCGACCAGAACGCTGCTTGCCCTTCTCATCTCGCTTTGCAGCGCCACCGCCATGGCGCAGACGGCCGCGCTCGCTCACGACTCCATGCACGGCATGCATATGTCCGAAGCCACGCCGAACGCGGCGGGATCGTCATCGACAGCGGACTTTCAGGCCGCCGACAAGTCGATGATGTCGGGCATGTCCGACATACAGTACAGCGGCGACGCCGACCGCGATTTCGTCGCGCACATGATCCCGCATCACGAAGGCGCGGTGGAAATGGCGAAAGTCGAGCTGAAGTACGGCAAGGACGCGAAGCTGCGCAAGCTGGCGAAGGACATCGTTGCGGCACAGGAAAAGGAAATCCGCTTCATGAAGCAGTGGCTCGCGGCGCATCCGCAAACGAAGTAAGGGGAACAAGCATCGCGCCAAGAACGAAAAAGCCCCGCGTTGCGGGGCTTTTTGCATGGCCGTGGCGCCTTGTACGGTGCTACTGCGCCTTAAGCGTTGTAGCCGTTCGATTCGAGCGAGCGGATGCGCATTTCGAGCTGAACGATATCCGCTGATTG
Source organism: Caballeronia sp. GACF4 (assembly GCF_023631025.1). Lineage (NCBI taxonomy): Bacteria > Pseudomonadati > Pseudomonadota > Betaproteobacteria > Burkholderiales > Burkholderiaceae > Caballeronia > Caballeronia sp. GACF4. The sequence continues at coordinate 364,117 of NZ_JALQDW010000005.1, forward strand.
CGCCAGATACTCTTCACGGCGACGTTGTTCGGCGGTTTCAAACCAGATGCTGAGTTTTTCGAGCAGGACTGCAAACATGATCTTTCTCCAAGGATTTCAACGATCCCTGGCATTTCGGGTCAGGGATTACCCGTATAAGGGATAACCCGGATTATAGCGCTTGAATCTCAAAAAGTGTAGCGATATGCATGAACACTGTGCATTTCGTCACGCAGTGGTGCGTCTTTTTGTCTTACTCAACCGACTGATTTCAAGCAGTTTTTTCTGCAGTGTCCGCGAGCAAAAGCACATTTTTTGTGCATGACTCTGCAAGCTGATCCAAAATGGGGCAATCAGGACGCTCGTCGCCATGACAATGGTTTGCAAGATGAACGAGCGTATCGCGCATGCTTGTCAGTTCATCGATCCGGCGGTCCAGTTCGGCGACGTGCTCCGTTGCAATCGCCTTCACTTCGGCGCTTGCCCGAGAGCGGTCTTGCCATAGCGCCAGCAATTTGCGTATGTCTTCCACCAGGAAACCAAGCCGCCGCGCTTGCCGGACGAACCGCAATGCGTGAATCTCCTGCGCTCCATACACGCGATAACCCGACGACGTTCGTCCCACCGGATTGAGCAAGCCGACGCCCTCGTAGTAGCGGATCATCTTCGCCGTCACGCCCGAAGCCTTAGCCGCTTCACCTATGTTCATTTCTCGCTCCGCATAAAATCTTGAAATCGACTCTACACCTTCCCATCATGGCAAGGTATACGATGTTGTCATCGATCCAATTTTCAAGCGAGGAAACCGGAATGACCGAGTTCGAAGTTCAGGGCATGAGTTGCCAGCATTGCGTCGCCGCCGTGACGCGCTCGATTCATGAAATCGATCCGCAAGCGCAAGTGCGCGTCGATCTCGAACATGGCCGCGTGACAGTCGAGTCATCGCAGACGAATGAGGCGTTGATCGACGCAATCGACGACGCCGGCTACACCGTCAAAGGCGCCGCGTCCGCATGAGCGCCAGCGAACGCTTTACCGTTGCGCTCATCGGCGCGTCGGGTTTGCTGGGGCGCGCGGTCGGCGCCGAGCTGAAAAACGCGGTCGAGGCGCATGACTGGCGCGTCGTGCGCACGACGCATCGGCATGGCGATGCGGGCAGCGTGTCGCTCGATATTCGCGATCACGACGCCGTGCGCGCCTTTCTGCGGCGCGAGAAGCCGAATGCCGTCGTGGTCGCCGCGGCCGAGCGCCGTCCGGATGTGTGCGAGAACGATCCCGCTCTCGCCCGCGCGCTCAACGTCGATGCCTTGCAGACAATCGCGACCGAAGCCCGCGCGCTCGGCGCCTGGGTATTGTCGATCTCGACCGACTACGTGTTCGACGGCACCTCGCCGCCCTACTTTCCCGGCGACGCGCCCGCGCCGCTCAACGCCTACGGCCATAGCAAGCTGGATGGCGAGCGCGCGCTACTCGCGTGCGATCCGGCTTCATGCGTGCTGCGGCTGCCGTTGCTCTACGGTCCGGTTGTCGACTGGAGTGAATCGGCGGTGACGAGCCTCACGCCCGCCATCGTCCGATCGGCCGATGCCGCGAACGCGCCCGCGCCAATGAACGCCTGGGCGACCCGCTATCCGACCTACACGCCCGATGTCGCCGTGGTAATCCGCGGCATGCTCGAACAGCACGCGCAAGGCGAGACGATTTCGGGCATCGCGCAATGGTCCGGCGACGAGCCGATGACCAAGTTCGATATCGCCGAGCGCATCGCGCGAGTACTGCAACTCGACGCGAAGCTCGTCGCGCAAACCACGCCCACGGACGCGACACCGCGCCCGCGCGACTGTCATCTCGATTCGGGGCGGCTCGAAGCGCTCGGCATTGGACGGCGCACGCCTTTCGATACCGCGATCGCGCATCTGCTCGCTCGATATCCCGAGCACGCTCAGTGAAAGTCGCGGCTCGGCGCGGCGAGCCGGCCAAGCAGCGCGCTATGGTCTTCGAGCCGCTGCGCCACCAGATGCCGCACATCGCCTTCTTTTTGCCAGACGCCTTGCACGCCGAGCAGCGACGCGCCCAGCAACACCTTGCGCTGTTTCTCGACGAGCCCCGGCCAGACGATCACGTTGATCGAGCCGGTTTCGTCCTCGAGCGACAGGAAGATCGTGCCGTTCGCCGTGCCCGGCCGCTGCCGCACCGTGACGATGCCGCACGCCCGCACGAAGCGGCCGTTGCGAGTCTCGCCGAGTTCAGCGGCGCTTTTGAAACGCTGGCGCGCGAGCCGCTCGCGCAGCAAGGCGAGCGGATGACGATTGAGCGTGAGCCCGAGACTCGCGTAGTCGTCGACAATCTCGCGGCCTTCCGATGCTTCCGGCAACGCGAGCGGCGCTTCGGTCATCGGCGCATCGCGCAGCAATTCCGGCGCGCGCTGCTGCGCGGTCACCGCCCACCAAGCCTGACGCCGATGCCCCGCGATGCTTTGCAGCGCATTGCCCGCCGCGAGCGCTTCGAGTTCGCGACGCGACAGGGCCGCGCGACGCGTGAGATCGTCGACATCGACGAATGGTGCTTGAGCGCGCGCCGCCATGATCCGCTCGGCCGCCGCTTGTGAAAAACCCTTGATCAGTTGCAGCCCGATGCGCACGCCCGGACCGCCCGCGCCGTACGCCTGGGCATCGAGCCTGACGCGCTTTTTGAGCTTGCGCGCGCCGCGTCGCATGGTCTTGCGAAATACCTGATCCGGGCAAGGTGTGCCGTAGAACTGCTGACGCCGCCGCTGCTTTTCGGCATCCTGCAAGACGCGCACGCCATCGCCAGGCGGCATTTCCAGCACCGATTCCCAGTCGCTCAGCGACACATCCGGCGCGAACACCTGCACGCCATGACGCCGCGCGTCCTGCACGAGCTGCGATGGCGAATAAAAGCCGAGCGGCTGGCTATTCAGCAAGCCGGCCAGAAACGCCGCCGGTTCGTAGCGCTTGATCCACGCGCTGACATAGACGAGCAGCGCGAAACTCGCCGAATGACTCTCGGGAAAACCGTATTCGCCGAAACCCTCGATCTGCTTGCACACGCGCGCCGCGAACTCTTCCTCGTAGCCGCGCGCGAGCATCTTCGTCATCAGATCGGCCTGATACTTTTCCAGATGACCGCCGCGTCGCCATGCGGCCATTGCGCGGCGTAGCTGATCGGCCTGTTCCGCGCTATAGCCTGCGGCGACCATCGCGAGCTTCATCACCTGTTCCTGGAAAATCGGCACGCCGAGTGTACGTTCGAGCACCGGCCGCAGTTCTTCCTTCGGATACTCCGCTTCCTCGAGCCCTTGCTTGCGGCGCAGATATGGATGCACCATGCCGCCCTGAATTGGACCGGGCCGCACGATCGCCACTTCGATCACGAGGTCGTAGTACTTGTTGGGCCGAAGACGCGGCAGCATGCTCTGCTGCGCGCGCGATTCGATCTGGAACACGCCGACCGTGTCCGCGCGGCAGCACATCTCGTAGACGGCCTTGTCCTCGCGACGCACATGCGTCATGCCGAAATCCGGCACGCCACGCCGCAGCGCGATGAATTCGAGCGCGCGCCGGATCGCGGAGAGCATGCCGAGCGCGAGCACATCGACCTTCAGCAGCTTGAGCTGATCGATGTCGTCCTTGTCCCACTGAATCACGCAGCGATCCTTCATTGCGGCGTTTTCAATCGGCACGAGGCGCGACAAGCGTTCGCGCGCGATCACGAAACCGCCGACGTGCTGGGACAAGTGACGCGGAAAGCCGCGCAACTCGCGCGTAAGCCGGATCAGATGCTTCGTCACGTGCGAGTCTTCGTTGAAACCCGCTTCTTTCAGATAACCGGCCACCGCGGACGGACCATCCCACCACTGCTGCGACTTGCCGATCCGTTCGATGAGCGACGCATCCAGTCCCAGCGCCTTGCCGACATCCTTGAGCGCACTCCTCGTGTGATACGTGGTGAGCGACGCCGCGAGCGACGCGCGATGCCGCCCGTACTTCTGATAGATGTACTGGATGACCTCCTCGCGCCGCTGATGTTCGAAATCGACATCGATATCCGGCGGTTCGTTACGCGCGCGCGAAATAAAGCGCTCGACCAGCATGCTCATCTCGACCGGATTGATCTCCGTGATGTAAAGGCAATAACAGATGATCGAATTGGCCGCCGAGCCGCGCCCCTGACACAGGATCTTCCGGCTGCGCGCGAACGCGACGATGTCGTAGACCGTCAGAAAATACTTCTCGTACTTCAGGTCCGCGACGAGTTCCAACTCCTTTTCGATCTGCCCGATGGTCTCCACGCTCAATCCGTTCGGCCAGCGTTTGAGCGCGCCCGCGATCACGTTTTTGCGCAGATAACTGCCTGGCGTTTCGCCGGGCGGCACGAGTTCCTCGGGATATTCGTAGCGCAATTCATCGAGCTCGAAGGTGCAGCGCTTCGCGACCTTCAAGGTCTCGGCAATCGCTTCTTTCGGATACAACGCGCCGATGCGCAAGCGTGTACGCAGATGCCGCTCCGCGTTCGCTTCGAGCGCGTAACCGCATTCGGCCAGCGGACGATTGAGGCGGATTGCCGTCAACGTGTCCTGCAAGGGCTTGCGCGAACGCGCGTGCATCAGCGCGCCGCTTGCCGCAACGAGAGGCAAACCGCTCGCCTTCGAAATCACGCGGCACGAAGCGAGACGTTCATCGTCGCTGCCGTCCTGCCACAACTCCAGCGCAAGCCACGCGCGGCCAGCGGCGAAACTTCCGAGCCAATGAGCGCGATCGAGCGTATCGGCAAGCGTGGCCGAGCGTTGCGGAACCAGAATCAAGAGACAGTGCGGCAGATGCTTCAGATGCGCGATATCGCCGCGTAAATCGGTGGCATCGAACGAGTCGGACGGAGTGGCGGCGGGATTCGTGAAATCTTCCGGACCGATCCGATACGTTCCCTTCGGCGAACGCGAGCGCGCAAGCGAAATCAGCTCCGACAAATTGCCGTATCCCTCGCGATTGGTCGCCAGCGCAATGAGCGTGCAAAACGGCTCGCCGTTGGCATCGGTGAGATGCAATTCACTGCCGATTATCAGCTTCAACGTTGCCTGCTTGGGCGATGGCTCGCCGGCCTTTCGCGCCGCGTCGGCTGCGGCTTGCGCCCGCGTCTCGATCTCCTTGATCGCGCCGTACGCGCGCACGACGCCTGCAAGCGAACATTCGTCCGTGATTGCTAGCGCGGTATAGCCGTGTTCGAGCGCGGCGGCCGCCAGTTCCTGCGGATGCGAAGCGCCGCGCAGGAACGAGAAGTTGCTCAGGCAATGCAGTTCCGCGTAGCCGGGCAAGAACGCCGACGCGGACATCGCGCCGGAGAACTTGCCTTTGCCGTCGCCACCGCCCAGGCCGATGAGGTCGCTCAAATCTTCCATGGCGGCGTCATCCGAAAAAACCGTGGAGAAACCAGTCGCCCGTCAGACGCTCGCGATACACCCAGAACATGCGGCCGCGATCGTCGGAGGCGACGTAGTAATCGCGTTGAACGCCGTTGCCGTCCCACCAGCCCGCTTCGATACGCTCGGTCCGGCTGATGAGCTTCAACGCGCGACGATAGAACGGCCGCTCGTTGCGCAACATCAGCTTTTGCGGCGTTTCGAGAATCCACGATGGCCGCGGCTGCGAAGGCACGGCTTGGTCGGGAAGCTCGAACGATTCCGCGCTTTCTTCTTCCGTGTCGTCTGGCGTCGGCGCTTCGACGCCCTCTTTCGCGCGCGACTTTTTTCCGCGCTTGGGCTTGGCCTTACGTTCAGGCTGATACGTTTCGACCGTCACCGCCGCTTCCGGCCGATGATCCTCCCGCTCGCTCAATTGCACGACATTTTCCGCGCCGAGTCGCGCGCTCAGACGCTCCAGCAACTGCGCCATCGAGTCGGCATCGGAACCCGGCATGGGGAAAAGCGTATCGGCGGGCGGCTCGTGCTCGCTGACCTTGTCGGCCAAAAGCTTCATCTCGATCACCGGCGCGATCAAGGTTGCCTGATTCAGCTTTTCGCGCAGCAGCCAGAGAATGTGCTCGGCATCGCGCGTCGGCACAGCCCATGCAATCTTGAGCGTCGATGTCTTGGGTGCGTTGCGCGCCGCCAATTCATGTTCGAGCAAAAGCGAAAACTCGCTGACCGCCGAGTGATGCGCGTTCAGCCAACCGGCGAGTTGCAACACGAGCCGGCGTGCCGCAAACAACAGCGCATCGGCGTTTTCGACGCGCGCCTGCAACTCGAGTTTCGCCTCGAACGATGCCGGCGCGCAAAACGCTTCGCGTGGATCGGGCGCCTGCCCGTAAGCTTGCGCGAGCCATTGCAGAATGCCCTGCCCGAAACGCCGCGCCACGCCTTTGCGCGGCAAGCGACGCAAGTCGGCGAGCGTCACGCAACCAATCTGCTCGAACGCATTGCCATGCGATGCCGCCGACGGCACGAGAGACACTGGCAAGGCATCGAGCGCGCGCACGAGCGTTGCCTCTTTCACAATACGAACGCGTTTCGCCACTCGTCGCGTGCGCGCGTGCGCAAGGAGCCACGCGCCCCACGCGGTCGGCGCACAGCCCATCCGGGACGTGAAGCCACAATCTTTCACCGTGGAGCGCACCTTTGCAAAGAGGCTGCGCAAGCCGCCGAAAAGCCGCATGCTCGCGCCGACTTCCAGCAACACGGTATTCGCATGTGCAAGCACGACCTTCGGCGTGAACGCGAGCAAGGACAACGCCACTGCTTCGAGCGCGCGCTGCTCTTCGCTGATATCGACGGCAAGCAAAGTTAGCCGCGGCGCGAGCGCGAACGCATGCGAGCGCGTGCTGCCCGGGCGCACGCCGAGGCGGAACGCGACGAGATCGGGCAGCAGAATGCGCGCGTGATCCGCGAGCGCAAAACATGGCTGACCGGAATCGTCCGCGTTCGCAACCGAATTGCCGACGAGCGCTTCACCGGGCATCGAGCCCGTTCCAGGCGAGGTCGAATTCGTCGAGATCGACGGCATCGATGGCGGCCTGACTGCTTCGAGCGATAAAAGCGGCAATGTCACCGCTATCCACAACATGATTGACCTCTCGTGCTCTCCTGGCTTGATCCGCGCGACGAATGTGCTCAGGCAATGCCGGCATTTGCAGCGGCAAACGCAACTGCAGCGGTTTTTCCAGCAACGGACCACGCCGCTTGATGATGTCGATTTCGAGCATGACCACCTGCATCCATTCGCGACGATTCATTGTCTGCGCGTGCGCAGGCAGCACCGGTTTGCAGACGATGCGCAATGGTGCCGCGGAGGATTGCTTCGCGGCATCGAGCGGGCGGAACAGAAACACCAGCGACTGCGATTCCTGAGCGGCCACTTGCAAACGACGCAGCGCATCGGGCCGCGCCTTGGGCAGCCAGATCAGGACCGCGCCGCTGCCATCTTGTTTGAGCGATTGCTCGGCCGCCCATAGCACCTGATCCTCGGGCGCTTTGACCCAGACCAGCTTGCCCGGCGCGATGTTCATCGACCGGAACGCTGCTGGATTGGGCATCCAGGGAGGCGCCACGAAGATGACGGTGCGGCCTCTTTTCGTCACCAACTCACGAAGCGAACGCGCGAGCAGCCTGACCTCGCCGACCCCGCATTCTTCGATAAGCAATTCGGTGACGGCGCCGGCCATCCAGCCGGTATTTGGCAAGACCAGATCGAGCGCCCGATAGCCACTCGAAACGACACCCGCGTCCGACACGCCGACCTGCTCGCCTTGCCAAAGCTGCTGTTGCAGGCGCGATGTCAGCCCAATATCGAGCAGTGAAAGTGCTGCACCCATGAGTCTTCCCCGTCCACCCGAATGCAAGAGCCTGCTCATGCCCAGAGCATTCGGCAACCCTTTTGTACTGTATATTTATACAGTATTTCGAGGCGACGAGGTAAACGGTCGGTGTGAGTTTTAGACGGGCTTGAGACGGACGACTGGAGGGGATTTGAATGTTTCTGGATGGAGATTTGGTGCTTGCGTCCGTGATGTAAGCAAGACTCTTTCTCGCACGCCCAACGCCGCAGAAACGCAAAAACCCCACCTGTTTGGGGGTGGGGTTTTTGTTTCTGCATGAGGAGCCTGACGATTACCTACTTTCACACGGGAGATCCGCACTATCATCGGCGTGGAGTCGTTTCACGGT
>NZ_JALQDW010000006.1:0-70033 GCF_023631025.1 Caballeronia sp. GACF4
GGCAGCGGCCCTCGGGCCGCTGCCTGAGAAGCGACGGTGCGTTTCTTCTTCATCGGCATATCCATGACTTTTACCTCTCATAATATGCCTCGCCCACAGAATTACGGATAGGTCCCTCGCAACAGCCCCCATCGGCGAACTCACACTTACGACCCGTTGCGGTCTTTCGAGTCGCGCTCTCCGCGGCGTCCCTTTCTAAGCCTTGAGCAGTCGTTGATTCAATTTTCCAAGGCACCTGCACCGTCGGGGTGAACAGGGTTGCACCTAGACACAGTGTCTAAGCAGCGGCCCTAGCTCGGATCAAATCCAGCACTGTGACCAACTGATCGACCTGATCGGCGAGAAAAATTGCCTCGGGCCCGGCAGGACACATATCCACGAAAGGAGTTTCATATAGACGAGATGCATCCATAACGCCGTTCTGCATCAGTTCCTCGACGATGAGGTTGATGAACTCGATCTGATCCGGGGTCGCGGTCGTTCCGCTGATGAACTCGCTGAACGCCTGCATCGCGGCTTCGCGTTCCAGACCCACCAGCGACCGGATGAAGATGCCCAAGCCCTCGCTCTGTTCGGTCGCGGACTTGATGAGTTCCGGCGAACCCCCTGCTTCGACCAGCATCTTCTCGAACTCTTCGAGGTCGGCTGCTGTCAGCGGCTGGTTACGACGAAGTCGCTGCAAAGCCAGATGATTCTCGTGCGCCCGCAGAAACGCTCTGGCCTTTTCTTTGAACTTGGCCATATTGAGGCCCGCCGTAACCTGTGGCAGCGTGACTTCGGTCATGTCGCCGAGTTCGTCCTCGAAGTCCGTATAAACGATCTTTTTCTTAACCTTCGGAATAAGCTTGATGAGGGCGCGCAGCCGACGACGCGCGGTTTCCAGCATCGGTACGGTGACATCTTCCCACCATTCGTCACTTGCGACTGCGCTGATAAGAGCGATCTGCGCCTTGATCGCGGGAATGGCGATCTGTTCCTCGAGTTCACTGGCGATTCCCTGAATCTTCTCGCGAAGTCCGGCAAACCCCGTTCCAGCCTGCAGAATGGTGAGCTGCGCGCGCAAAACCAGCATATCGAAGCGCTTGGCCTCCTCGTCACTGTCGATGAGCGTGCTCGGCAAGTCAGCCACACGCTCGGACAATTCGTGGAAATCTTCCTGCGAGAGCGACTTCCAGGCATCAGCCTGACCGAATTTGTCGACGAACTGGCGCTGCGGCCGAACCACGAAGTTATCGACGTTCATCGCCGCAACCTGCGAATGCAGCAGCGCTGCCGTCTCTGTGCGCAACTGTCCTTCGGAGAGATGGCCGCCATAAGGTGGCTGCTCAGGCTCGTTCATTTCGCCTTGCGCGCGTTCGTCGAGCGCGCCGATCATTTCCAGCCGCGCCTTGAAAAGGCGCGTCCCGAGCGGTTCGGTAGTCGAGCCTTCGGCGAAGTCCTGACTCGCACCGAAGAATTCCAGGTTCTGGCAGAAATCGAAGATAAAGAATTCTTTCTTGTCCTGACCTGGACCGAACAGATCGGGACGGAGGCGCGTGCCGCGTCCGACCATTTGCCAAAATTTCGTCTTCGAGCGCACCGCCTTGAAGAAGACAAGATTGACGATCTCCGGCACGTCGATGCCGGTATCGAGCATATCGACCGAAACCGCGATATGCGGCATCCTCTCCGGCTTCGAGAAGTCGTCGATGATCGTCTGCACGTACGTGGTCTTGTACGTCACCATCCGCGCAAAGTGTCCTTTGTACTGCGGATAGTTGACGTCGAAGCGCCTTGCGATGAACTCGGCGTGATCGTTGTTCTTCGCGAAGATGATGGTCTTGCCGAGCAGATCGCCGCCTGCAACTTTCTGCCCTTTCGTCATGAGCACTTCGAGCGCCTTGTCGACTGTATCGGTGTTGAAGAGCCACTTGTTCATGGCTTCCGTATCGACTTCGGTCGGCATCGTGCCGTCTTCGTTCCATTCGACGGCATCCCATTCCTCTTTCTCCTCTTCGGAAAGATCGTCGTAACGAATGCCTTCGCGCTGGAACTTGAGCGGGACAGAAATCGGCACGGGCGGCACAAGATGCGAATTAGCGACCGCTTCGTCGAGACCGTAAGCGTCAGTGGGGACACCTTTTTCGAGGTCGAATAGGCTGTACGTGTCTTTATCGACTTCATCCTTGGGCGTAGCCGTCAGACCGACGAGCATCGAGTCGAAATAATCAAAGATCGCGCGATATTTCCGATACACGGAGCGATGCGCTTCGTCGATGACGACAAGATCGAAATGTCCGACGCCGAAGCGCCGCACGTCGTTGTGGGCTTCGTCGATGAGTCCCATCATCGTCGGATACGTCGACACGAACACACGGCCCTCGGTGTACTTGTCCGTCACCAGATTCACTGGCGACGAATCGGGCAGATGGGTCTTGAACGCGCCGACGGCTTGATTGACGAGCGCCACACGATCCGCGAGGAACAAAATGCGCTTGGCCCAGTTGCAACGCATCAGCACATCGGCGAGCGCGATGACCGTGCGCGTTTTGCCCGTGCCAGTCGCCATCACGAGCAAGGCCTTGCGCTGGTTGTCGATTTCGAACGTTTCTCCGACACGACGAATGGCGCGCGTCTGGTAGAAGCGCTCGACGATCTTCGCATTGATGACCGCTTCCGCCAGCTTTCTGCGGCTCGTGCGTCGCTGGATGACGAGTTCGAGTTCCGACCTCTTGTAGAAGCCTTGCAGTGCGCGACGCGGATAGGACTGGTCATCCCAGATCCAGTTTTGGTAGCCGTTCGATAAGAAAATGACCGGGCGCTGTCCATATTGCTTTTCGAGGCAGTCAGCGTAGAGCTTGGCCTGTTGCTCGCCTTCTAGTGGGCTCTTGGTCGTGCGCTTGGCCTCGATCAACGCCAGCGGCTTGCCGTCGTCGGCCCAGAGCACGTAGTCGACATAGCCGATGCCTTCGTTGTTCGGCATGCCGGTGACTTTGACTTCGTGGTCCTTCGCCGGGTTGAGCGTCCAGCCCGCTTCCCTGAGCATCAAGTCGATGAAAGCGCGACGCGTATCGGCTTCCGAATAGTCGTGGGTGTCCGGCTGTGCGCTGTTGGCCTTTTTCGCGGCCGCAACTTCCTCGCGCAGTTTCTGGAGCTCTTCGTCGAGCGCTGTTTTGTCGGCGAGCAGATCGGAAAGGCGTTTGTCCTTTGCAGTCAGTTCGTCGTTGAGGCGCTGGATTTGTTCGAGCGTCTTCGCAGGCGGCGCGACGGTGACGGGCTTCGGAATCAGGTAAAGCGAGAACGTGAGGCCGGGATCGGGGCGAGTCGTGCGGCTGTAGGTGCGGGAGAGCCAATAGCAGAGGTGGAAGAGTTCGCGCGTGGCATTTTGCGCATCGGTGACCGCGATTTTCTTCACGCCGTGGACGGCGTGATTGCCCAGTTCCTTGATGAAGCGCGCTTTGGTGAAAAGCGCCTCGCCGACGTTTTGGCGGAACGTCGGTTCGTGGATCAGTGCGCTGAGGTTGTCCTGGTACGGAAGCTTGAACGCCTTGTCGTGCGTGTAGAGCCAAGCGACCGCGATTTCCAGCGTGCGTCGGGCGTAGAAGCAGGACACGCGCGGATCGGTGTTCGCGGACGCCTCCGCCCTGCTCGCCGCGTCGAAGAGCATGGACCATTCGGGGGAGAGGAAGGCGAAGTTGGTCATTTTTTTATCCGTTTTTATAGGCTGCCGGTGAAGGCGCGGTGTTGGAGGGAACGGAATAACAAGAAAAGGGCTGCCATTGATTGATTTTGTTTCCTCTTCTGCTCCGCGATGATTTCCGCAAGCCTGCTAAATTCGAGCTGCTTTTTAATAGGTGGAACCCGAATGGTAAGTTCTCTCTGCACTGTGATCGGAACCTGATTCCTGGTGGTTTGCGCCATATTCTGCTTCAACTGTTTCTGGAACAGCGCAGACGTCAACGAGAAGGATAAGAAGTGCGACGTCAGCACGGCTTGGTTTGGACGAAAAGCGGTGAGTGACGTACCGATAAGAGCTTTCCCAAACGTACCGTTATATAAAGCGACCTTTCCGACGGAGGCGTTATGAGCCAAAAGCACATCACCGGCGTCAATCCACCCAATTTTAAGTCGGTCTGCCTTGTCTTGCCTGAGGCGTTCAATCAGTGATTCATCAATGGTTCCATCATCTCGTATCGATTTCGCTGACAAGAACGGGGTACCGGATACGCCGAAATCATCAACTCTCGGATAGTTACTTCCGTGATTACCGTCTTTATGCATGACAAGGGCGCCTTCGGCTAGCAATTCAGAGATTGACGCAAGCTTGCAATCTCCCTGAGAAAACATTTGCTCGTAGATGGCCTGTCCGAGGATATCCAAACGCTCAAAACTCTCGCGCCGCTTAGCGCGTAGCGCGTCGGCTTTATCGAGAATCGCGGCGATGCGGCGTTGTGCTGCGACCGATGGAATGCTGATAGAAATTCGGGCCACTGTCGCTTTTGAAAGCTCCTTGAATGTTGCTCCATTTCCGAGACTTTCCAAGAACTCGCGGTTCGCTCTTAACCAGTGAAACAAGAACTTCGAATCAATCACGTCGTTCCGCGGAACGAAGCTTTTGAATCCTTGATTCGTAGCCATTGGAACACTATTGATAGCGACGTGTCCGATGGGAGCCCTGGAGCTGAATAAGACCGAATTCGCAGGTAGAACTGTGGCCGCGCAGCTTGTCAGTCCTTCAACGGTAAGCTTCCTTGGTGTGTTTGAGATAAAGTGACTGTCGAGACCACTTAAATCCTTTGGCGTGGCCCAGCATATGTCGCCGTCCCAATACGCAGTCACCGTGGTGTTAGGCGTTGCACCAGACACAATTTCACAGCACTCGGATAGAAGAACGCTCTTCCACTTATTCACTTTAACATCCCCTCAAGCTCCTTCATCCCTGCCTGAATCTCCGCTTCCAGCGCATTCAGCTTCGCAAGAATCTCCAGCGGCGGCAAATGCTCGACCGCCTCATGCACTACTTCCTTATATCGATTGATCGACAGGTCATAACCCTGCGCCGCGATATCCGCTTTCGGCACGCAGAAGCTTTGCTCCGTACGCGCCCGCTCACGCTCCGTGCCATCGCGCAGGTTCCACCGCGCGAGCACATCCGGCAAGTTGTTCTTCTCGTGCTCCGCTTCCGTCAAGGCAGTCGCAGGCGCGACACCAAGCTTGTTCTCGCTCAACAAAGGCTGACGCTTGTCATCGAGACTGCGCCCATCGGCCTCCATGTCATAGAACCACACGTGATCCGTGCCACCCGAATTCGTCTTCGTGAAAAGCAGAATCGCCGTGGACACACCCGCATAAGGCTTGAACACGCCCGAGGGCAATGAAACGATCGCATCGAGCTTCTGATCTTCGACGATCATCCGCCGCAATTCCTTGTGTGCCTTGCTCGACCCGAACAGCACACCGTCCGGCACAATGACCGCCGCACGTCCGCCCGGCTTCAATAGTCGCAGGAACAGCGCGAGAAACAGCAGTTCCGTCTTCTTCGTCTTGACGATGCTCAACAGGTCCTTGGCGGTATTCTCATAATCCAGTGAACCCGCAAACGGCGGATTGGCAAGAATCAGCGAGTACTTCTCATCGTCCTCCGCGTGCCCTTGCGCGAGCGAATCCTTGTAACGCACGTCCGGATTGTCGACACCATGCAGCGCCATGTTCATGCTGCCGATTCGCAGCATCGTGTTATCGAAGTCGTAGCCGTGGAACATGCCGTGGTGGAAGTGTTCGCGCTCAGCGGCATCGCGGAACAGTGCAGGATGCTTCTCACGCAGATATTCGCCCGCTGCCACCAGAAACCCACATGTGCCGCTGGCCGGATCGCAGATCACGTCCGCCGGCGCCGGTGCCGTGAGTTCGACCATCAACTGGATGATGTGCCTCGGCGTGCGGAACTGTCCGTTCTGCCCGGCGCTTGCGATTTTGCCGAGCATGTATTCGTAGAGATCGCCCTTCGTATCGCGGTCTTCCATCGGCACGTGGTCGAGCATATCCACGACCTTGGCCAGCAAACCCGGCGTCGGAATGGTGAACCGCGCGTCGCGCATGTGATGCGCGTAGGTCGAGCCGTCCGCATTCATCGTGCGCAGGAACGGGAACACGTGCTTGTCGATCAGCGTGAACATGTCCGGCGCGGCAAAGTGCTTGAAGCGCGACCAGCGCATGTCTTCGTAGGGCTGTCCACCGGAGTCAGCGCCCTCGGGGAAGATGCGCCGCGCCATCGGCTTCTTCGTGACGGTGGCTTTTCGCTCTTCCAGCGTATGGATATCATCCAGACGACGCAGGAACAGCAAGTAGGTAATTTGCTCCATGACTTCGAGCGGATTTGAAATTCCGCCCGACCAAAAGGCATTCCAGATGGAGTCGACTTGATTGCGTAGTGCGCCAGTGAGCATCGATATTTGCTTTTACGAGTTAAATGGCATCGGAAGGGGAAACGCCAGTGGCCGGATTTCGCTGAATTTTACTCGAAACGGTTGGCCGCTTCGCGGAAGAGGACGATCGGCCATTGACTTCGGCTCTCGGCCCTGACATCTATTGATTCAACCGTCGAATGAGGCATGTCAGTGCTTCCTAACGCGTCGGTAGCGACAGCGCACTTATGTAAGGAGCGGCCGCGCCAATGGGCTCACGGCGTCTACGACGAACGACTCCTTTCGATTCGCACGAGACAATCAAGAGGTTAAGAATTACGCTCGAGGAAGGGCCGCTCTTGGCCGTAGCTTCTCGTTTGAGCCGATCGATGAACTTCGGCGTATCGGTCGCGGGGTTGCCGATGTCAAACTCAGATCTAACTGGCGCTCTCGGCCATGAAGCATCATTCACGCTCATTGTCGGTCGGACGTTCATATGTCGGCTGTATCCCGCAACCAGCCGCAGCATCAGACCTCGAGGCTTCGAGTACAAACACGCTGTTAGCGCATTGGCTACAATGGCCGGCGCGACGCCGCATGCGGCAAATCGCCAAAATAATTTATTCAACGGGAACGAAATGCCATGGTCAACCGTGGGGTCGCTCGTGTTCGTTTGGTGGAACACAAGTTTGTCGCCCCCAATCGCGAAGCCACCCGCTAGCAAGCAAAACGTGGGATTTGTAGTCGAGCAGTTGCGGGACATCCGCCAAGAGATCGGCTTCGACATCTTGGCGTTAGGTGAAGTTCGTAGCTCTGACCTGCGGGCGATCATTGACGGCCTTGGCGACCTGAATCTTCGCGTTCATGATGCAACCGATCGTTCCGGACGCCTGATATACGACACTGCAGTCATTTACGATTCCAGCAAACTCTCAGTCGAATCCACTCATTCGTTGACGGACAGGTTCGGCAATAAAGCACTGAAGACGGGGGAGGTCGTTGAGCTCCGAGTCACAAAGACGGGCGATCAGATTGTTGTCGTTGTATCGCACTGGCCCGGCCGGCGCAATGTATGGGATTGCGCGCCAGCCAGACCGGAGCTTGGGTCTTCGCTCCGACGATTTGTGGAACGAATACATGAAGAAGCGCCCCATGCTTATATCATCCTAGCCGGCGACTACAACGATGATCTGTTTTCGCCATCGTTGGCAAATCATATGCTTGCAACGCGCGACCGCTCCCTAGTCCGCCGGAACAGTCGGTTCCTATATAACCCGTTTTGGCGGAAGCTCGGAGAGTCCCACGATCATGATCGTTCGAATGGGGTAGAGGGTATTTGTGGAACACATTTCTATTACGGTGGCGATCATTCGCAATGGTTCACATTCGACCAAAACATCTTTTCTTCGGCGTTTCTGCAAGATTCCTCTTTGCGCTTGAATGAGGAGTTATGCGGTATCGTCGCGCCCAGTGAACTACGCACTAAAGTGATGACCCGACGCGAAATTTTTGATCACTTCCCCGTGCTGGGGACCATCGAACTGAGGAGCGAATCGTGACAGATTTCGCCGATGCATTTAAGCGCGGCCAAGACGCCGCAGCGCAAGCTGCGGCCGCCCGTGCCGAGATCAACGACGTTTTCAAAGAGATCAACGAGCAACTAAGCGCTGCAACGGAAGGTAAGCTCGAAATTGAGAGGCAAAACTTCGAAAAGCCCAAAAAGAAAACTGTGGCCAATTTGCTCGGTGGGATTGGCATGGACTTTTTGGAAAGATTGGAGCCGGCAGAAACCGAGCCCTGGATCGCGGCGAGGAACCCACGAGCGACTAACGACAACTGGGTACGGCTCGCTAAGTGGTATCGACCGCAAGAAGGTTACCCCTGCCGGTTGACTTATGACAAAACAGATGCCAACTGCCACGATCGGACCGCTCTTGCTGAAGCGCTGGCGGAAATGTTGGCAAACGCGTCGATCGGTGAGCAGATACGGCGCCTTCTGAATAATCCGTTAAAGGAATCTCAATAGTGTTGTCCTATGGACGTTCGTGTTAGCTCTGTCTACCGCCTAGA
This sequence comes from Caballeronia sp. GACF4, assembly GCF_023631025.1. Lineage (NCBI taxonomy): Bacteria > Pseudomonadati > Pseudomonadota > Betaproteobacteria > Burkholderiales > Burkholderiaceae > Caballeronia > Caballeronia sp. GACF4. The sequence goes on from NZ_JALQDW010000006.1 coordinate 8,454, forward strand.
TCGACATGAACGGCTTCAATAGCTGTGGATTTTTGAAGTGGGCCTTGTCGACCGAGACGGGTCGATGACGGTCCGACGCTAAATAGATCTCACGTAAGTGCTCTATGCGGTCATCTTCGGCCATTAATCCCGTTCGACCATGACCCTGATGCGGTCGTATGGCGTAATCACCCCAGCGCTCGCGACGCGCGACCGGCCGCTACGCTTCGCAATGAATCGTTGACCTTTCGGCGCGCCGTCGGTCAGCAATGGGTCGCGAAAACTCATTCGCAGTTCGCGGAAGCCGACATTCAAGTGCGTCGCGTCGCCAAAGACGGCGAAGCGACCTGCAGCGGCCGGTCGGGGGCTAAACGCTGAACATTCGCAAATGCCGAAGAGACGCCCCGGCACAGCGTCTTCCAAACAACCCCTTCTAAGTCGAAGAAATCGCTCCAACTCTCGCAACTTTCCACTGAGCGACTGTTAGCGGCATCAAGAACCGCAATTCCGCTTTAGGCTCCGCGTGTACGTCTGGCACGAATCAGATTCTTATTGCCCTAAGTTTAGAGACGCATTCCTAACGAAGCCCGAATTGTTTCCAATCCCGTCTGCAGTTGGATCGGACTAGCCGCAGATGCAACCAATCTCGCGCCCAACTTCCCAATCACCAATCAAGACTCAGAAAACCTCACCGCCCCATCCAACCCAGCAACCTAGAGTAGACTGCAACCTCAACATCAAAACCCCGCACCTCGGTCCTCACTGTTGGGAGCACTTCAAATGAAAGTTCTCGTAGTGGACGATTACACCGATACCACCGACATGCTCGCCGAAATCGCGGGGTCCATGGGTCATGCGGTCACTCGCGCCTACACCGGCACCGAGGCGCTGAAAGCGGCCGCAGGCGAAGGCGCGTTCGAACTCATTCTTCTCGATATCGGGCTTCCCGATATCAATGGCCACGCTCTGTGCATGCGACTCCGCGCATCCGAGAAATATGCCTCCCGGCGCATCTTCTCGCTGACCGCACACGACGACATTCACGAACATTTCGATATGTCGTGCTTCGATGGCCACTTGTCCAAACCGCTATCCGTCGCCGCCATCGAATCGTTGCTATCGGGAAAAAAAGCCGAAGAGCCGGTTCGCTAATCGAAACTCCGTCGCTTGCACCATCGTGCGCTTCGACGTATCGAAACCACGGTGCAGACGATCAAATCAGGGAGGCCGCAGTGCCAGACATCAATGGATTCGCTGACGACCGTTCCGATCACAAACTCGAATCGTTACGCCCACTCGCCGATTATCTGGAACGCGCGCTCGACAAGGCGACAAGCGTCGTCCTTATTCGGCATACCGCCGACGTTTGCACGGTCTATCTCGGCGACCCATCCGGGCCCAAGGAAGAGCTGAAACAAGTAGGCTCGATTCCAAAATCGCTCGCCGATGAAATGCTGGAACTGACCTCGTCAGGTGCAAATCGAATCGAGATCGACGAGCAGTCGTATCGCTTCGTGCGCAGCTTCACGCAGATCGACGACACAGCCGCCATCGTCTTCAAGGCTGACTAATCGCCGCTGCCACTTCAACTGCATCAAGCAACGGAGGCGTCAGTTGAGCAACGCTTTGGATGCAATCCTGGCGCAGACGTGGAGCCATCTGATTTCAGGCGCCAATCCCGGCCGCGAGCGTTCCGCCTACACGTTGATGCAGTTCGCGACCATCGGGCTCGATGGCGCGCCGAAGCTGCGCACGGTCGTAATGCGGCGTGCCATCCAGGACCGCACGCTTGTGAGCTTTCACACGGACGCGAGATCGGAAAAGGTCGCTGAGATCGAACAGGAGCCGAACGTCTCCGCGCTTGTCGGCGACTGGCGTGCCGGCATCCAGATTCGACTCGAAGGGCGCGCGCAACAAGTCATCGACGATGACGAAAGACTCGCCGTGTGGAATGCGAGCCGCCCCGGATCGCTCGCGCTTTATCGTGCGCCGTTGCCTCCGGGAACACTAGTGGACAGTCCGCCCGATGCGCGCCCGAAGCCCGACGACACAACAGCGCACACTCAGACGGATGGCTTCGAACACTTCTGCCTCATCGACGTCATCGTCAGTAAGATCGATTTCCTCGACGTCTCGGGCGAAATGCACCGGCGCGCAAACTTCTGGCTCGAACGCAACGAGTGGCACGGTCATTGGATCGCGCCATGAATGCTGCCAACCTCGACTTCATGCGTGTGAAACGAGCGGCAAGCGAATAATGAAGACGCAACCGTGGCCAGGAATGTCCTTCACTTCCACGGTTCCCCTCAAAGTTTCTACGTTGCGCCTCACAATAGTCAGTCCTAAGCCCAGTCCACTGCGATCTGCGTTGAATTGCACGAAAGGATCGAACATCGACTCGCCGTTCTTACAAGGAAGTCCTCCGCACTGATCGTGGATTTCAATAAAGACGTCGTGATTCACGTAGATTCTCAACGCGACCGCGCTTTTCTCCTTGGTGAACTTGAACGCATTCTGTAAGAGGTTGATTATCGCCTCATACAACAGGTCGCGATCTCCACGAACCTTGATGAGCGCGTCGACCGGAGTAACGGAAAAGCTTTTTCCACGGGCTGTCGCGTCCACTCGCGCCGCTCCCTCGATTTCGAGGATTAATGGAGCAAGACTGAAGATAACGTCGTCATAACGTACGGTCGCCGGGTCTGCGGAGTCGCGAAGCATTCGATCAGTCAGCTTGCCGAGTCGCAAAAGACTACGCTCAGCAAGTAGTCCGGTGGCTCCTTTCGCGCTGAGATTTCCTCTTTGTAAAGCGGTGAATGCAAGCAGCGTAGTGTGGATCAGATTGCGCATCTCGTGCGCGAGCATTCTGTTCTCATCGGTCTGCGTCTGAGCGCCGCTATTCGTGCGCGCGTTGTCTCGCGCGGCTGAATAAGCCATCACGGCATTGGCAACCGCCGTATCGATGCACAGATTGAGTATTCGAAACTCCTGTACCGTGAAAGGCGCATCCCGTTCTACGGCCAGTTCGGTAATCGCCTGGCATAGATCGCCGTAACCTACTACGATGTCTTCGATCTTGAGTCCCGTTCCGAATAGCACCCTGCCTGCCTCGCGTGCGGTTCTGCCTATCGGGGTATCGTTCGATCTACCCCGTTCGGGAAGCCCCGTTGTCGAATTCTGAGTTTCGGCGGTGCGGTGCTGGCGCAGAAGTTCGGTAATTTGCGTAAGCAGTTCCGGAAGGACGATCTTTATATCCGCCATCGCCGGAGATTCAGCGTTCCGCTTGAAAGTCATGATGCGGCAACGTTCAAGCAAGATGCTTCGATTATTCTTGAGAAACTCGTGCATCATGGCCCTGCTCCTGATGAAGTCCAAAGCCAGGAAGCGTCCTTCAGGGAGACGATCTCGCCTGCATCGACAAGGATCGATCAGACCTTGATCGCCCGCTTTGAAACTTCGTTGGTCAAACTAATGTCGCGTTGTCGTTCGAACCGTATCGTCGTTCTCTTGTCGTGGGCGACGGTTTCACCGCTGGACTAGCGCAATCGCTATTCCCGTGCCGTGCTCCCGTGCCCATAAATAACAGTTTGGCGACCTCCCGCAGGCAACGACTGATAATCGGCGATTTCGGCTGACGCACGACGAGAAGCGAGCGAATAACGCCCGCTCGCGTTCACACCAACTCGGCTCCCTGCGCCGTTTACCGACCGGCATGACGCCGCTCGGAACGCCGATTGCTCTTTCGTCGGTCCGTATGTGGTTCCAAAAGGAGAAGCTAAATGGCAGGCGACAGTTCGTACAAGCCCGGTGAAATCGTCAAAGTATCGGGCATTTACTCAGTGGTCTATGAGGACGGGAAAGATACCTTTGAAGTCACCTGCGTCGAAGGCGAACATTTTCCGCCCACGCGAAACGGAAAAGGCGCGCACTTCGAGTTGAAATACGGAGCGACGCATTCGCACAAGCATGAAGCGTTGAAGGAAACTCAAGCGCAAGCCTGAGCGCGTATAAGGTATTGGTCGCGGTACGTCCTACAGACTCGGGACGCACCGCGAACACTGCATCGGCGGATTAAAGCGCTCGTGCCTTGTTTTCGCGCGGCATAAGGAAAGCCAGCACGGCCGCAACAATAAATAGCGCAGGCACATCGCCGAGCAAATGACCGACATGGCGCGTGCCGTCCATCTCGGCGCCGAACGACTGCACAGCCATGATTGCGCCGTGCACGACGCTCGACCATACCGTGAACCAGATCAGGCTCAGATGCTTCGTCGGGTTGCGCGATGCCATCAGTAGAAATACGCCGAGCGTCGCGTAGATGCCGACGATCATCAGCGGGTAGTCCGAATGGCCGCTTTGCCAACTCCATCCGGAAGGCCACAGGATCATGAGCGGCCATAACGCGAAGATGGCGATTAAACCCACGGCAATCAGCGCGATGCGCAAGGCGGCGAGTCGTCGGGCGTCGTTCATCGTGCGCTCCCAAAGAAGGCGTGCTTGCCGCACACGATACTCCCGCGCACCGCTCCCTATTCGGCGGCTCCTTCGCATCGGCAACGTAGTCGAGCGTCTGCGCGCCTGACGGACAATTACTCGTAGCGCTCCGTCACAGAACGCCGTCCCCGGAACGATAAGATCATCACAAAACCGGTCGATATTGTTGCGATTCTCCCGTTCAGAACACGAAAACTAGGGCTATCTGTTATTGACGCACCATTTACATGATGCGAAGATCACAACACAACACGCGGCCCGACTGCGAAAACATAAGAATTCGTCTATTCGACGAAGGAGACATCAGGATGAGTCAGCCGGTCGCGGCCGCTTCATCGCCGCCAGTTCCGTTGATCCGTGTAACCGGCGTCACCAAAAGGTTCGGTGGCGTGCAGGCGCTGCGCGGCGTCGATCTCGAAGTTCTGCCGGGCGAGGTGCACGCGCTGCTCGGCGAAAACGGCGCGGGCAAGTCCACGCTCATCAAGATATTGAGCGGCGTCCACGCCTACGACGAAGGATCGATCGAAATCGCGGGCAGCCGGGTCGCATTCGAATCGCCCGCAAAGTCGCGCGAGGCAGGCGTTGCCGTCGTGTATCAGGACTTGAGTCTGGTCGAATCGTTGTCCGTCGGCGCCAACCTCATGCTCGGGCGCGAACCGCGCACGCGTCTCGGCTTCGTCCGGCAACGTGAACTCATGGCGCAGGTCAGCACCTTTTTGCGCGAACACAATATTCCGCTCGATCCGCGCGTGCCCGTGGATTCCTTGCCGTTCGCCTATCGCCAGATGACGGAGATTTGCAAGGCGCTGATGGGCGACGTGCGCGTGCTGATTCTCGACGAACCCACGTCCGCGTTGACAGGCGGCGAAGAACGGATTCTCTTCGACGCTATTCGCACCGTGACGGCGCGCGGCGTCGGCGTGATCTACGTGACGCATCGGCTGAACGAGGTCTTTCGCATCTCGCAGCGCGTGACCGTGTTCCGCGATGGTGCAAACGCCGGAAGTTTCGCCACCGCCGAAACCGACATGAAGCAGCTCGTCGCGGCTATCGTCGGCCCGCGTCATGCGGCCATGCAGGCGCGACAGGAAACCTCGGCGGGTGCGGCGGCGCAAACCAAAGTCGCGATGGCCGATCGCGCTGCCGATGCGCCCGTGCTGAAGCTGTCGAAGGTAAGCAACGCGCATCTTTGCGCCGTCGACTTGTCCGTGAGCAAGGGCGAAGTGCATGGAATTGCCGGACTGATCGGCAGCGGCCGCACGGAAATTCTGCAAACCATCTTCGGTCTGCTGCCCGTGGAGTCGGGCAGCCTCGATCTCGACGGCGAACCGCTCGGCGCGCGCAATCCCTCCGATGCAATCCGGCGCGGCGTCGCGCTCGTGCCTGAAGACCGTCATGTGCAAGGGCTCGTGCTCGATCATTCGATCGAACGCAATCTGACCTTGCCGCGCCTGCCGCAGTTTTCGAGCGGCGGATGGCTGCGCGCGAAAGCCGCCGCGCAACAAGCACGCGTCGCGATGAAGCAGCTTTCCGTGAAAGCGCCCGATGCATCGACACACGTGAAGTTTCTCTCGGGCGGCAACCAGCAGAAGGTCGTATTCGCGAAGTGGAATCATCCGCGCCCGAAGTTGTTGTTGCTCGATGAACCCACGGTCGGCGTCGATGTCGGCGCGCGCGAGGAAATCTACGGCGTGGTACAGGACGCGGCGCGCGCAGGCACGGGCGTCGTGGTGGTGTCGTCGGATCTGGACGAACTGCTGCGGCTCTGCGACCGTATTTCCATCGTCGCCAATGGCGCGATTACACGTACTGTCGAGCGCGCCGAGATTCGTCACGCGGAAGAACTGCACCATCTCATACAACTGGCCCGCCCTACCGAAGAGCTTGCAACATGAACGAGTCTGTTTCGCCGATGCCCGCCGAACAACAAAGCGCTCAGCGTCATTCGCGCGCACGGCGCATTGCGCAGCTTCTGCTGCAGGGCGACCGCCCCTACATGCTGTACTTTGCGTTCGCGATTCTGCTGGTGGTGTTCAGCTTCGCGTCGCCGTGGTTTCTCTCCATCGACAACTTCCTCAACATCGGCCGCCAGACGGCGCTCGTGTCGATCATCGCTATCGGCATGACATTCGTGATCATCGCGCGGCAGATCGACTTGTCGGTGGGATCGTCGCTCGCGCTGTCCGGCATGGCCGCCGCGCTCGCGATGTCGCATATCGGCGATAGCTGGGTCATCGGCGCGATCGCGGGCATTGGCACGGGCGCGATCGTCGGCGCGATCAACGGTCTCGTCACGACGCGTTTGAACATTCCCTCGTTTCTCGTGACGCTCGGCAGCTTGAGCGCGGCGCGCGGACTTGCATTGATGGTCACGACGACGCGGCCCGAGATCATCACGAACGATCATTTCATTGCGATCTTCGGCGAAGGCGACATTGCAGGCGTGCCGGTGCCGATCATCTGGACCTTGCTTGCCGTGATCGGCGGCATTCTGCTTCTGCATTACAGCGTGTTCGGCCGGCAAATCTATGCAGCCGGCGGCAATCCCACGGCCGCGCTCTACTCGGGCATCAACATTCGCCGCGTGACGACGCTCGCATTCGTGCTGACGGGCGCGCTTGCCGGCCTCGCCGCGCTCGTCTTGTCCGCGCGTTCGCATGCGGCGCGCCCGGACGTCGTGCAGGGCATGGAACTCGACGTGATCGCATCCGTCACGCTCGGCGGGTGCAGTCTCTTCGGCGGACGCGGCTTCATTCTAGGCACGCTGCTTGGCAGTCTCATCATCGGCACGCTGAATAACGGGCTCGTGCTGCTCGGCGTGAGTTCGTCGCTGCAACTCGTCATCAAGGGCGTGATCATCGTCGCGGCAGTCGCGTTCACGCGCAAGTAGTTTTGGTTTCCCGCGCAGATCGACATTGCGTGAGAGACCACGAAAGGCAAGTCAAAAAAGCAGGAGACGAAGTACAACGCGACCAATGGAGGCAAGACATGAACTATCGTCGTGGATCAGGTGTAAAGCTGGCGAGTGTCGCGGCGGCGACTGCCATGGCTCTGTGCTGTGTGCAGGCATTCGCGCAATCGTGCGAGAAGCTGAATGTGGCGTCGATCGGGCCGACGGGCATCGTCGGCCAGGGACCGAATGGCGAGAAGGCGGCAGCCGTCGATGCCGTCAAGCTGACCGATGCCGAAGCCGCCAAGGTCAAGGCCGGCAAGTTCAAGGTCGGCATTTCGATGCAGACGATGAACCTCGACTGGTCGCAACTTCAAGTGCAAGGCATTACGGATACGCTCAAGAAGTACGGCGTGGAAGTGATCGGCACGGCATCGGCCGAGTATCAGGTCGACAAGCAGATCGCCGATATCGAGAACACGATACAGCGCCATCCGGACGGCATCATCTCCATTCCCGTGGATGGCACGGCAACGGCCGCGACCTACAAAAAGGTCTCGCAGGCGGGCATCAAGCTCGTGTTCATGGACAACGTGCCAACCGGCCTCAAGCATCCCGAGCAGTACGCGGCCATGGTCTCGGCCGATAGCGAAGGCAACGGCCAGATCGCGGCGAAGGTGCTTGCGTCGTGCGTGCCGAAAGGCGGCACGGTCGGTCTCGTGAACTTCGGCGTCGATTACTTCAGCACGACGGAGCGGACCAAAGCCGTCAACGACTGGCTGAAGAAGAATCGCGCGGACATCAAGATCAAGCAGGTCGCGTTCACCGATCCGTCAAAAGTCGGGCAGATTGCGGGCGACTTTCTCACGGCGAATCCGGACGTCAAGGGCGTGTTCGCCGTGTGGGATCAGCCCGCGCTGGACACGCTTACGTCGATGCGCGCGCAGGGCATCAACACGCCTGTGACGACGGTGGACCTGGGGCTCGAATCGGCAATCGAGATCGCCAAGGGCGGTCCGCTCAAGGCGACGGGCTCGCAACGTCCGTACGATCAGGGCGCAGCCGAAGCCATGGCGATGATGAAGGCGCTGATCGGCCAGACACCGCCCGCGTGGATTGGCGTGCAGTCGCTGCCGGTCGTGCAGTCGAATGTGCTCGAGTCTTACAAGACTGTGTTCAAGAAAGACCCGCCGCCGCAATTGGCCGATGCCTGCAAGAAGGCGGCGCCCGCTTGCGGTTGATCTTCTGACCGACAGCCAGCGCGGTACTGCGAGAGCGAAGCCTTTGCGGGCTTCGCTCTTTTTGCGTGAGGCTCGTCCGATGAAGCACCGCCGTATGCAAAGTACGCGTTTGCACGATCCCGCCTACAATCGAGCGACACCAAGATTCGCATCGATCCTCATCACAGGCACATCTCCATGCAAAAACGAGCACTTATCATCGGCGCGACGGGTATTGTCGGCGGCAATCTCGCGGAACATCTTCTAACGCTCGACGACTGGCACGTAACCGGTCTTTCGCGCGGCCGCTCGGCCCTGCGCGAAGGCGTCGAATCCGTGACCGCCGACCTGACTTCAGCGGAGTCGGTCAGCGAAGCACTCAACGGGCAGCACTTCAGCCACGTGTTTTTCACGGCATGGGCGCGGCAAGCCACCGAGAAAGAAAACATCCGCGTGAATGGCGCCATGGTGCGACATGTACTCGATGCGCTTGGACCCACCGGCAAGCTCGAACATGCCGCGCTCGTGACCGGCCTCAAGCACTATCTCGGCCCGTTCGAAGCATATGGTAAAGGCAAGGTGCCGCTCACGCCGTTTCGCGAGGAACAAGGGCGGCAGGACGTCGACAACTTCTATTACGAGCAGGAAGATAAGGTCTTTGAAGCCGCGAAGAAATATGGCTTCGGCTGGAGCGTGCATCGGCCGCATACGATCATCGGCTTTGCGCTCGGCAACGCCATGAACATGGGCGTCACGCTTGCCGTGTACGCGACGCTTTGCAAGGAAACCGGCGCACCGTTCGTGTTCCCCGGTTCACCCGCGCAATGGAACAGTCTCACGGACATGACCGATGCACGCCTTCTGGCGCGTCATCTCGAATGGGCATCGACTTCGCCCAATGCGCGTAACGAAGACTTCAACGTGGTCAATGGCGATGTCTTCCGCTGGAACTGGATGTGGTCGCAGCTCGCGGAATACTTCGACATCGAGGCCGCGCCGTTCGATGGCGAAACGCGTCCGCTCGAATCGCGCATGCAGGACGCGCCGCGTTTGTGGGCCGAGATCGCGGCGCGCTTCGGTCTTATTGAAGCGAACGTGGAGAAGCTGGCTTCGTGGTGGCATACCGACGCCGACCTTGGCCGGCCAATGGAAGTGCTCACCGATATGACCAAGAGCCGCAAAGCCGGATTTCTCGACTATCAAAGCACGCCTGATTCATTCTTTGAGTTGTTCGAGAAGCTGAAGGCGGCGAAGGTTATTCCTGGCTAAGGTTCGTACATGGGGCAGGCCATCGAGACTGATGGCCTGCCCTGTGATGTTGCCGCCGCTGGCGACGCCAGCGCTTCCCGCAAACGCGGCAATCGTGCATTCCATGCGTTCGCGAAGAATCACGCCGCAACTGCTCGACCGCTTACGAATGCGCGCTCGCCGCACCGCCTTCGGTCACACGCGATGCACTCACATCTTCGCGTCGAATCGCTCTTGCGAACACCGGAATGAGCGCCAGTCCAAGCACGGACGCCCCGAGAATCACCATGAAACCCGAATCGCTGCGGCCCGTGATGGTCTCGGTCATACCGAACAAATACGGCCCGACGAAACCGCCGATCAACCCGACGGTGTTGATGAAAGCAAGCCCCGCCGCCGCCTGAATGCCTTGCAGTCGCTTCATTGCGATAGCCCAGTACGAAGGCAACACGCCGCCCGCGAAGAACGCCGTGACCGCGAGCAACACCATGCGCGCCGCGGGAACAGATGTCGCGACGAACACGCATCCGGCCGCGACGAGTCCCGCCGTCAGAATGCCGAGATACACGCAGTCGTTGCCGTAGCGCCGATGAATGCGCGGCAAGATCAACACGCCCAGCAGAAAGCCGATACCCACGCTGCTCGACAACAAGCCGACGATAAACGGCGTCTTCACATGCATCTGCTGAATCATTGCAGGCGTGAAGAAGTAAAGCCCGACGAACGCCACCTGATTCAAGAAATAGATGAGGCCGATGAGCACGGTCGTCGGCCGCTTGATCGCGGCGAGCCAGTCTTCCGAAGTGAGTTCGGAATGACCGTGCGTATCGATGACGGCGCGTGCTTCCAGCACTTGCGCTTCATCGGTCGAAAGCCAGCGGGCATCGCGCGGACGCTCCGGCAGCTTGAAGTAGAGCAGCACGCCCGCCAGCACGCTCGGGATGCCTTCGATCATGAACATCCATTGCCAGCCGTGCAGACCGCCCATGCCGCCCAGTTGCATCAACGCGCCGCCGAGCGGATTGCCAAGAACGAGTGCAAGCGCGGGCGCCGTGTAAATCCAGCCGACCGCGATAGGCCGGTCGGCGGGCGCGAACCACAACGTCACCATGTACATGAGCGCCGGAAAGAGCCCGGCCTCGGCGATGCCCAAGAGCACGCGCAGCGCATAGAACGACCATTCGCCTTGCACGAACATCATCGCGGTGGAAAGAATGCCCCAGCTCACCGCGATACGCGCGATCCATCGCCGTGGACCCACGCGATGCGCCGCGAGATTGCTCGGCACTTCCAGCAACGCATAGCCGATGAAGAAGATGCCGGAGCCGAGCCCATATGCCGCCGCGCTGATGCCGACATCGGCGGCAAGCTGCGCCTTTGCAAGCGCGACGTTCGTGCGATCGAGAAAGGACATGAAGTAGATCGCGCACATGAGCGGGATCAGCTTCAGCATCGCCTTCTTCGTCGCCACGCGATGCAGCGCATCGATACTGTCTTTGACCAAGCCGTGGTTCATGTTGTCTCCTGATAAGTCCGCTGCTGTTCTTTTATGTGGCAGCGTTGAGCATGGGATTCAGAGCGTGACTTCGTCGCGTCCCTTGAGACCGAGCATTCGCCGTGCATCGGCAGGCGTTGCGATCTCGAAAGAAAGCTCTTCCAGAATGCGGCGAATCTTTCTGACCTGCTGCGCGTTCGATTCGGCCTTCACGCCCTTTGCGATATACACGCTGTCCTCCAGACCCACGCGCACATTGCCGCCAAGAATGGCGCTCATGGTGACGAGCGGCATCTGATGACGTCCGGCGCCAAGCACCGAGAAGTGATAGTTGTCGCGTCCGAAGAGACGATCCGCGGTTGCGCGCATGACCGTCATATTCTCCGGGTCCGCGCCCATGCCGCCGAGAATGCCGAACACGGATTGAATGAAGAACGGCGGCTTGACGAGCCCCTGATCGACGAAATGCGCGAGATTGTAGAGATGCCCAAGGTCGTAGCATTCGAACTCGAAGCGCGTGCCCTTGTCGCCGAGTTGCTGGAGGATTCGCTTGATATCCCTGAAGGTATTGCGAAAGATCATGTCCTCCATGCCTTCGACGTAGTCCTTCTCCCAGTCGTAACGCCACGTCGACATCTTCGCGGCGAGTGGATGAATCGAGAAGTTCATCGAGCCCATGTTGAGCGAGCACATCTCCGGCGCGGCATGCAGCGGATAAGCAAGCCGTTCTTCGAGCGTCATGCGCGTGCTGCCGCCTGTCGTGATGTTGATGACAGCGTCGGTCGCCTCCGCGATGGCCGGCGCGAACTGCCTGAAGATGTCGAGGCTTGGCGTGGGCCGTCCGTCTACGGGATCGCGCGCATGCAGATGGATGATCGCGGCACCCGCCTCGGCTGCTTCGATTGCCTGATCGCGAATGTCCGCGGGCGTGAGCGGAAGATATTCCGACATCGACGGAACGTGGGTCGCGCCCGTGACGGCGCACGAAATGATGACCTTGCGGGCCGGATTGCTCATCTGACTATCCTTGTCTCCATTGAGTTTTCATCGGGTCTCGATGCCGCCCGTATCGACGGACGAACTCTTGTGACACTGATAGTAGTGAGATAGCATCTCGTCGAAAAGGTCATTTTCGGACACACGGAAGTCCCGCGAGGACATTGCGAGGAGAGCCATGGCGACGACCCGCCCGCCGCTCAACGAGCGCATCTACGCGCCCTACAAGATCGCCGCGCTGGTCGAGGTGCTGGCTGAACAAGGCATTGCTGTGGCGGACAGTCTGCGCGGCGTGGGCGTGAGCGCGGAGGAGTTGCAAGACGCTTCCGTGCTGACCTCCATCGGGCAATACGCTACCGTTTGCCGGAATGCAGTGGCGCTATCGTGCGAACCGGCCACGCCGTTCAAGGTCGGCGGCAAGCTGCATCTGTCGGCTTACGGCATGTATGGATACGCGCTGATGTCGTGTCTCTCATTGCGCGACTACTTCAAGCTGGGCGTGCGGTATCACCGGCTCGCGACACCGACAGTCGCTATCGAATGGACCGAATATCCCGACAGAATGGTCTGGACTTTCCCGGATGCATTTATTTCGAGCCCATCGTGTGAACTGCGCGAGTTCATCATCGAACAGCAATACACGCAGCATGTGACGCATCTTCAGGATGTTGCGGGCAGCGTCTGTCCGCCGGTCAAGGCGTGCTTTTCGTATCCTGCGCCCGCGCACGCGGATATCTATCCGAAATATCTCGGCTGCCCGTGCTATTTCGATCAGCCGCAATGCGAGCTCGTCTACGACAGCGCCATTCTCGACCGCAAGCCGCAACTCGCGCACAAGCTCACGGCAGCGCTGCTTCAGGAGACGTGCGACCGGTTGATTGGTCAGGCGAAGACATCGAGCGGTGTATCGGGTGAGGTGTATCAGGTCCTGATGAGCACACCCGGCGTTTTTCCGGGCATGGAAGCGGTCGCCGAATCGATGCATCTCACCACGCGCACGTTGCGGCGTCGTCTGGATGAGGAAGGGACGTCGTTCGTGGCTATCGTGGACGATGTAAAACGTTCGCTCGCACTCGAATATCTGAAGACGACGAAGATGAGCACCGACGACGTCGCGATGCTTCTCGGCTTCAGCGATGCGGCGAACTTCCGCCGCGCGCTCAAGCGGTGGACGGGCAAAGGGCCTGGCGAGCTGCGACGATAAATAATTGCGGACACATTCGCACTCTGCCGGTGCACTACTCACTCAAAGCTTTCCCTTTTAGTTCGGTTACCTAAGGTGTAATCTGCAATTCCATTCGAGGCCTTGCAACCCGAAGGCCTTCGTCTACGGACCACGCTTCGGTCCTGAACTCGTGAGCAACCGCGAGGCAAAGATCATGGACGCAGACAATAAACCGGTCGGACATCAAGACCGGCTCGGTCCGGTAATCAGTCTTCTCTACGATGCCGCGCTCGACGACGCTCAATGGGCCGGCGTGGCTTCGGCCATTGCACGAGCGTTCGACGCCACGAGCGGCGTGCTCAAGACATGCGGCGGTCCTCGCGGTCCAAAGCTCGCAAGCGTGACCGACAATCTGCGTGTCGCGCCGAACGAACAGGCCTGGGCGGATTACTGGCATCGGAACGATCTATGGGTCGAACACTCCGCGCGGCTTCATCCGGGCGAAGTATTCACGAGCCAAAGCCTCATGCCCGATACGCAATTCGAGCGCACCGGCTTCTATCAGGACTGGACGCGGCGGCTCGATATTTATCATATGGTTGGGGTGCTGTTTCCCGTTGGCAATGGTGAGACAGGTGTGCTTGGCGTGCATCGGCCGCTTTCCGCAGGGCGTTTTGTAGAGAACGATCGTCAGGAACTGGGCGTGCTGTTTCCGCATGTGCGCCGCGCGCTCGGCTTGCGCGAACGGTTGCGCGACACCGCGCTCGCACAACGCGCGGCAGTGGATGCGCTCGATTGCATCGAGACCAGCGTGCTCGTGGTCGATGCATCGTGCATGGTCTTGTATTCGAACCGCGCTGCCGAGAATCTACTGGCTTCGTCATCCGAGATTCGCACGCATGCACGGCGCGTGTGCATGAACAGTCCCGCATTGAACAGCCGCCTTGCAAAGCTGATACGCGACGCCGCGCAAACCTCGAACGGCGCGGCTCACGCGGCTGGCGCGGCGCTCGCCGTGCCACGGCAAGGCAGATTGCCGCTCACCTTGCTCGTAGCGCCGTGGCGTGCCAATTGGGCGTCGGCGGATGTGTCACGGCCTGCGGCAAGCATTTTCATTCGCGATCCTGAGGTTTCCGGGGATTCCGCCACGCGCACGCTTCGGGACCTGTTCGGACTGACGCGCGCGGAAGCGGCGATAGCGGTCGCTATCGGCGAAGGACAATCGCTCGATCAGATTGCCGCCACGCTCGGCGTCGGGCTCGGCACCGTGCGCTCGCATCTGAAGAAAGTGCTTTCCAAGACCGGCACCAGCAGACAAGGCGCGCTTGCCGCACTGGTGGCCCGTAGCGTCGCGAGCATTTCGCCTCATCCGTAAGCCCTCACGCATCTCCTATTTGGGAGACGACTGCCCGCCCCGTCCGCCGTAGATTCATAGCGTCTCGCGTTCCGAGCGCGTCATTCACGACCGAGCGCGATCACGACATGGCCGCCCTGTTCTGGGTGAGCCGCCCTGCGTTTTCATGCTGGCGCGACGAATCGTATCGCGAGGAGACCATGCATTACGAGCGGCCCGCGTCGGTTGATCGTCGCGTGGTCTTCGTGCTGTACATCCTTCATAAGATGCGGATACCAGGGCAATTCATCAGTCATTTGGGAGAGCGAACATGATTACCGCCCGGAATATGGCGCGCGCTGGCGTCGTAGCAAGTTCGTTGTCGTTGCGCCGCACCGGCGTCGTTCTCGCCGGCTTCTGTTGTGCGACGCTCGCGCCCGAGGCCTTTGCCGACGGCCTCAATTTCGGCCAGATCATGAACAGTCTGCGTGGCGGCGGAGCGAACCTTCATGTGCAACCGCTCGTCAACGCAGCGAAGGGACAATACGAGAAATACGAAGCAAAGGCGCAGTGTGACGACGTAAAAACGTGGCTCACATCCGGACCGCTTCCCGCTGGCGGCGGTGGCATGAGTGCGGCGCAATCGCCGCAATCGGACCCGGCCGTGACAGCGCTGATTCAGGACGCGCGCTTTGCTCCCGTGTTCGGCAAGACCTACGATCAGATAGACCCGAAGATGCTGACGGAGTACACCAGCAAGATCTTGCCGCACTGTTTCAGCACGACCGGACCGCTCGCATCGATTCCGCCCGATCAGAAGGCCGCCGCCACTCGCGCGATGACTTCTTTCCGCTATAACAGCAATCTGCGCCTGCTCGCGCAGTCGCGCGCCGCGACTGGCGGACTCACGGAACTCGCGACGGAAGCGGAGTCGCTCAAAGCCGATGAAACGGGCCACGCGCGTTTGATCGAGATCGAAGCATCGGCGCAAAAGATTCTGCCGCAAGCACCCCGCGCCGAGCGCGATGAGTTCGCGAAACGCATGACGGTTGTCGAACAACGCGTGGCGATACCTGTCGAGGACGCGCAGACGGCGCAGGCCATCGACAACGCGCGCGGTTATCCCGGCATGGTGGAACTGGCGAAGTTGTATCGCATGCAAAACCGGCCAGCGTTCTCCACGGCACTCACGACATCGCGCAACGCCGAGATGGCGAAGATCGGCGTCGCGCTCAATCAGTTGGGCACGGCGCAGGAAGCCGTCGAGCGGCGGAGCATCGATGCGCTCGGCACTGGCTTGGCCGGCCTGCAGCAGGGGCGTACGTGGAGCGCGGACTTCCGCCGGCGCTACGACGGCATGGAGCGTGTGCCGAGCGTTCAGGAAACCTACCAATATTTTCTGAGCCGGCGCGCCCAGGCGCTCGAAAGCTCGCGAGGAGAAATCGAGCAGCAGATCAGGCACGCTCGTTCGGGCGAGGAGATCGCGCAGATCAAGTCGCGTTATCTGATGGATAGCGATGCCAACGCGCCGGCCAGCGTGGCGATTGCCACAGCGATGGTCGCGCACCAAGAAGACTTGCGCAAACGCAGCGCGCTCGGCGATGCGTACGAGACATCGTCCGGCAACGACTCGGCGCGTCCGGTCGCCGTCGCCGATGCACAGCCGCGCACCACATCGAAGTCATCCGAGCGGGCATCGCATTCGGGCGGCGAACCCACGGCGGCGGAAATGTACGATGCGGTCAACAATCGGGCGCAGGCCATCGCGCAAGGTATCTCATCGCAAAACGAGCGTTGCCAGCAGGCCGACCGTTCAAGGCTCACGAGCGGCGATGCCATGCTCTGCCTGACTACCATGTTCATGGGCAGCAAGTCGGTGCGCGGTAACGAACCCATGCGGATCGACTCGTTTCAGAAGCTCGGTTGCGCGCCGGCATCGGGCAAGCCGGGTTATGTCTGCGACTATTCGATGAACATATCGGGCGGACCCGCCGATGCCATGCGTGGCATGTTCACGACGCTTGGCAGCGGTGGTGGCGAGACTTCCGAGGCGCGGTTTCTCAATGCGGGCGGCCACTGGATCATGCAGGTGGATGACAAGAAGGAGTAGCAGCCGAGGGCGACGTGTTCCGGCGTTCACCCGTTTTATATCAATACTTAAAACCCAGTCCACCTAAACATACTAAGAAATAACCAACATAAAAAACAGTATTTCCACGGAGATTCCGAGAGAGACCGGTTTTGCCTGTGGCCCACCCCACACGTCGGGGCTTGCGCGGCGCGTATTCTGGGAGCGATGTACTCACGGAAAGGGACGGCCGCCATGACTCAAGCCGATACTGACATTCAGTCGACTTTCCTCGAGACCTTGATCGCCGAGCGAAAAACCGTATGGGTCTTTCTCGTGAGCGGGATCAAGCTGACAGGACTGATCGAATCGTTCGATAAATATGTGCTCGCGGTGCAATCGCCGAACGGCATACAGACCATCTACAAGAACGCGATATCGACCGTTTGCGAACCGCACACGCTCCCGCCCAAACGGACGGACGAACGCGCTTCGATGACGCGCGTCGAGCGCGCGCATCGAAAATAGACCGCAGTACCTTTACGCAGGTCTGACGCCGGTGCCTCGCCCGCGACGCTTCGCTGCAACGGCCGGTGTCACCACGGGCGCTGGCGCCGTCTCGATCACACCGAGCGGCGACGCTGGCGCAGCCAACCCCAGCACCGTGCTCACGCGACTGACGAAAGGCACCGCGAGCTTGCCGTATCCGGCTTCGGTCGCGTGAATTTCGTTTTCCCAATCATTGCTGATGCCCGACGCTTGCGCATCGGCGCGCGTGAGGATGCCTCGCGTATCGATCACATGAAAATTTTGCAACGTGAGGCTCATGCTGATCGAAGCAAGTTTGTCGATGAACGCGTCCGCAATGGCGTTCCAGTCGTTCGCAGGGATCTTATAGTCTGTCAGAGCAGGCAAGAGCCACGGTCCAATTCCCAAACCCGCGCCG
The DNA here is from genome assembly GCF_023631025.1 of Caballeronia sp. GACF4. NCBI lineage: Bacteria > Pseudomonadati > Pseudomonadota > Betaproteobacteria > Burkholderiales > Burkholderiaceae > Caballeronia > Caballeronia sp. GACF4. The sequence continues at coordinate 26,288 of NZ_JALQDW010000006.1, forward strand.
CTCGCGCGAGGCGTCGCGTAGTCATAGGTGTGCGTGAAGATCGGCGTATTCGTGTTGTGTTTGCTCTTCGAGCGCATGAAGTCCAGCGCCTTGAATTGCTGCTCCAGATGCAGCCTGAAGGTCTCCCAACCTTGCGCCGAGATGTAGCGATTATCGGCGGCGGCGAGCGGCCCGCCCCATTCGTCGCTCGTGAGAAGCAGTCTTTCGTGCGGCGCGACAGGCACACCGTTGTCGCCGATTGCCGCGACCTGCACGGCATCGATGAGGTCGTTGCCGCCGCCCGAAAGCAAAATCGCGCTCCACGGCTGTTCCTTGGGACCGGCCAGCAGCGAATAAAACAAAGGGTCTCGACGAAGGTCGACCATGTGAGTGAGCGTATCGCCGGGGTCGGCGCAATTCACCGCGACCGCCGCCTGCGCGAACTCCAGGTTTTTTAGCAGATTCGACGAACTCCAATGCTCGACCGTATTGGTCGTGAACCACGAGTCCCCTTGCGCCAGGAACTGCCAGTTGAACGTGCCCACGTCCGGCTCGCCGTGCGCGTTCATCTGCTGCGACTGAATCACTGTCAGTTTGTCCGGCATCGTCTCCCCCGCCCTTTTCGTCATGCAAGCTCAAGGCAGCCGGGACGAACCCGGCGCTCTGAAAGCTTAGGCGATAGGCGACGAAGCCTCGCGATTTGCATTCGTCTGCGTACGCAAGCGCACACATTCGCCGATGCCGCGCACCGCTCAGATAGCAGGCCGCCGCTCGCCGAGGCCGCCCTTGCGCTCGATGAGCGCGCCGAGCCGCAAGATCGTGGCTTCATCGAGCCACTTCGCGACCAACTGAACGCCGATCGGCAAGTTCTCCGAGCTGAAGCCGAAGGGCACCGAAAGCGCCGGCAAGCCGGTCAGATTAAACGGTGACGTTGCGCTCATCACATGCGTCCACGGCACCGTCACGCCATTGACCACGAGTTCCTGCGCGCCGTGCGGCGTTGCGGTCATCGGATTCACGGGGCAAAGCAGCACATCGTATTGCTCGAAGAATCCGGCGAACGCAGACCTGAGCGCTTCCGCTTTCGCTTCGGCGCCGATGAAGTCGGCGAACGCAGGGTCCGGCGTCTCGACGATGCCCTTGCCTATCGCGTGCAAGTCGTGCTCGCGGCCTTTCACTATGGCCTTGACGGACGGCACGAGTTCGCCGAAGACAAGCGTCATCAGCGCACTGAGCGGCTCGCCGAGAAACGGCAGGCGTACCTCTTCGACATCGCAGCCGAGATCGGCAAGACGCGCGGCGGCAGCCTTGACCGCGGCGGTGATCTCGGGATCGACCGGGCCGAACGCGGCATCCGATACCCATCCTACCCGCACGGGTTGACCTGCAATCCCGGCACGGTCCGCGTCGGCGTTGCGGGCATGCACGGCGTAACCATCGAAGCCATCGGGGCCTTTCAGAATCGAGTAACCGAGCGCGACATCGCCGACCGTGCGAGCCATCGGCCCGACATGCCACCAGCGCGCGATCACGCCCGGATAGTGGCCCGTATAAGGCACGCGGCCATGCGTGGCCTTGAGTGCGGCGATGCCAGTGAACGCCGCCGGCCCGCGCACCGAAATGGCAACATCGCTGCCGATACCGATTGGCGACATGCCAGCCGCGATCGCCGCCGACTCGCCGCCCGACGAACCACCCGGCGTGCGTTCGAGATTCCACGGATTATTGGTTCGGCCGGTAACGAGGTTATCGGTCTCGGTCCACGCCGAGAACTCGGGCAAGTTGGTTTTCATGAGCGGGATGCCGCCTGCAGCCTTGAAGCGCGCGACCGACGTAGCGTCCTGCGCGGGTACGTTGCCGGCAAAGAGCCGCGAGCCGCGCTGCGTGAGCACGCCGGCGGTATCGAGTGCATCCTTGATGGAGAAAGGCACGCCATGCAGCGGCCCGAGCGTGGCGCCGCTCATCACGGCTCGTTGCGCCTGCCTGGCGGCTTCGAGGGCCTGTTCGCCCATTAGCGTCACCACGGCATTCACTTTGGGATTCACGGCCTCAATACGATGCAAATGTGCCTCGATCACTTCGACACTCGACAATTCGCGAGTGCGAATGAGGCGCGCGAGTTCGGTTGCGCTTGCGTAGTGAATGCGGGTTCGATCGTTGGAATTCATCTGATACTCCTTTGATGGTTTTTCGGTGCGTGCGCTTGAGCGTTGCGACGACGATGCAGCGAACGAAGCCAGAGTACATCCATCCGCCAACTCGATTAACATCGCCAGCGTGGATATGAGAAATCGAGGAAACGCATGAATGGCACAGGCTTGCTGGAAGCCGAAACGTTTCTCTTCGTCGCCGAATACGGTGGGTTCGGCGCTGCGGCGCGCGAACTGGGTGTCACGCAATCCACCATCAGCCGGCGCATTTCGCTTCTGGAGAGCAGAGTTGGCGTGCGCCTCATCGAACGCACGACACGACACGTCGCATTGACCGATGCCGGCAAGTCCTACGCGAGCGAATTACGCGACATCCTCTTGCGTCTTCGACACGCCGAAGCGCAAGCGCAACGCGGCGCGGCCGAACCCGAAGGCCTGTTGCGCATCACGATGCCGACCGCATTCGGCCGCGCCTGCGTCATTCCATGTGTTACGCGGCTTGCAAACCGTCATACGCGGCTGCGTTTCGAGGTCGATCTCTCGGATCGCTATGCCGACCTGCTCGAAGGCAATTTCGATGTCGCCGTGCGCCTTGCATCGACATCGCAATCGGGAATCAGCGAGCGGCACATTGCCTCCGCGGATCTTTGCTTGTGCGCGTCGTCGGCGTACGTGGCCATGCATGGACCGATCACCGAGCCTGCGCAGATCGTCGCGCACGAATGCCTCGCGCTGCAGACCTACGCGCCGCGCACGAGCTGGAATGTCATCTGGCAGGGCAAACGAACCGAGATCAGCTTCACGCCGAAGATGGTCGTGAGCGATTTGTTCGCGCTTGCGGACTTTTGCCGCGCGGGGCTGGGCGTCGCGGTCCTGCCCATGTATGCGATAGGGTCTGCGTTGGCCGATGGCAGTGTCGTCGATGCCGCGCCTGAACTTTCCTTCGTGCCGCTCGAAGTCTTCGCAGCTTACGCGCATGGCCGCGAAAAATTGCCGAAGGTCGCGGCCTTTCTCGAAGCGTTGAACGACATCGGCAGCGTGGGCGCGCCTTTGAAAAAGCGTTGAAGATGCGATTGGTCACGCACGCTTTTGGATGTTAAATTACATCCATTTGGAAGAGAGATAGACACGTCATGCGCAAGTCCCGACAGGAAGCAGCCGAAACGCGCGAACGCATAGTGGAGTCGGCGTCCACGCGCTTTCGTGAGAACGGTATAGATGGCACCGCGCTCGCCGATCTCATGGCGCAAGCCGGCCTCTCGCACGGCGGCTTCTATAAGCATTTCGGATCGAAAGAACAAGTGGTGCTGGAGTCGCTCGAACTGGCGAGCGACACGTTGCGCGAGACCATGTCGTCGGCGCTTACGCGCAAGAGCGGCATCAACGCCGCCGTTGCGGATTACCTTTCGCCGGAGCATCGCGACAACGCGGGCGCGGGTTGTCCGTTCGTCGCGCTGTCGAGCGAACTCGCGCGTTCCAGCGACGAAGTGCGCACTGCCGCGACCGCGGGCATCGAGCGCCTGGTCGAACTGTTCGCCGGTAGTCTCGACGAGCCGCCCGCCGCCGCGAGGAAGCAGGCGCTCGTCATGCTCTCCACCATGATCGGCGCGCTGACGCTGGCGCGCATGGTCAACGAGCCAGCGCTATCTGACACCATCCTTCGCGAGGCCAGAAAGGCGCTCGCTCAGTGAGGCATCGTCTGCGGTAGCGGCGGGTTGCGTGCGCCAGCCGCCGCCAAGCGCGCGGAATGCGCCGACCGCCGCACGCGCTGCATCGGCGCGCGTGGCATCGAGATCGTCGCGTGCCACGAGCAACTGACGGTCTGCATCCAGCACGTCCGTGAGCGTGATCGCACCGGCCTTATAAGCGCGCTGCGACAAGTCGCGTGCGCGCGTGAGCGCGGCCACCTCGGCATCGAGTTCAATACCCCGGTTCTGCGTTTCGCTCAATGCGACGAACGCGTTCTCGACATCTTCCGCCGCACGCAACACGCTCTGCCGATAAACCGCCAGCGCCTCCGCATTCGCGCCACGCGCCGCCGCGACTTCCGCATCCACCTTGCCGAAGTCGAAGAGACGCCAGCGCAGTCCCGCCGTAATCGCCGGTTGAAACGCGCGCGCCGTGAACAGCTCATGCGAGCCGCCGCTATCGAAGCCGAGCAGACCAGTTAGCGAGAGCTTCGGATAATAGTCGGCAATCGCAGCGCCAATACGTTCATTCGATGCCGCGAGACGCCGCTCCGCCGCGATCACATCGGGACGTTGACGCAAAAGCGCGGTGGCATCGGGCGACGCATCGATGGATGGAATGCCGGGGATATCCGCCGCTGTTGCCAATTCGCTCGCATACGTGCCGGGCTGCACGCCCATCAGCACGTCCAGTCGATTCAACTGCGCGTTGAGTTGCACACGCAGCGTCGGAACCACGGTGCGCGCTTGTTTGAGCAGTGCATCGGCTTGCGCGACTTCGCGTTCGTCGGCAGCGCCCGCGGCCACACGCAGACGCACGATGTCGAGCAGTCTCGCATCCGTCGATATCTGGTCCTGCGCCACCGCAAGACGTGCCTGAAAGCCGCGCACTTGCAGATAGGCATCGGCGGCATCGGCGGCGACTGTCACGCGTGTGCCGGCCTGCTCGGCCTGCGCGGCTTCTTCCTCGCGCGTGGCGGCGGCCGCATCGCGACGCAGACCGCCTGCCAGATCGATTTCCCAGCTTGCCGCCGCGCCTACCGTGTATTCGCGCTGATCGCGGCTATAGCCAGGGAAAGTGTGCGCAAGCGAGCCGAGCGGGCTGACGAGGCTTTGATGCTGCGCGCTCGCCGATGCATCGAGGTCCACCGTCGGCAACAACTGCGCACCCGCCGATGCCGCCGCCGCCCGTGCCTGCCGTACTCGCGCGAACGACGCCGCGAGATCGAGATTCTGCGACAACGCGCGCTCGACCACGGTGACGAGCATGGGATCGTCGAAGCCGGTCCACCAGGTATCGAGCGGTGGAGCGGTCTTGCCGGTTTGTGCGGGCACGTGCTGCAGCGGTTGCAGGGCCGTTTGAGGCGTGACGTAGTCGGGGCCGACCGCGCAACCGGCAAGCGCCGCGAATAACGTCGATGACGCAATCCATGTGAGCGATGGCTTCATCATGCACGCCCCTTGCCGAACCGGCGAATGAATACATAGAAGGCTGGCGTGAAGAGCAGACCGAAGCCTGTCACGCCCAGCATGCCGAACAACACGGCGGTGCCGAGCGACTGCCGCATCTCCGCGCCCGCGCCGGTTGCCACGGCCAACGGCGCGACGCCGAGAATGAACGCGAAAGAGGTCATGAGAATGGGCCGCAAACGGGTACGCGCCGCATGCACCGCAGCGGTGACGGCGGACACGCCCTCGTCTTCCTTCTGCTTCGCAAACTCGACGATCAGAATCGCGTTTTTCGCCGCCAGCCCGACGAGCACGACGAAGCCGATCTGCGCGAGGATATCTATCGGCATGCCACGCAACGAAAGCCCGGTGACTGACGCGAGAATACACATCGGCACGATCAGCACGATGGCAAGCGGCAACTTCCAGCTCTCGTATTGCGCCACGAGCACGAGGAACACGAAGAGCGCAGCCGCGCCGAACACGACGAGCGTGGGCGTGCCGCGTTGTTGCTGTTGATATGCAAGCTCGGTCCATTCGAAGCCGATGCCCTGCGGCAGCACCTGATGCGCAAGCTCTTCCATGCGATGCAGCGCGGTGCCCGTCGCCACGCCCGGCGCTGCAACGCCCTGCACTTCCGCTGCCGGATAGAGGTTATAGCGCGGCACGCGATACGGAATCGTGCGGTCTTCCAGATGCGCAACGGTTCCTATCGGCACCATATCGCCGGCCTGATTGCGCGCCTTCAACCGCGTAATGTCCTCACCTGTCCGCCGGAAACGCCCGTCCGCCTGCACGATCACTTCATACGTGCGCCCCAGATAGTTGAAGTCGTTCACGTATTGCGAGCCGAGATAGACCTGCAAGGTGGAGAACACATCCGTGGGCGTCAAGCCGACCTTTTGCGCCTTGACCCGGTCGATGTTCGCGAACACCGATGGCGAGCCCGCATTGAAGAGCGTGAACACGCCCGCGAGATTCGGATCTCGATTGGCCGCCGCGACGAGTGCGTTCGCGGCCTTCACGAGCGCTTCCGGTCCAAGGCCGGCACGATCTTCGAGCATCATCTTGAAGCCGCCTGCATTGCCGATTCCTTGCACCGGCGGCGGCGGAATGGTCAACACGTATGCGTCCTTGATGACCGAGAGGCGCTTGCGCATATCGGCGAGTACGGTGTTGGCCGTCACGCCCGGCAGCGAGTGGCTATAGAGCGAAGGCAAGCCTGAAAACACCGTGCCAGAATTCGATGCCACCGTGAGCGTGGTTGCATCGAGCCCGACGAAGGGCGCTACGTGCTCGATACCATGTGTCGACAAGATGATATCGATGGCCTGACGCACGACCTTCTCAGTGCGTTGCAGCGACGAACCCGGCGGCAACTGCACGACGGTAATCAGGTAACCTTGATCCTGCTCGGGGATGAAGCCCGTCGGCGTGCGCGCGAATTGCAGCGCGGTCAATCCGATGAGCGCGACATACACTGCAAGCACCACGGTCAACCCGCGCACGAGCCTTCGCGTGACGTTACCGTACCCGAACGAAAGGCGCTCGAAGCCGCGATTGAAGCGCGCAAAGCCGCCGTGCATGATGCGCGAAGCCCAGTTCGAACGCTCGGCATCGTGTTCGCTATGCGGCTTGAAAAGCACGGCGCACAGTGCCGGACTCAGCGTGAGTGAAACGAAACACGAGATCACCGTCGACGCCGCGATGGTCACTGCAAACTGCCGGAAGAAAAGTCCCGAGATGCCGCTCAGAAAAGCCGATGGCACGAACACCGCGCACAACGTGAGCGCAATCGAAAGCAGCGCGCCGCCCACTTCGTCCATCGTGCGATGCGCGGCTTCCACAGGCAACATGCCCGCGCGCATGTTCCGCTCGACGTTCTCGACGACAACGATGGCATCGTCCACCACGATCCCCACCGCAAGCACGAGCCCGAACAGCGAGAGGTTATTCAGCGATATCCCGAACGCAGCGAGCACGATGAAAGAGCCGAGCAACGACACGGGAATGGCCACCACGGGAATGATCGTCGCACGCCAGTTCTGCAGGAACACGAAGACCACGGCCACCACGAGCAGGATCGCAACGAAGATGGTCGTCACGACTTCATCGACGGACTTGCCGATGAAGATCGTCGGGTCATAGATGATCTTGTAGTCGAGACCCACCGGAAAGTCGCGCTTGAGTTCACGCATCTCGCCGAGCACGGCCTTCTCGACCGCGAGCGAGTTCGCGCCGGGTTCGGCATAGATGAGCAAGGTCGACGCATCGCTGCGATCCATGAACGCGGTCGAACCGTAGTCGGCCGCGCCCACTTCCACGCGGCCTATATCGCGAATACGCGTGATGCGCCCCTGTCCGTCCGACTTCACGACGATATCGCCGAACTGCTCCGGCGTGGCGAGACGCCCCAGTGCCTCGACGTTGATTTGATACGCCTCGCTGTTGCCCGATGGCGGCTGGTTCAGCACGCCCGCGGAGACCTGCAGGTTCTGCGCACGCAGTGCCGTCAGCACTTCGCTTGCGGTGAGGTTGCTCGCCGCGACACGATCGGGGTCGATCCAGATGCGCATCGCGTATTCGCGTGCGCCCTGGAACTGCACATCGCCCACGCCCTGAATACGTGCAAGCGCGTCCTTCACATGCAGCGTCGCGTAATTCGAGAGATACAACGTGTCGCGCAGCTTGTCGGGCGAATAGAGATGCACCGCGAGCAGAATGCTCGGCGTGGACTTGCGCACTTGCACGCCGAGTCTTTGCACGTCTTCAGGCAAGCGCGGCAAGGCATCCTGCACGCGGTTCTGCGTGAGCATCTGCGCAACGTTCAGATCGGTGCCGATGCGAAATGTCACTGTTACGGTGAGCCTGCCGTCGCCGGTCGACTGGCTGCCCATGTAGAGCATGTTTTCGACGCCGTTGATCTGCTGTTCGAGCGGCGTCGCTACCGTACGCGCGATCGTCTCCGCCGACGCACCCGGATACGATGTCGTCACCTGCACGGTCGGCGGCACGATCTCGGGATACTGCGCAACCGGCAGCACGTACATGGCGCCGAGTCCGATCAACGTCAGGAAGGCACTGACGACCGTCGCGAATCGTGGACGGTCGATAAAGAAGTGAGCAATACGCATGAGTGTGTCGTTCCGCTATTTCGATTGCGCTGTCTGCGTGGTCCGCGTCGTCTGCGCGTCGTTCGCTTCATAGCGGACGGTACCGTCGCGCGTAGTCACCTTCGAGCCGGGCGCGGCGAATGGCAGACCATCCACGATCACGCGATCATCGCGTGTCAGTCCCGCACGGATCACGCGCAAGCCGCCGCGCATCTCGCCGATCTCCACGCGCTTGGGCGTGACGGTGCCGTCGTTTGCAACGGTCATCACGACATGCTCGGATTGATCCGGCAACACGGATGCATCCGGCACCAGCAAGGTCGCTGCGGGATGCGCCACGGCAAGCCGCACGCGCGAGAACTCGCCGGGCGTGAGCCGCAAGTCGGCGTTCGGCACGGTGGCGCGTGCATGAATGGTGCCGCTCGCGCGGTCGATCACGTTATCGAGGAAGTCGAGCGTGCCCTGACGCGAATAGTCCGCGTCCGTGCCCTCGCCGGAGGCCAGCTCGACCCTGTTCGCAAGCGGCCCTTTCGTATCCGCGCGATAGCGCGAGAACGACTGAAAGTCAGACTCGCTCATGTCGAAGTCGAGATAGATGGGGTCGAGCGAAACGAGCGTGGCGAGCAGCGTGGTGGGGCTCGTTGCCGCGCGGCTGCCCGCGATCAGATTGCCCGCCGACACCAGGTGCCTGCCAATGCGTCCCGTGAACGGCGCGAAGATCTTGCAGTGATTGAGATCGAAGCGCGCGTCGCGAATCTGCGCGGCGGCATCGTCCAACGCGGCCTCTGCGCCGTGCAGTTCGGAAGTGCGTTGTTCGACGCTTTGCCGCGTGCCGGCATCGCCTCGCTGCAACTCCTGCGCGCGCTCCAGTTCCTGCTTCGCAAGCACGAGACGCGCTTGCGCGGTCTGCTGCTGCGCCTTTGCCTGAGAGAGCCGAATCTCGTACGGCACGGAATCGATAGTGAAGAGCAGATCGCCTTTGCGGACCACATCGCCATCCTTGAAGTGGATGCCCGTGAGCGTTCCGCCCACTTGCGCGCGAAGCTCGACCTGATCCACAGCCGAGAACTGACCGAGAAACCCTAAGCGCGTATCGAGGTCGCGCACCACTGGCTTGCTCACGGTCACGTCATGACGAGGCGGTGCGGCTTGCACACTTGCGGTGCTTCCGGCATTGCGATGGTTGTTGTAGAACCATCCGCCGCCTATGGCCAGCATGGCCGCAATGGCGATCCACGTGGCGGTGCGGCGCCGGGCTGGCGGACGATGGCCTTGCCGCGCCTCTGCCTCGTCATCGAGTTTTGCTTTCGTATCCACCTGCGTTCACCTCAAGAGAATTGGGATCGTCCGCCGAGCGCCGCTCGGGAAGACGTGTCCCGTCCGGCTCGTTTGGATGTCAACCATCGTCTAAAGGCGTTTAGATTACGTATACAATCTTATTGGTCAAGCGTTTTCAATAGTCGCAACCGGAATATGAAAAACGGAACGTGCGCAAGCTTCGGCCGGACAAGGCTCTGCGGGATTGTTCGCGCGCCGTGTCATGTGTGTTCAGACAGAGCGATTTATGCGGCGAATGCCGTGCTGTAGTGTGGCGAGTGATGGCTCTCGTCATGGAGCCGTCAACGGTTGCGGATAGAGGTTGTTTCTCGTCCGCTTTGCAGGCATCGATGGGTGGACTCCTCCAACCCCCGCCCTTTGCTGCCGGAGCGCACGGCATTGCGCCGTGCGCTTTTTTTTGTTCAGTACTGCAGGCCCAGGCTTGCCGACCAACCCCGGATGTTTGGTCCGAACAAATAGCTCACGCCTAGTTTCACGCTAGTTCCACCCTGAGTTTTGGCGCTCAACGGAGTCAGCAAGCCGAGGCCGACTTCGGCAACAGTGGAAAAGCCGAGCGCACTTCGGTTCGCGCCGAAGAAGCCGCCGTAGCCGCTGCGCACGAACCAGTCGAGCTTGCGCTCGAACACGCTGAGCGATGTCGGCCGCGCATATTCCACACGCAGCGAGTACACGCCGGCGGTTTCCCGAAAGCCCTCGAGTCCCGGCGATTCATCGAAGGTCGAGATCCACGACCATGCAATATGTGCCTTGACGCTGAGGCTTTGCTCGTCTTGCTCACGCATCCATTCGATGCCGGCGTTCGGCGTGACGAGCCATGCATTCGTATGCCAGTTGAAGAGCACGCCATCGGTGAGTGAACTCAGCGGCTTCGCGGAGCCTTCGTAGCTGGCGCCGTTGATGAGGCGCGCGAGTCCGGCATCGATGGCGGGCGTGAGTGTGAAGCCATAGCCGAGCTTCTGGCGCAACACTACGCCGCCGCCCAGGCTGAAAGCGGACCATTTGCTTCCGATACTGCCCGCTCCGGGCGATGGCGAATCCACTGGCAAGGTCGCGCGATTGGAAAGATAGCCCGCGGAAACACGCCAGAAGATATCGCTTCCGGGTGTGATCGTCGCGAGCTTCGACTCATACGGCACGCGAAAGATGTCGATGGTGGGCTTGATGCCCGCATTGGAGAGGTCGAAGTGAGCGGAATTGATATCCGGCGTGGCTGCGAGGTTCAGCAGTTGCGCATAGCCCGAGCCGAGCCGGACGCCCGCGACCTGATCCGCGACCGACTGCGCAAACGCGACCCGTGGCATGGCCACGCTCGCAAGAACGCCAGCAACGATGCAACCGCCAAGAGGCATTCGACGCACGCTCGGGCTCCTTCGGGCTATACGTCGCATCATCGCACAGCGGCGCGCTTGTCACGTGACTATCAGGCGATGCGTTGCATATACGCCGGCAAGTCGGGATCGGGCAAGACCGCCAGCACTTTCAAGCGCTGCAGCGTGCGCTTCTGTCCGGCGCGAAGATGTTGCGTGAGCGCATCGGCGGCAGCCTGCGCATTGCCCTTCAGAAGAAGACGAACGACCTCGCGATGTTCGCTCAACATACCCGCTTCCGGATGCAGATTGAAGGCATCGTAAAAGGCATGATTCACGATGAGCGGCATGTGCGCATGACCGATGGCCGCGCGTAATTTGCGGTTGCGCGAAAAACTCAGCAAGCTGTCGTGCAGCGTGGTTTCGATGCGATAGAGCGCTGCGGCATCGACGGAATCGGGCAGTGCAATCGCACGCTCGATCTCAACCAGCGCCGCTTCCAGTTGCGCGCGGGACAACGAAGGCGCGCTTGCCAGCAGCGCAGCAGGTTCGAGCAACACGCGCAACTCGTAGTCTTCCGCCACGGCACGCGCGGTAAGCGGCCCACATAGCCAATGCGAATACGCCGACTTCTCCACCAACCCGCGATCGCGCAAACGGTTGAGCGCCTCACGCACCGTGCCGCGACTCACGCCGAACGCTTCGGCCGCGTCGCTTTCGTCGATCCGAAAATGTCCGAACACGATGCCAAGCGAAATCACGCCTTCGAGCGCGTCGTAAATGCGCTCGCTATTCGAGGGAATGTCGAGCGGCTCGGGCGGGCGGTCGAAGCCGAGCGCATCTTCGGAAAGCGGCGCACGTAGCGGCTCCGGCACGCCGCCGTCGGGATGCGCCACGAGATAACCGCGTCCGTCGAAGGTATGCAATAGGCCGCCCGCATGTAGCATCTCAAAGGCCTTTCTCACCGGCACGCGGCTCGTGCCGAAGATACGCGCGACGGGACCTTCGAGCAGCACGAGACCCGGCGCGATATTGCCGAGTGCAATCGCGGTCTTGAGATGATCGTGAATCAACCGGTAGCGCAGACGGCTGTCCGGTTCGATAGAGTCGACCGATGCCATCGATGCGTCTGCCGTGTCCTCTGCGTCTGCGAGAGGAGCGGTGGTTCGGGAAGCGCTTGCGCGTCTTGTCATCGTTGAACGAACTTCGCTGTCAGGACCGCATGAATTCGGTCCAGCGGCGTACGAGATAGTTATGCTCGTCCATCACCGAGTCCCACACGGCGACCCGGCTCATGCGCGAGACGTAATTGCCGCCGTCGCGCATCTGTCCGGCAGGCACGAGATGCTTGCGCGTCGGGCCGGGAAGGTCCTTGGGCGCTTCCCTGCCATCGTACCAGTACGCCCATTCCGCGTCGCTCATGTGCTCGCGCGAACGCTCCGGGTTCGAGATATAAAAGCCCTGACGCGCCATGGTCGCGCCTGCCCATCCTTCGAGCCACCAGTTGAGATATTCGTAGGAGGCATCGAGCATGCGTCCATGCGCGAGCCGCGATATACCGATACCGCCGAACCAAGCACGATACCCCTCACGCGGCCGCGCGAGCCGGAAGCGCAAACCGGCGCGTTCGAGTTCGACCGTCGCCGGCGACCAGATGCTTTGAATCACCACCTTGCCCGCGATCATCAATTGCGCGGCTTCGGCGAAGCTCGACCAGAAGCCCGCGAAATGACCGCGCCGTTTGAAGTCGATGAGCGCGGCGATCAACGCATCGATCTCTTCGATACTCAGGTTGCCGATATCCTCGAAGCGCATCAGCCCGCAGGCTTGCACCGCCAGCGCAGCATCGATCGCGCCGATGGCCGCATCCGCCTGCAGCGCCACGCGTCCCGCAAGTTCGGGCGCAAGCAGCCATGCCCAGCTTTCCTCGCCTGCAAGAAGCGAAGGCGGCATGGCATCTTCGAGGTAGACGAAGCTGTCTGCATTGTGCGTGAGCGGCAGCATGCTGATGCGTTTGCTCGGCTTGCGCGCAAGCGATCCGTCCGTCTGCACGAAGAGGCGGTCGGCGGGCACGCAGCCCACGCCATTGCTCAAATTGCGTCCGGTATGTCCGGTGCGCGCAAGTGTGTTGACCTCGTCCCAACGACGAATGCGCGCGACATCGATAGGCTGCAACGCATGCGCGGGCCACAGGCATTCGATGCTATGAAACCATTGATCGTAGAGTTCGTAGCGGTCCGGGTGCATCACGCCTTCGCGCTGCACACTCGAACCGTCATCGACGATGAAGCGCAGTTTGATACCAAGGTCCTGCTCCGCGCGCTTGCGCAGATGTTCCTGTAGCGTGACGGATGTGCCGAGCACGCGCAGCTCGACCTTCGACGGATGCACGGCGGGCGCTTGTGGACCGGAGAGATTCGAGCGGACGGGATTCAATCTATGGCTTCTGTCTCGAGGTGCCGGCAAAAGCGCCGGTAGGAAGCAGCCACTGCGTCGCGATCCAGTCCTTCCGCAATGAATACGAGTCGCGAAAGCGGCGCGCCGCCGGGCCAAGCGTCGAGATGCAATACGGGATGCACGAGATGATGCACGGCATGCAGCACGACCGGTTGGGACTCGCCGCGAATGGCGAGCAGTCCCTTGACGCGCAGGATGTTATCACCGTGACGGTTGAGCAGCATGGTGAACCATAACGTGAACACGGGCCAGTCGGGTGCCTCGTCGAAATCGATAGAGAAGGAAGTCAGCGTCGAGAGGTTCTCCCGGTGTTGCGAAAGACGCGCCAATGGACGCTCGCCATCGTCACGTCGTGCGTTCGATGTCATGCCCGTGCGACGCACGAAGTCCGCGAAATCCGGCACATGCGCTGCAAGGCCGAGCACCGCGGATGCATCGTCGTGAACGGTACGGCGCGCCATGCTCGCGGCCGGATTCACGCGTTCGAGTTCGGCTTCGAGTGCCGCGACGTGAGCTTCATCCACGAGGTCCGTCTTGCTGATGAGTAGACGGTCCGCAGCCGCCACTTGCGCGAGCCATTCGGAATGCCGCTCGCGTTGCTGACGCGCGTTGACGGCATCGACCACGGTGACGACCGACGCGATCGAATAATGACTCGATACCACGCGATCGCCGAGCAAGGTCGCCATGATCGGCGCGGGTGTGGCAAGCCCCGTCGTTTCCAGCACCACACGCGAGAACGGCGGCACTTCACCGCGTGCGCGTCGTGAGAACAGGTGCGCAAGCGCGTCCTTCAACTCGCCGCGAATGGCGCAGCAGACGCAACCGTTGTCGAGCAGCACGGTCTGAGTTTCCACCTTGCCGATCAACAAATGGTCCAGCCCGACTTCGCCGAATTCGTTGACGAGCACGGCCGTATCGCGCGCGGCATCGCCCTTGAGGACATCTGCAAGCAAGGTCGATTTACCGCTGCCGAGAAAGCCCGTCACGACGATCACCGGAATCACATCGTAGGCAAGGCTCATGGCGCGGTCTCGTCATCGGCGAAAAGTGTCAGCGGATCGAGCGGACGCCCGAGCATGCTTTCCGCGGCCTTCCATATCTGCATGAAGTCTTCGATCATCAATTGCGCGCCGGTCGGCGAAGAGAGTACGAACGATTGGCCGTGAAAGTCGGCAAGACGCAGACGAAACGTTTCGAGCACGCGGTTCGCATGCGCGACCTGCGCATAGCGCTGCGCGCGCGCATTCACGCCCGCGCCCGCCGAAACCGTGTTCGACCAGTGCCGTCCGCCGCCCAGTAATCCGCACATGCCGCACATGAAACCTCCCTCTTAAGGCATGACGTCGCCGGAATTCGGTCCGAGCGTCTGCCCGACGAACAGGTTGCCGCCCGGATCGGAGGCGAGCAAGACCGCCGTGGGCGCAACTTCTTCCGCGCGGCCGAAGCGGCGCAGCGGCAGTTCTTTCGCCTTCATCTCCTTCCATGATGCGCTGATTCCATCGACGAGCGGTGTCTCTATCGGCCCCGGCGCAATGGCGTTGACGAGCACGTTGTCGGGCGCGGCTTCCAGCGCGAGCGATTTGGTGAAGCCGATCACGCCAGCCTTGGCCGCCGCGTAATGTGTGAGTTCCGCGCCGCCCTTGATGCCGAGCTGCGACGCCACGTTGATGATGCGTCCCCAGCGCTGCGCGGTCATCGAAGGCAATGCGCGACGCGAGCAGAGAAACACGCTGCGTAAGTCCACGCGCATCATGTCGTCCCACATCGACGTGGTGAGGTCCGTGCAGCGTGCCTGCGTGAGCATGCCCGCATTGTTCACGAGAATGTCGATGCCGCCATAAGCCTCGATACAACGATCCACGATACCGTGCGCGCCCGCCTCTTCGCCGACATCGGCGATCACGGTTTGCACTGTGACGCCGAGCGCGCGGCATGCGTCCGCTTGTGTGGCCAGACGCGTTTCGTTGAGATCCGCGAGCACGAGACGCGCGCCCGCTTCCGCATAAGCGAGCGCAATTGCCGCGCCGATACCGCTTGCCGCACCGGTCACGACCGCGCGACGGCCTTCGAGTGAAAAGGATGCCATGTGCTGTTGTTCCTGTGCGTGAGAATCAGCCGGGCCAGCGCACGGTGAGTCCGCCATCCGCGATGATTGACTGGCCGGTGATGTAGGAGGCGTCGTCGCTCGTCAGATAGCGAATCAGCGCGGCGATTTCTTGCGGCCTGCCGACGCGTCCGAGCGGAATGCCCTTCGCGGCTTCGCGCAAGCCATCGGGGCCGAGCGAATTGACGGCATCGAGCGATTGCGGCGTTTCGATCAGGCCCGGAATGACCGCGTTGCAACGGATGTTGCGCGGCGCGAGTTCCATCGCCACTGCGCGGCACAGTCCCGGCACGCCCGACTTCGCGGCGGAATAATGCGTGTGGTTCTCCCATCCATAGACGCCACCCGCTATGGACGATATCGCGACCATCGCGCCGCCATCGGTCATATGCCGCGCTGCCGCACGGAAGGTGCGCATGACACCGGACAGATCGACATCGAGCATCTGATGCCATTGTTCGTCGCTCATCTCCGTGAGCGGCGATGCGCGCAGCAAGCCCGCATTCGCCACCGCATAGTCGATGCGTCCGAAGCGCGTGATCGCTTCGTTCGCGAAGGCTTCGACTTCCTCGGCGGAAGTCACGTCCACCGCGTGCATCACGCACTGACCGCCCGCCTTCTCGACTTCGGCTGCCGTGACTTGCGGGTCATGCGGATCGCCAGGAAAGTATCCGCCGACCACGGCCACGCCGATCTGCGCGTATGCCACGGCCAGCGCTTGCCCAATGCCGCTCGCCGCGCCCGTTACCAATGCTGCTTTCACGAAAGACCTCCAGTGGAGTTACTTGATTTCGGTGGGATCGACATGACGCGCGAACATAATTAGCACGCCGGAAAGGAAACACGGCAATGCGCCGAACCAGAGCGCCGCGTGCAGCCAGTCGCTACCGTGATTGAGCATCGAGGTGACGCCGACGCCCGCGAGGATCGCGCCGATGGGACCCATTGCATGGACGATCGAGCTGCCCGTGCCGCGAATGGCCGTCGGATAACTTTCGCCGATGAAGAACAGCGCCGCCGAGTACGGTCCGATCAGGAAGAAGAGACCGAGGCTATAGAGCGCGACGACCACGCCCTGGCTGCTCGGACCATAAAGCATGCCCGCGAACGACAGACCGCCGAGCATCCAGCCGATGGCGAGCGTGTTGCGCCGGCCGATCTTGTCGCCGATCCATCCGTGACTCAGATAACCGCAATAGCCGATCACGTTCGACAACACGAGAATCAGCAGCGAGCTTTCGAACGACACGTTATGCACGCGAGTGAGCACCGTCGTGCCGAGCACGCTGAACACCTGAATCGCGGACCAGTTCAGCAAAATGCCGCCGCCGAGCACGAGCGTCGCACGCAATGCGCTGCCGCGAAACGCTTCGGAAAGACCTGCGCGGCTGTGCTCCTCGTAGTCCACCGAATGCGTGCCCGCGAGACTGCGCGCTTCGCCGTCGTGACCGGCTTCGCGCAACTGTTTGATGCGCTTGTGCAGCAGGAATTGCGGGCTTTCCTTCAGACGCCGCGTCATGAAGAAGATGACGATGGCCGGGAACGTCGCGAAGATGAAGCAGCCTTGCCAACCGATTCGCGGCAACAAGAGCGCCGTGAGACCAGACGCGATCAGCGCGCCAATAGGCCAGCCGCCTTGCACGAGGCTATAAATGAAGCCCTTGTTGCGATTGAGCTTCGGATCGTTGGCGGCCGAATACAGTTCGTTGAGGTAAGTCGCGTTGACGGTTTCCTCGGCATAACCGAGACCCGAGAGTGCGCGGATGAACACGAGCGGCCACTGACCCATTGCGCCGCCCACGACCGTCAGTCCCGAGCACAACGCCGCGCCAGCCACCGTCCACAAGAGCCCTGCCTTGCGGCCGAGACGATCCAGTAATGGCCCGATGGCGAAGGCGATCACCGCCGTGCCGATTGCCACCAGCGTGGCGATTTCGGCTTGCGAGGCGGCGTCCCAGTTGTAGTGCTTGCCGATCTCGGGCAAGAGCGTGCCGAACAGGATGAAGTCGTACACGGCAAAGACCCACGCGAAAAAAGCGACCACGGTTGCGCGTTTTACGTCGCCGGGCGTTATCTGTTCGAGTTTGAAGCTTGATGCCGACAGCGGGTTCGCTTTCGCCGGCGCGCTCTTGCTGAGCTCGGAAGGAGTCATGGGATGGGCTCGTATCGGTAGGGTCAGGACTTGCGTGGCTGGCGGCGCAGGAAGTCGTCGGCGATTTCATCGCAGGTGCAAAAGCGCACGCCTTCGTGCTTGCGGAAATGCGCGATCAGACGTTCGAGCATGAGCAGCACTTGCGCGCGGCCGGATACATCGGGATGGATGGTGATGGGAAACACCGCATAGTCGTGCTCGCGGTACACCCAGTCGAACTGATCGCGCCACATCTCCTCGATATCGCGCGGATTGACGAAGCCGTGACTGTTGGGCGCCTTCTTGATGAACATCATCGGCGGGAGATCGTCGAGATACCAGTTCGCGGGAATCTCCACGAGATCCGTTTCCTGTCCGCGCGAAAGCGGCTTCATCCACGTATCCGGATGCTTGCTGTAGTCGATCTTCGTCCAGCTGTCGCCGACGCGCACGTAGTACGGGTGGTAGTCGTTGTGCATCAGGCTGTGGTCGTACTTGATGCCCTTCTTCACCAGTAACTCGTTCGTCACGTTACTGAACTCCCACCACGGCGCGACGTAGCCCGTCGGCCGCTTGCCCGCGAGTTTCGTCACCAGGTCGATGCTGCGATCAAGCACGGCTTCTTCCTGCTCCGGCGTCATCGCGATTGGGTTTTCGTGGCTATAGCCGTGGATGCCGATCTCGTGGCCCGCGTCCGCAACCGCCTGCATCTGCGTGGGAAAAGTCTCGATCGAATGGCCGGGAATGAACCATGTGGTCTTGATCTTCTCGCGCTCGAAGAGCTTGAGAAGGCGCATGGAGCCCACTTCGCCCGCAAAGAGGCCGCGCGAGATGTCGTCGGGCGAGTCTTCGCCGCCGTATGAGCCGAGCCATCCGGCGACCGCATCGACGTCGATGCCGAATGCTACGAGTATTTCCTTGGCCATCTGCTTTTCTCCTTTGAGCGCTGCGTTTTCGGTTCGAAGCGTTGCTTCGCTTTCACCGGGCACTTAAATGTACATCGTTGACAACATACGTTTACGATGCCGGGTTCAAAAATAATCGGCAAATGAGGGATTACCCTTAGTAACGATCTCGGAGATAAAGGGGACGGGCGTGCGGAGGCGCGGTCCGTGTATTGAGCGCGGACCGGATTGAACGGAGGCGACGGCGAGGGGTTAGGTTTGCGCGTGCAGCGTTAGTAAGGCATCGGCGAATGCCTTGGGTTTTTCTTGCGGCAGGTTGTGTCCCGCGCCTTCGACGACGCGATATTCAAAAGGTCCGCTGAAATGCACGGAGTGATGCGCGGTGCCGCCGGTGGACATGACACCGTCGTCCGCGCCGTCGAACGAGATCGTGGGAACGGAGATGGGCGGCGCCTTCGCGAGTTGCTGTTCGAGCGCGTCGTAACGCGGATCGCCATTCACGAGCCCATAGCGATGCCGATACGAATGGATCACGACATCGATGAAGTCTTCGTTGTCGAACGATGCGGCCGTCGCGGCGTAAGTGTCGTCTTCGAAGCGCCAGCTCGGTGACCATAGCGTCCACAGCAAGCGGCAGAGTTCTCGGCGGTTCGCGGTCAGGCCGGCACGGCCGCGCTCGCCATGAAAGTAATACTGATACCAGTAGCGAAGCTCGTTTTCCGGCGACGACGGCTTGCCCGATGCCGCGATGTCCTGAATGTTGTAGCCGTTGAGCGTGACGAGCGCCCTGACGCGTTCGGGATGCAGCGCCGCGACGATGCACGCGGCGCGTCCGCCCCAGTCGTAGCCGCCGAGCATTGCGCGCCCGATGTCGAGCGCATCGAGCAATGCGAGCAGGTCAGCGCCCAACGCCGCTTGCTGACCGGAACGCGGGGTATCGGCGGAAAGGAAGCGCGTTGGACCGTAACCACGCAGATAAGGAACGATGACGCGCGCGCCTTGTGCCACGAGGAGCGGCGCGACTTCATCGAATGAATGAATGTCGTAGGGAAAGCCATGCAGCAACACAACGGGCCAGCCGTCTGTCGGCCCGGACTCTTCATAAGCGATATCAAGCAAGTCGGTCTCGATGCGGTTGATCATGCGCTTATCCTCGACGTAGACGTTCGATGACAGCTAGCGTATACGATCCGCATGATTCACGTGGCGCTTACGAGATATCGAACACGCTCGAAAGCGGATGTCATTCGCGATAGAGACTAAGCAATCCGCAAATGCTCGCTGATGTAGTCGATGAACACGCGCAGCTTCGGCGATGCATAACGCGTCGCCGGCCAGAGAATCCAGAATGTCACCGTCTGATCGATGTAATCGTCCAGCACGATTTGCAGCGCGCCGCTCGCAAGCGCATCGCGCACGAGAAAGGTTGGCACGAAGATAAGTCCTTTATCTTGCAGCGCCAGGAACGCCAGCACTTCGATAGTGTTGCTCACGAACGTCTGCGGCAACTCGGGCTCCGCTTCCGCCGTGCCGAGCTGAAACGGCCAGCGTTCGAGCTTGCCGGTGGCGGGAAACTTATGCAGCAGGCACGCGTGATTCACGAGTTCCGCCGGATGACGCGGCACGCCATGCTGCTTCAGATATCCAGGTGACGCGACGACCACTTGCCCGCATGAACCAAGACGCCGCGAAACGAGCCGCGAATCGTGCTGCGCGCCCGTGCGGATCACGGTGTCGAAGCCTTCCTCAATGATATCGACCATACGGTCTGACAAATCGACATCGATTTCGATATCCGGATACTTCGCCATGAACCCGTCCAGCGCGGGCATGATGAGCGCGGACAACTGCGGCGTGCTGATTCGCAAACGCCCGCGCGGGCTGCCCGCTGCATTGGACAGTTCGGCTTCGGCGGCTTCGACTTCGCCGAGGATGCGCCTGCAACGTTCGAGAAAGAGCGCGCCCTCGGCGGTCAGCGTAATGCTGCGCGTGCTGCGATGAAAAAGCCGCACACCGAGACGCTCTTCCATGCGTGCAATGCCCTTGCCCACCGCCGACGACGACACGCCCAATTGCCGTCCCGTCTCCGTGAAGCTGCGCGTTTCAGCGACTTGCACGAACATCGAAATGCCGCCTAGGCTGTCCATGAGTATCCCGAAGAACTGGCCGACTCGCGCGACGCGATCCGCCGATTAAGGAAGTTCTTGTCCGATATATTCGGAACCTTAGCCCATTTTTCTTCTGTCGTCCGGTTCATACACTCTCTTTAAGCTTTAACACCTGCCGTCGAAGAATTCGCCGGTCATCCGCATTCCGGAGA
Source organism: Caballeronia sp. GACF4 (assembly GCF_023631025.1). NCBI lineage: Bacteria > Pseudomonadati > Pseudomonadota > Betaproteobacteria > Burkholderiales > Burkholderiaceae > Caballeronia > Caballeronia sp. GACF4. The sequence goes on from NZ_JALQDW010000006.1 coordinate 47,232, forward strand.
GAGAACATGTCCAAACTTCATTCAGCCGTCAGAGTCGGTCCCTACGAGTTTTCGCATCGCGTCGTGCTGGCGCCGCTCACGCGCATGCGTGCCGAGGCGGGCGCCATCCCCGGCCCGTTGATGGCTGAGTACTATGCGCAACGCACGTCGAAAGGCGGCTTTCTGATCAGCGAAGCGACCATTGCCGCGCCGAACGGCAACGGCTACCTCGGCGCGCCCGGCCTTTACGACGACAGCCAGATCGAAGGCTGGAAGCAAGTCACGGAAGCCGTGCATGAAAGAGGCGGCCGCATCTTCCTTCAGCTTTATCACGCGGGCCGCCAGTCCAATAGCCAGTTGCAGCCGGATGGCGGCGCGCCGGTGGCACCGTCGGCGGTATTGCATGGCGGCGTCGCTTATACGGAAGCTGGCTGGATTCCCAACACCCCGGCCCGCGCGCTCACCAGTCCGGAAATCGCGCAACTCGTCGAGCGCTTCCGCACGGCAGCGGAGCGTGGCAAGAAAGCCGGTTTCGATGGTGTCGAACTGCACGCCGCGAACGGCTATCTCTTCGATCAGTTCCTTCAAGACGGCAGCAACATGCGCACCGACATCTACGGCGGCTCGTTCGAAAACCGCGCGCGCTTTCTGCTGGAGGTCACGCGCGCCGTCATCTCCGTGTGGGGCAGCCAGCGCGTCGCGGTGCGCCTCGGGCCGAGCGGCACGTGGGGCGATATGTCGGACAGCAATCCCGAAGCGCTCTTCTCCTACGTGGCGCGTGAATTGTCGAAGCTCGATCTGGCGTATCTGCACTTGATCGAACCGCGCGTGCTCGGCAATGTCGATGACGACAGCAAAGACCCCGCACCCGTGGCCGCGCAACTGATCCGCAAGCATTACGAGGGCGTCATCATCGCGGCGGGCGGCTTCAAGGGGCCGACGGCCGAAGCCATCCTGCAAGCAGGCGATGCCGATCTAGTGGCGTTCGGACGCGACTTCGTCGCCAATCCGGATTTGCCCGAACGCCTTCGTAATCGGTGGCCGCTCAATGCGTATGACCGTCCCACGTTCTTTGGCGGAACCGAAGCTGGCTATACCGACTATCCGTTCCATCGCGCCGAAGCACGGGCCGCGTAAGCCGGACGCCGCCATGAACGCTACTTCCCCGCCGGTGTCTCTGACGCCACTCTGCTGGCTCGCGCTCGGCATGTTGCGGGGTTGCGCGGTACGCCTGTCGCGTTATCGCTCAATGCATGGTTCATGTGTCTCGGCTTCTCACTCGGCGCCGCGCTCGGGTCGATCACGCTGAATGTTGCGTCGTGACCGATCTTGGCTTGACCGCGTCGGTATGCAAGATCGCGGCGTTCACGCTGACCTTGTACGAAGCGGCGCCCGCCGCGGCATGACTAACGAAAGCGCCTGAAGAACGTGCGCATTTCGACCGCAAGAAGTTCGGGCTCTTCCATCGCGGCGAAGTGGCCGCCGCGCGGCATCTCGGTCCATTGCGCGACATTGAAGACACGTTCGAGCCATTCGCGCGGCGGCCGGCTCAATTCTTTGGGAAAGCGCGCGTAACCCACTGGCGGCAACACGCGCTGACCCGCAGCGAAACGCATGGGTTGCAGGCGGTTTTCGTAGTACATCTGCACCGCCGTGCCAATGCTCTGCGTGTGCCAGTAGAGCGAGAGATTCGTCAGCAACTCGTCCTTCGAGAAACTGCGCTCCACATCGCCGTCGCAATCGCTCCATGCGCGGAATTTCTCGCAGATCCACGCGGCGAGTCCCACGGGGGAATCGTTGAGCGATGCAGCAAGCGTCTGCGGCTTCGTGCTGTGCATGTGCGCGTAGGCGCCTTCTAGTGCGACCCACTCGCTTCGCGCGCGCACGAAGTCTTGTTCGGCAGCATTCATCGGCGCGTTTGCCGGATCCACGGATGGTTCGTAAGAGCCCGGCAGAAAGTTGAGATGAATACCATCGACATGCCGTCGATGCCGCAACGCCAGCGCAACCGATACCGCCGAACCCAGGTCGCCGCCTTGCGCACCGAAGCGCTCGTAGCCTAGACCTTGCATCAGCGCGGCCCAGATATCGGCGACTTGAAACGCGGACGTGCCGGGCTGCGCGGGCGCGGCGGAAAACGCGAAGCCCGGCAGCGACGGCACGATGACATCGAAGGAATCGGCCGGGTCCGCTCCGAACGATGCGGGATCGCACAGCATCTCCGTCAGCGCATGAAACTCGAAGAACGATCCCGGCCAACCGTGCGTGATGATGACCGGATACGGCTTTGGACCTACGCCCCGCCGATGCACGAAGTGCACGCGCTGGCCGTTCACATCCGCGATGAATTGCGGTTGCCGGTTGAGCTCGCGTTCGGCAGCGCGCCAGTCGAACGTATCGGTCCAGTACTGCACGAGTTCGCGCAGCCACGCGATATCGATACCTTGTTTCCAAGACTCGGATGGCGTCATGGGTGCCCAGCGGGTATCGCGTAGCCGGCGGCGCAGGTCGTCGATCGCTTCGTCGGGAACGGCAATCTTGAATGGCTCGATGTGCATGGCGGGTCGCTACTCCAGCAAGGTCGGAGGTTCAGTGTAACTCGACCTTTTGCCGCGCTCCCGTCTTCTCGTGATTCAGGCAAAGCGCCGCCGCGAGGCTGATCGCCGCGTTGATCGCGAGCCACACGCCGACCATCGCGCTGCTATGAAACGTGTGCGTGAGCCATGTGAGGATGGCGGGCGTGAAGCCGCCCAGCACGGCCGCTGCGATAGCCTGCGCGAACGCATAGCCGGATGTGCGCGCATTGGGCGGCACGAGTTCGACCATGGCCGCGACCTGAACGGCGCTGTAGGCTGCATAGATGAACGAGAACCACAGTTCGACCACCGCGAACCTCAGCACGGTTGCATGCGTGGCGAGCCATGACATCAGCGGATACGCGGTGACGGCGGCCAGCAACGTGACGACGATCAGCACCGTGCGACGGTTGAAGCGATCGGCCACGAGCGCCATGATCGGCAGCCAGACGAGCACCGACAAACCGCCGAAGAAGAGAATGATGAAGCCCGCGGATGCGCCCAGATTCAGGCTCTTGATGAAGGTCGGCGCGTAAGTGGTGATGGTCTGCGAAGTCACAGTCGCCATCGACACCATGCCCATGCACAGCACGATGGTGCGCCAGTCCGAGACCAGGCTCGTGCAGATCTCGGACATCTTCGGCGCGCGCTTTCTGGCCGCGAACACCGACGTTTCCTGAAGACTCGACCGCAGCCAGAACATGACGGGAATGACCATGCAGCCGAGCAGAAGCGGCACGCGCCATCCCCATGCGTGCAGTTCGTCTTGCGTCAGCCAGTAAAGCAGAACGAGTCCGACGAGCGACGCCACCATCACGGAGATTTGCTGGCTGCCGGCTTGCCAGCACGTATAAAACGCGCGGCGTCTGGCCGGCGCGATCTCCGCGAGATAGACCACTACGCCGCCGAGTTCGGCGCCTGCGGAGAACCCTTGCATTAGCCGTCCAAGCAAGACGATGATCGGCGCCGCGATACCGATACTCGCGTAGGAAGGCGTGCATGCCACGGAAATGATGCCGAGCGACATCAACGACAACGCGAGAATGAGACCCTTGCGGCGCCCATGACGGTCCGTATACGCGCCGAGCACGATAGCGCCCACGGGCCGCGCGAGAAAGCCGAACGCGAAGGTCATGAGCGACATCATCAGCGAGATGTATTCGTTGTCGCTCGGAAAGTACGTCTGCGCGATGTATCTCGCGTAATAGCCGTAAATCATGAAGTCGTAGATTTCCAGCGCATTGCCGGCGACGACCTGAATGATCGGCTTGATCGCGACTCTCGATCTGTCGACCTCCGGCGCACTCGCTGACGCGAGGCCTGGGCTTGCAACCGCGGAATCCTTCATCGCTACTCCTGTCGAAAAGCGTTCTTTCTGGCCGATGGAAACGTCAGGCGCGTGCGCCGATCTCCACTTCCTGCGCAGTCCAGCCCGCAACGCGGTCGCTGAGCGTGAGACCGAGACCGGCACGCGTCGGCACGAGCATGCGGCCATCGCGCGTTTCGAGCCGTTCGTTGAAGAGCGGTTCGAGCCATTCGAAATGTTCGACCCACGGCTCGCGTGCATAACTTGCCGCGAGATGCACATGCAGTTCCATGGCGAAATGCGGCGCGAGCATGAGACCCGCATGATCCGCGAGCGTCGCGACTTTAAGAAACGGCGTGATGCCGCCGACGCGCGGTGCATCCGGCATCAGATAATCCGCCCCGCGCAACCGGATGAACTCCCAGTGCTCCGACACGCTCGTTAGCATCTCGCCTGTGGCGATCGGTGTATCGAATTGCGTGGCGAGCGCTGCATGGCCTTCGGCGTCGTAGCAATCGAGCGGCTCCTCGATCCAGACGAGATTGAACTGTTCGAACGTTCGGCACATGCGTTGTGCGGTCGGACGGTCCCATTGCTGGTTGGCGTCGACCATGAGCGGGAAGGCATCGCCCAGATGCTTGCGCACGGTTTGCACGCGATGAATGTCGAGCGCCGAGTCCGGCTGGCCCACCTTGAGCTTGATGCCACCGATGCCTTTTTCGCGCGATATGTCGGTGTTGGTCATCAACTGATCGAGCGGCGTATGCAGGAAACCGCCCGACGTGTTGTAGCAGCGCACCGACTCGCGTTGTGCGCCCAGCAGCTTGGCAAGCGAGAGGTTCGCGCGCTTTGCCTTCAGGTCCCACAGCGCGACATCGAACGCGCCGATGGCTTGCGCCGCCATGCCGCTGCGCCCCACCGAGGCCCCCGCCCACGCGAGCTTGTCCCACAGCCGCGCGATGTCGCTCGGATCCTCGCCGATCAGCACGGGCGCGATCTCCTTCGCATGCGCGAACTGGCCCGGACCGCCCGCGCGTTTTGAATAGCTGAAGCCGAGTCCGCGTTGACCATCGGCCGTTTCGATCTCCACGAAAAGAATAGCGATCTCGGTCATCGGCTTCTGCCGGCCGGTCAGCACCTTGGCGTCGCTGATGGGATTGGCGAGCGGCAAGAACGTGGACGCGACGCGAATCCACCTGATTGAATCGTTCGATGTTCCTGCGAGAAGCGAAGACGTTGCGTTCATGTGCCGATTCCTTCAATGACGAGTTCGAAGCCTTTAGCGATGAGTCGATCATACAATGATTGCGCAATCATTCAAGCTTAATTGATTGCGCAATCATCATGGTTTACGCTTAATGCACGAGTGCGAACGTCTTTGATCGGTGGGGCTTCATGGTCTAATCCGATGCGTGGCGCTTTGAAAAAAAACGAAGTCGGGGAAATATGGCGAAGAAAGACGAAGGCATTCAGGCGACGGCGGAAAGCGTGACGCTTATCGATGTCGCGCGTGTGGCGGGCGTCGCGCCGATGACCGTGTCGCGCGCACTGAACCGGCCGGAACTCGTGCGCAGCGACACGCAGAAGAAGGTGCTCGACGCTGTTCGCGCGACGGGTTACGTGCCCAACCTGCTCGCTGGCGGATTGGCGAGCAGCAAGAGCCGTCTCGTGGCCATTCTGTTGCCGACCATTGCCAACTCCATCTTCGCCGACACCGTGCAGGCGCTGGTGGACCGTCTGACGGCATCGGGATATCAAACGTTGCTGGGCGTGACCGCTTATTCAACCTCGCGCGAGGAAGCGCTCGTCGAAGCCATTCTCGGACGCCGCCCGGATGGCATCGTGCTCGCTGGCACCAGTCACAGCAAGGCCACCGTCGCGCGGCTGGTGAAGGCCAACATACCCGTTGTCGAGATATGGGATCTCACGAGCAAACCTATCGATACGGTCATCGGTTTCTCGCACGAACAGGTGGGTAAAGAGGTCGCGCAACATCTCGTCGCGAATGGCTATCGTGACTTCGGCGTGTTGTCCGTGGACGATCCACGCGGTTTGCGGCGCTGCAAGAGTTTGATTGCGCAACTCGCGGCACAGGGAATCAGGAACACCGCGTTCGAGATAATGCCCGCGCCGGCAACGCTGCAGGCAGGACGAGAAGGCACGGCAAAGCTGTTGCAGGCACGGCCGCCGCGCATCGTCGTATGCAGTTCGGACACGCTCGCGCAGGGCGTGCTCGCGGAAGCCGCCAGCCGCAAGTTGAACGTACCGGACGATATCGCCGTGATGGGCTTCGGCGACTTGAGCACCGCCGCGCACGTGTACCCTGCACTCTCGACGGTACGTGTGGATGGCGCGACCATCGGCATGAAAGCGGCCGATACCTTGCTCGCGCGTTTTTTGCAGGGCCGCACGGGCGCCGTTTCCTCGCGCGTGAAGATCGACACGGGCTTTACGATCATCGACCGCGAAAGCACATGACACGCCCGCAAGCAGCGGGGTATACGATAGTGACATCGTCCAATTCGTCGTCCATATTTACTTGGCTATCCTTACAGGATGGTCAAATAAATAACGGAGACATCCATGAGCGAACGTCTGTTCTTCCGCGCGGCTGGCCGCGCGATGGCGCTGCTATGCGCAGCGTATCTCGTTCTCGCCGCGCCGAACGTCTCGGCATCGCGAGGAGACGGCCGCGACGATGGATGGATCTCCACTTGGACAGCAAGTGCCGATCGCAATAACAACCTGACCACGCCGCAGAGCTTCAATGCATCGACGACGATTCGCCAGGTCGTGCACTTGAGCGTTGGCGGCGACCGCGTTCGCGTGCGTCTCACCAACGAGTTCGGCACGACGCCAGTAACGGTGGGACCGGTACATATTGCGTTATCCGTCGGCGGCGCGAAGATCGCGCCGAACTCCGACCGCACGCTTACCTTCGGCGGAAAGACCACGGTCACGCTTTATGCAGGTGCGCCGATTCTCAGCGATCCGGTAGATATCAAGCTGCCGCCGTTCGCGGACATTGCCGTGAGCTTCTTCCTGCCTGACGCCACGCAAGCACAAACCGTGCATCAACTGGCCGTGCAGAACGCGTATGTATCGAGTGGCGACAACACCGCCACGGCCGATCAACCTTCTCCGCAAAAATACACGAACCGCTTTTTCCTGGCCGGCGTGCTGATCGATACCGACCGCGACACACCCGCCGTCGTGACCTTCGGCGATTCGATCACGGATGGCTACGCCTCCACCGTCGATGCGAACCGCCGCTGGCCCGACGATCTCTCGCAACGGCTGAATGGCGGCTCGGCGCGGCGCAGCTATGCCGTGCTGAATCAGGGGATCAGCGGCAATCGCGTGATCAAGGATGGCTCGGGCATCAGTGCGCTCGCGCGCTATGACCGCGATGTCCTCAGCCAGTCGAACGTCAAGCTAGTGATCTTCCTCGAAGGCATCAACGATATCGGCTGGCCTCAGACCGTGCTCGACCCGACGGCGGGACTCGTTCCGGCGCAGGACATCATCGACGGATACAAGCAGATCATCGCGCGGACTCATCTGCGCGGCATCAAGATCGTGGGCGGCACACTGACACCGTTCCACAACGCGCTGCAAGGCACGCCGAACCAAGGCTACTGGACGCAGCAAAAGGAAGCGATCCGTCAGACCGTCAATGCCTGGATACGTACGAGCCGCGCGTTCGATGCGGTCGTGGATTTCGATGCGGTGCTGCGCGATCCTGCGCATCCGATCGACATTCGCGCAGTGTATGACAGCGGCGATCATCTGCATCCCAACGATGCGGGCTATGCGGCCATGGCCAATGCTGTCGATCTCTCGCTGCTCTACAGGGCCGACGACGACCGCGATCACGATCACGACCATCATTGATTGAGGAACATGCGGACGCGCATCGCGCGCGTTCGCATTCGCGTTTTCCCGCGCACTACCCACCTGTCCGCGCTATCCTGCTGATTAGCCCATTCTTCGCATGGACCCTGCACCCGCACGGCCTGTCGACTCTCATGCTATTAGCGCAAATCAGCGATCTTCATATCAAGCGGCCCGGCAAGCTCGCCTATGGACGTGTCGATACCGCCGCCTATCTCAGCCGATGCATCGAGCACCTCAACGCACTCGATCCGCGACCCGACGCCGTGCTGATCACGGGCGATCTCGTGGATTTCGGCGATACCGAGGAATACGCCTATCTACGTACGCTACTGAATCCGCTTGCGATTCCGTATTACCTTTGCATCGGTAATCACGATGGACGAGAAGCGCTGCGCGAGGTATTCGGCGATCATGCGTATCTGCGAGACCAAGCGCGTTTTGTTCAGTATGAGTTCGAGCTAGGCGGCGTACGCATTGTCGTCGCGGACTCGCAAGACCCGCCACACGGAGGCGGCCGGCTGTGCGATGAACGGCTCGACTGGATTGCAGAGACGCTGGCAAGAAGCGCTGCGCAGCCGACCTTGCTTGCCATGCATCATCCGCCGTTCAATTGCGGTATCGAGCATATGGACGAGCAAAAGCTCGATGCCGCCGATGCAGCGAAGCTCGCGGCTATCGTCGCGCGTCATCCGCAGATCGAGCGTCTACTGTGCGGGCACGTGCATCGCGCCATTCAAATGCGCTTTGCCGGCACGATCGCGAGCGTGTGTCCGTCGACCGCGCATCAAGTCGCGCTCGACTTGCGCAAACGCGGCCCGTCGCGCTTTGTGATGGAACCGCCCGCATTCCAGTTGCATCGCTATGTCGCGGGCGAAGGGCTCGTCACGCATACGGCATTCATCGGCGATTACGGCGGTGCTTATCCGTTCTATGACGAGAACGACGCGCTCATCGACTAAGCGGTGCTCTCAGCGTCGCACCATGCCGAGATCATCGGCTGCGTTCGACGCACTCGCTGCGCGCTTGCCTTTGTTCCCTTCTTCGAGCGCGTTCAGTTGTTCGAGGCTCAGATTGCGCGTTTCCGGCGCGAGCCACACGGAGATCAGCAAGCCCGCGAGCGCGATGCCGAAGAAGAACCACAGCGCCGCACTCGCGCCCCACCACGCTACGAAATTGGGGAACACGAGTACGCCGAGAATCGAGCCGATGCGGCTTACGGAAGTCGCGAGACCCGATGCGCCCGCGCGCACGTTCGTCGGAAAGAGCTCGGTCGGATAGACGAAGTTGAGAATGCCGCCGCCCGAATTGGCGAACAGAACCGCGCAACTGAACAGCACGACCAGAAAGCCGAAGGTCGGCTTCGAGTTGAGCGCGAGCACGAGAAGCGCGGCGGAAAGCCCGGCAAACGACGTGATCAGCAGCGGCCTGCGTCCCCAGCGATCCACCAGATTCATGCCGATGATCGCGCCGATCATCCCGAGAATGGCGATGAGACCCGACCCGATGATGGTCAGCACGCGCGAGCCATGCGAGAACGGCGAGATGATGGTCGGCGCGTACATCGAGATGCCGTAATAGGCAGTTGCATAACAAAACCAGAAGCCAAGCACGAAGATCGTACGGCGCAGCATGGGCCTGGAAAAGAGCGATGCGAGACTGCCCTTCGACTCGACCTCGCGCGCAAGCACGACACGCTCGCCCGTTACCGCGAGCATGACGGCTTCGGCTTCCTCGTGACGGCCTTTGGATTGCAGCCAGCGCGGCGATTCCGGCAGCGTCATGCGAAAGAAGAACACGACCAACGCGAAGATGACGCCCACGCCCAGCATGTAACGCCATGCGTTATCGCCGAGCGGCAGGCACGCAAGCCCCACGACATACGCGGCCACCGCGCCGACAAACCACATCGCCGCGAGAAAGGTGCCGTGCTGTCCGCGCTTGTGCCGCGAACTGAATTCGGCGACGAGCGTGGCGGAGATAGGATAATCCGCGCCGATGCCCACGCCCAGCAAGAAGCGAAACAGGATGAGTTGCCACGCGCTCTGTGAAACGGCCGTCAAGAGCGCGAACAGCACGAACGCCAGCAGATCGACGACATACATGGCCTTGCGGCCGAAGCGATCCGTCAGCCGCCCGAGCCAGGCCGCGCCGATGAAGGCCCCGATGATCGCCGACGACACCACGAGACTCTGCACGCCCGCGCCGAGATGCCACTGCTTGATCACCGAAGGCAGCGCGACGGCGACGATCGTCAAGTCGAAGCCATCGAGGAAAGTGCCTCCGGCGGACAGCAGCGTGACCTTGCGTTGAAAGCGCCGGACCTGCTGTGAGTCCAGATGATCGAAGCTCATTGCGTGACTCCCATACGTAAGCGATTCGTCAGCGTGACGACTTGAGACGGACGAAAATTCGTGTGGCGCGAGTGTGACGGAGGTCTGTGACAGGCCGATGATGTCGATATCGTGTACCGCGCGTGAATCAGCGTATTCCCTCACCTTCGAGCCATGAGCAGAACAGGACGACGAGTTCGTCGTCGGACTTCGCATCCGGCACGTAGGTACAGTAGCTCCGCGATGGCAGGCGCGGCTCGGCAAACGGCGTGACGAGACGGCCAGCGGCCAGATCGTCGGCGACGAGCGCGGTCGGTCCCATCGCAATGCCGAGTCCGTCGATGGCCGCCTGCAAGGTGAGATAGAAGTGATCGAAGGTCAGGATCGCGGCAGGCCGCAACGCGGGAATCTCCGCACGCGCGAGCCAGTCCGGCCATAAACGCGGGAGGCTCGACGTATGCAACAACGTATGCTGCCGCAAATCTTCCGGCGTGCGCAGCGCGACGCGTTGCATTAACGCGGGGCTGCACACAGGCACTCTTTCCTCGACGAGGAACGGCCGCATCGAGTAGCCATAGAACGTGTCGGGACCACCGCGAATCACGATGTCGTGAATATCTTTAAGGCTCTCGACCGATGCGTTCGATGTCTCCACTTTGACGTCTACATCGAGATGCTCGGCGTGGAACTTCGCGAGCCTTGGAACCAGCCAACGCAACGTGAAAGTGGCGGGCGCATTCACGGACAGCGTGCGCGAAACCGTTCCAGGGTAACCGTATCGCGCAGTGGCTTGCGACAATTGCTCGAAGAGCGGACCGATTTCATCCAGGTAGGCCTTTGCCTTGGGAGTCAACACCACGCGCCGGTTATGCCGCTCGAACAGCGGTTCGCCGAGCCACTCTTCGAGCAGGCGCACTTGCTGACTGATTGCACCATGCGTCACATGCAATTCGGCTGCGGCTTCCTTGAAGCTGGCAAGACGCCCTGCGGCTTCGAACGCGCGCAGTGCATTGAGCGGAGGCAGGACTCGTTTCATTCGAAAGAGTTTATCTAACGCGAGCGGCCAATTTAACTGGTTTGCCGCACGCTCACAAGATAGATAACCTGCTTACATCCCTCTTTCGCGTCCTTAGCCTGGAATCCGCATGCTCAGTTATACCGGCGGTCTCGTCCTTATCGCCGCCGTGCTTCACGCCAGTTGGAACGCGATGTTGCATGGCAATCGCGACCGCTTCCTCTCCATGACGTGGATGAGCATTGCCATCGCCGTGGTCTCGACCATCGTGATCGTTTTTTTGCCGATGCCCGCTTCCGCCGCGTGGCCATGCATCGTTGCATCGGGGCTCGTGCATATCGTCTATAACGTGAGCCTCGTGCGGTCGTATCGGCGAGGCGATCTCGCGCAGGCTTACCCGATTGCGCGTGGTTCGTCGCCGCTGCTCGTCACGCTCGGCGCAGCGCTCTTCGCGCACGAGGCCATCGGGCCGCTGCATGCGTTCGGCATCATGATGATCTCGGGCGGCATCATCTCGCTGGCGCTGCAAGGTAGCCACGTATCGCGCGCGGGTGCGTTGGCGGCATTTCTGACTGGCGTGACCATCGCGGTCTATACCGTGATCGACGGTATCGGCGTGCGCTTGTCGGAGGGCAACGCGCTTGCCTATACCGCGTGGATGTTCATGTTTTACTGGCTGATGCCGCTGCTCTTCATGGCGACGCGCGGGCTCTCTGCACTATGGACGCCGATACGCACCGCCCCGATGTCGATCGGCTCATCGCTTGCGGGCGGGTTGGTATCGATCGGCGCATATGGCATCGTCATTTGGGCGATGCAGTCGGGCGCGATGGGCGCGGTATCGGCATTGCGCGAGACGAGCGTGGTGTTCGCGGTGCTGATCGGTAGAGTGTTTCTGCGCGAAGCCGTCAGCGTGAAGCGCTGGCTCGCATGCATGGTCGTCGCGGCGGGCGCGATATGTCTCGGGCTTTGACCGCTCGCTTCCAGTGTCGCTTCTTTCGTCGCTTCAGTCGAAGTCGATATGACCGCTTCGTCTCAGCTCATCCAGCCTGAAAATTTGCTGCGGCAGCACGCGCCCAAGCGATAGCGCGGGAAGATCGTCGAGGCTGAAGAATCCGACGGCACTCGTTTCCGCACCGATGACCTCGCCCGCCTCCACGATCTCGCCGAGAAAAATCAGCTTCCAGATGTGAAAGACCGATGGTGGATGCGGATGTCTGTCTGCATCCCATACCGCGAGCAAGCGCTGAATCTTAACCGTATAGCCACTTTCTTCCCGCACTTCCTTCGCCGCGTTCTCGGCGGGCGAAACGCCTATGTCGGCCCAGCCGCCTGGAAGCGACCACATGCCGTCCGCCATTTCGCGCACGAGCAGAATCTGCCCCGCTTCATTGAATACCGCGGTACGCACATCGAGCTTTGGATTGGCATAGCCTGTTTCGAACGCGAAAAGTTCGGCTATCTTGGTCGAATCAGTCGATGAGAGCGCGGCGAGTTCAGCGTGCGCGATCTGCGCGATCTCATCGTAACGTTCGGTATCGAAAACGCTCGTTGCGTAGTGCAATCCGGTTTGCGCCAGTGCAAGCAGGCGGCGAGCGCGTTCCAAAGATGCCATGTAGTCGGTTCCGATGCGGCCTCAGTTCACGTCAAATGGCCTCTCACGAATTGCAAGGAGCGGCGTGCGCGCTCGTCCATTTGTTCGTCTGTCGCGCCGTTCGACATGTCGCGCCAGACTCCTACTGCGCGGCTCACGTTTCCGCCCTTGCGCATGAAAGGCTCCATGACGATTGTCCCGTCATATTCGATCTCTTTCAACGCGCCAAAAATCTCGTCCCACGGCAGACGCCCTTCGCCTGGCGGCAAGCGGTTCGCTTCGCCCAGATGGAAGTGTCCGAGCTTTCCCTTGCAGGCGAGGATCGCATCGCGAAAAGAGTGCTCTTCAATATTCATGTGGAACGTGTCGAGCTGTACCTTGCAGTAAGGATTGTCGACCGCATCGCAGAACGCGAGCGCTTCGCGTGCATCGTTGGCAAGCCATTGCTCGAAGCGGTTGACCACTTCCAGCGCGTAGATGATCCCATAGCCTTCCGCTACCTTGATGACGCGACGCACGCTGTCCACGGCACGCTCCACGTAGGGACGCTTGTCCGTCATGCCGGGCGGCGGCGATTGCGGCCACGCGCAGAAAGTGAGTCCCGCAAAAACGGGCGCACCGAGCATATGGCAATCGTCGAGCAAGCGCTTGACGTACTCCGTGCCTGCATCTCTCACGCTTTGCTCGGGAGAGGCGAAATCGTACTCGGGCTTGAGACCGATACAGCACATCACGGTGAGGCCGAGATCGTCGGCGACGGTCTTCAGTTCGCGCTTCTTCGCATCGGGAAGATTGTTGAATTCGCCGAGCGAAATTTCCATCATGTCGAAGCCCAAGCCGGATATGCGCTTCGCCAGGGCCGGAAAATCGACCAGCCATTCGGTCGACCAATACGTGTAGAACATGCCGACTTTATTCAAGGCACGACTCCTTTGATGTTTGCCTGACTTGCTAGGCCACGAAGCCTTTTGGCTTGACCTCGGGATGTGCCGGGTCAGCATGTTCGAGCGCGGCCAGCGACATGATGCGTTCCTCGGAGGCGTCGTCAAAGCCGACTTCACCCGCAAGCTGACCGCCGCGCATGACAAGGATGCGGTCGGAGATGGTCAGTATCTCCGGGAGGTCGCTGGAGATGACGAGAATGGCGAGACCTTCTCGGGCAAGTTCGCGCATGAGCGCGTAAATCTCGGCTTTAGTGCCGACGTCCACGCCGCGCGTGGGTTCATCGACGATCAGGACACGCGGCTTCGACGCGAGCCATTTCGCCAGCACCACCTTCTGCTGATTGCCGCCGCTCAAAAGACCCACGAGTTGTTCGACGGTCGGCGTCTTGATGTTGAAGCGCCCGACGTAACTGTCGATCATGCGCGCTTCCTGCAACGGGCGAATGACCGTGCCCTTCGAAAGACGCCCAAGCCCCAGCGCAGCGAGCGAAAGGTTGCTGCCCACCGACATGCCGAGCACGAGCCCCTGATCCTTGCGGTCCTCGGGCACGAGCCCGATCCCGAGCTTCATTGCATCGCGAGGCTTCGCGATCCTGACCGGCTTGCCTTCGATGGTGACGTTGCCGTGCTTCGGCGGCGGCGCACCGAAGATACCCATCGCCACTTCGGAACGTCCTGCGCCGATCAGTCCGGCAAGTCCCACGATCTCGCCGCGTCGCAACGAAAACGATACGTCGCGATAACGCTCGTCGTCGCCCAGACCATCCACTTGCAGCACGATTGGCTGATGCGCGTTATCGGGCTTGATGCGCCGTACTTCGGCGAGATCGCGGCCCACCATCAGGCGCACGACTTCATCGGGTGAGGTATCGACAAGACGCGCGGTACGCACGTGCTTGCCGTCGCGAAGAACGGTCACCGCATCGCAGTTGTCGAACACTTCGCGCATGCGATGCGAGATATAGAGAATGGTCACGCCGCTCGCGCGCAGTTCGTGAACCACTTTGAAGAGCGTCAGGGAGTCGGCTTCGGAAAGACTCGAAGTCGGTTCATCGAGAATCAAAAGACGCGGCTCGTGAATCAACGCCTTGCATATCTCGATCAACTGCTGCTGCGCGATGGTGAGATCGCCGAGACGCGTATCGGGATCGAGTGCGATGCCAAGCCGTTTCATCGCGGCCTTCGTTCTCGTCAACAGCACGCCGCGATCGACCAGCACGCGCGCCATGCGCGGCTCCGCGCCGAGAAATATGTTCTCGGCAATCGTCATGTTCGGCGCGAGCATCAACTCCTGAAAGACGATGGAGATGCCCTTGGCGGCGGCATCGCGCGTACTCGAAAACTCGACTTCCTGACCGTCGAACATCATGCGTCCCGAGGTCGGCGCATGTGCCCCTGCGATCACTTGCATCAAGGTCGACTTGCCCGCGCCGTTCTCGCCCATGACCGCATGCACGGTGCCGGCCTCGACATTGAAGGACACTTCCTGCAGCGCTTTCACGCCGGGATAGGTCTTCGTTATCTGCTCAACGCTCAACAGCACGGTCATGGCAGCACTCTTTCTCACGAATGACCCGGGGCGCAGCGCGTGGCCGGCCCCGCGCGCGGTTCATTTACCGCCGACGAATTTATCGACGTTCGACGAGTTGACGATATCCACGCCCGTATCCGTGACCGGTGGCACCTTGCCACCCTTGGTCAGCGCATCGAGCTGCTTGACGGATTCGGTGCCCATCGTGAGCGGCCGCTGACCGATCAGCGTCGTCGCATAACCTTCCTTCAGCAGCTTGATCTGCGATGGCAAGGTATCGAACGAAACGATCACGAACTTGCCCGCCTTGATATCGGCAGCCTTGTTGCGAACCGCGCGAATATAGGCCTCGGGCGCGAACATGGGCCAGCCGCCAGCGAAGAAGATGCCGTCGAGTTTCGGGTTCTTCGCGAGCATGTCCTGAATGAGCTGCACGCCCGTGCTCGAATCGTCGTTGCAGGCGAAAGGCGAGCCCGACACTTCCTTGAAGTCGCCATTGAGCTTCGACTTGAAGCCCTTGATGCGCTCGTTGAGATTCGCCGCCGACAAGCCGCCTGTCAGAACCGCATACGTGCCGCCCTTGGGCAGCGCCTTAGCAAATGCTTCGCCCGCCGCTTCGCCGCCTGCTTCGTTGTTCGTGCCGATGAAAGCGATGCGCTTGGACTTCGGTGCGTCCGAGTCGAAGGTCACGACCGGTATGTTCTTCGCCAATGCCGCGCTGATGACGCCGCTGATCGAATCCGCATTGTTCGGCGCGATAGCGATACCCGCGACCTTCTTGGTGATCAGATCGCGCACAATACGGCCTTGTTCTGCGTCGTCGAGCTGGGCCGGGCCGGTGAACAGACATTCGGCGCCGATCTTCGCGGCTTCTTCCTTGCAGCCTTTTTCCGCGTCGGCATAGAACGCGACGCCGAGCGCTTTCGGTACGACGGCGAACACCTTCTTGTCCGCCGCCTGCGACTGGGCAATGCCTATCCCGAGCAGGAGCGTAGCGGCTACGGCACTGAGCATGGTGCGTGTCATGGTCTTCTCCAGAGTCGTTGTAATACAGCTTTCATCGACGTCGCCAGACGCCTTTTCTAAGTTGATCGATAAACACGGCAAGAACGATCACCGAACCGACGAACACCCCTTGCCAGTAAGCGTCCGTGCCGAGCAGAACGAGACCGTTGCGCAGCACTTCGAGAATGACGGTGCCGACGAATACGCCGATCACGGTACCTTCGCCGCCGGACAACGCCGTTCCGCCGATGACAGCCGCCGCGATCACGCTCAGCTCCTTGCCCAATCCTTGATTGGAGATTGCCGACGAGAGATAGCTCACTTCGATGATGCCCGCGAGACCCGCGAGCACCGACGACATCACGTAGACGCTCATCTTGAGGCGGTCGACGTTGAGGCCGGTGAGCATGGCCGCGCGTTCGTTGCCGCCTACCGCGTATAACTGGCGGCCATAGACGGTACGCTTCAGAACGATGGCGGACACGATGGCGAGCGCCACGAAAATCAGAAACGGTACAGGCAGATCGAGAAAGTCGCCGCCGCCGAGGGCAAAAAACGAATCGCCATCGGGACGAAAGCCGTCGATAGCCTTGCCGCGCGTAATGACGAGCGCCAACGCCCGCGCAATGCTCATGGTGGCAAGCGTAGGCACGAAGGGCAGCATGCGCAGTTTGGTGACGCAGAAGCCGTTGAAGAGGCCGACGCACGCGGCTATGAGCAGCGTCAGCACGCAAGCGGGAAACACAGGCATGCCGGCCTGCATCATCGCGGCTGACGCGACGGCGGCCAGTCCCCATACGCTGCCGACCGAGAGATCGATGCCGCCCGTGATCATCACCGCTGCCTGCCCCAGCACCACGATGCCGATGAAGGACAGGTTGCGCGCGTCGTTGAGGAGATTGCCCTTGCTCGCGAAGTCGGGCGCGAAGATCGACAGAAGCACGACCATGATCAGCAGGGCGCCGACGATACCGGTTTCGCGCGAGTGCAGCAATTGAGCGGCGAACCCGCGACGGGGTCTCGCCCGCTCGCTGGCTGCCAGCGTTGGCTTGCTCATGGTGTCGCCTCCAGTGCCTCTGTGCGCCCGTCGCGTGTCAAGGACAAGCTGTTTTTGTGCTGAAAGAGTTTAGTTTCGGGTCGAAACCCAGTCAAAGCGGGTTTTCCCTGCCGGGCTTGAGGCGCGATCCGGTTCACCTATGAACCTGCTTTCAAATATTGGATTCCTTAGTTTTCATTCGATCACTTTGCCTGCGTATGCATGCGGCAGGCCTCCGCATAAACACGGATTACGTCGCGGACCTTGCTGTAGATAAGGCTCATGGGCGATGCATCGATCGACCCCCGCCTCACCTGCCAGTATTGCTCCGGCAGATAGCGGCTGATGAGGTTTTCCCGTATGCCGATGTTCGCGAGGTTCGCCACCAGCTTGCGCGTCGCCTCATCGATATCATGGTCGGACCAGTAGTAGCGCACGCGGTCGCTATAGCTATAGGTTCGCAGCAACCGCTTCTCCGCGTCGCTGCCGTGATAGTACTTCTCCCAGTTGTTGGGTTTCTCGCGCATCACGCGTTCGACTATCTCACGCAGATTCGACCGGACATTCGGCGCGAGGAGTTCGCACTCGATGTCCGCCAATGCATAAAGCGCTTCACGCAAAGCGAAGGTTACGCCCGGTCCCACCTTGAGAATGGCGAAGCCATCATCGACCAGCGCCGATAGCGCTTCGGGCTTTTGATAATCGGTGGAATGCGCTTCGAACACGATACCCGGTAGCCTTTCGAGCACCTTGGAAAGTCCGCTTGCAAGCGTGGGGGCGTAGTCGACGACCCTCGTATGATCGAACTCCACGCCGGGTTGAACGACGAGTCCCACCACACGCTCCCACGCCGCGCCAAGTCCGCGTGCATCCCAAGCCTTGCGATGCACGGCGACGGTATCGAGCGCAGCGCTCGCGTGCGTAACTTCCACGGTGGCGAGTTCTTCCGATGCACCGCCCGGAACGGGCACTTCAGTGCCGATGATATACACCGGACCTTCGGCGAGCCCCACGCGCGCGGCAGCCGCTTCGGCGACGGCGCACATACGCGCGGCACGTTCGGCCACGACCTCGTCGGATAGACGCGCGGGGTCATCGGCGCAGGGCATGCTTGCATCGAGATGAAGCTTTCTGAAACCTGCGGCGGCGTAAGCATCGATCAAGGCATCGGCGCGTTGCATGGCATCTTCGGCAGGCAGATTACGCCATGCGTTAGGGCCTAAATGATCGCCACCGAGAAGCAATCTATGGCGATCAAATCCCATGCGATCGGCAAGCCCATGCACGAAGCGAACGAAATCCGCAGGCTTCATGCCGGTGTAACCACCATACTGATCCACCTGATTCGATGTCGATTCCAGGAGCAAGGGCGTGTCGTCATCGAGCGCCTGCTTCATTGCGGCTTCGATCACCCAGTGATGCGCCGAACAAATCGAATAGATGCCTTTCAGGCGCCCGGCGGCGCGCTCGTCGCCGGTCAAGCGCGTGACGATGTCAGTCATGCTTTGCCTCCGATGTCGCGGCGATGAACGCATCGAGTTCGGCAAGGGTCGCCGTGCCTTCCATCGGTCCACGGAACGTCACGGCCCGCGCGCCCGCCGCGCTTGCATACTCGAGCGCGCGCTCCACGGAAAAGCCCTGCGCGCGGCACGCAATGTATGTCCCGCCGAAGCAATCGCCCGCGCCGGTAGGATCGACCTCCGTAACCGACAATGCCGCGAAGTGGCTCGCGTGATTGCCGTCGTAATGACTACAGCCGTCCTTGCCGCGCTTGATGACGACCTCGCGCACGCCGCGCGCAAGCAGTTCGTCGATTGCGCCTTGCTCCGTTCGCGCATTCGCAAGCAGCATTACTTCGTGGCCGCTCGGAAGAAACACATCGGTGTAGTCGAGAATGAAGTCGAGCGCCTCGCGCATCTCCGGAATGCGCAGCATTTCCTTGCGAATGTTTGGATCGAAGCTAACCG
The DNA here is from genome assembly GCF_023631025.1 of Caballeronia sp. GACF4. NCBI lineage: Bacteria > Pseudomonadati > Pseudomonadota > Betaproteobacteria > Burkholderiales > Burkholderiaceae > Caballeronia > Caballeronia sp. GACF4. The sequence goes on from NZ_JALQDW010000006.1 coordinate 66,412, forward strand.
TACCGCCGTTTGCCTTCACGGTCTCGATCACCTTCTTCATCGCCTCGATGATGCGAAACGAGAACAGCGATGAGCCCATCACATGAAAGTGACCACACTCTTTCAGCAAGTGCTCGCGGATCTCGCCGACTGACAAATGCCCCGACGCGCTATTCGCAATGTTGTAGATGAAGTCGCGGTCGCCGTCTTCGCGATACGTCACGAAGGCACTACCTGTCGTCGCGGATTTGATCACGGAGATGCCCGACACATCGACGCCGTCGTCACGCAACCGTTCGACGTTGAGCACGCCGAAGTCGTCGTCGCCGACGCAGCCGATGATCGCGCAACGACTGCCCGACTTCGCCACCTGATCGATGAAGATGGCAGGCGCGCCGCTCGCATACGGTCCCATCAACGTGCCTGGCCGGCGAAACGACTGTCCGATTTGAGTCGCCAAAATTTCGACGAGGATCTCGCCCATCGTTACGATGTAGCCGGTGCGGCCGGCCTCTTGCGCTTGAGCTTGAGCTTCGTCCATGGCGTTCTTTGGTCAGGATGCCAACAAGGCAGATTGACGTTCAGGGCGTACCGCGCTTTCAACTTAAGTCTGCCTAAACTCCAGAATGCCGCTATCCCTTCGCTGCAATTGCAGACCGTTGCGCGACACGGTGTCGAGCGTCGGCGAATCGATACCGTCATCCATTATCAACGTGTCGGTATCTGCCACGCTTGCGAAGACTTCGCCGTTGCGCTCGTCGAGCAGCGGCTGATAAGCGACGACGACCGTCCGCTTGGCCGTACGTCTTGCCGCTTGCGCAACGCGCGCCTGTGCAGGGTCGGCAGCCAGCAGATTGCCATCGCGATCGAGTCCCGACGCCTGAAGAATGCACAGATCGAGCGAATGACGCGCCACCGATGCCTCGGCGTCAGGTCCAGTCATGGCAGTTGCGCCATGCTCCAGTTGGCCGCCGGTCAGAAGTAACTCGCAATGCAGAAAGCGCTGCGCCATGCCGGCGACCGCGACGTCCTGCACGAGAAGCGACAGGTTGGCGCGGTCCGACAAAAACGGAATGATCTTGTGAATGATCTCTCCCGCTCCCAGCAAGAGTGCTTCGTGATCGCCCACGGCTTCAGCGGCAATGCGAGCGATCATGGTCTCGGACGCCTTGCGCGTGGCGCCATCCGACGCCGGCACGAGAATGTCGTCGCCCGTTTTCTGCACGAGATAGCGCGCCTTGCCAAACGAGCGCAGCAAATAACGCTGCTGCTCGAGATACGTCAGATCACTTCGAATGGTGACGCTCGAAACGTCGAACGCCTGACTGAGTTCCTCGACAGACACTTCGCCGCGCTTGCGCACAAGCTCGACGATCTGCAGCCGCCGCTTAAGCGAACTCTTGTTGGTGAGCATCGAATCGTCGAGTCGAAATGTCTTTTGTTCCGTAAGAGTCTAGTTTCGATTCGAAAGAAGGTCAAAGGCATTTCCCTTCGTGATCCATAGGTGTTTTCCCGCTTGGTACTTAGCGGTTTTTTGCTAATGCGCCGCGCAACGTCATTACCGTGCTCGCGACGCTCGCCACGATTTTGCCGTCTTCGCGCTGAATGTCGCATCGGTAATGACTGATGGTCCTGCCGCGATGCTCGGCCCATGCGCGCGCCGAAAGCCTCGATTTCCACACGGGGCGCAGAAAGGTCGCCCTCAGGTCGATGCTCGTGAAGCTCTCCTCGATGTCCATCACAGTGGAATGCGCCGTGCCGATAGCCGCATCGGCGAGTTCGCACAAAAGACCGCCGTGCACGGTGCCTTGTTGATTGCCGTGAATGGCGCAATCGGCATCGAGCTCGATAACGGCCAGCGCTTCGCCTATTTCGACGATGCGAAACTTGAGCAGCGCCGATATCGCGGTGGGATAACGCATGTGCGTGACGGTATCGGCAGTGAGGCTGCCGTCTAGTTGACGCTTCAGGAACTCGAGGACGGGAACGTGGCGGTGTGCGCTATCGGTCATGTCGGCTCCAACTCGGTGTTTTGCCGAAGATAATCGCTTAAACTAGGACAATCAAATAATTGTCCTACATACACATGAGCGCAACGACACAGGTCAGGAAAGTTGCAGCCACGCTCGAAGCCGATATACGCAATGGCAAACTGCACCCGGGAGCGTTGTTGCCCACGCATCGGCAGCTTGCCACGCGTTACGGCATTGCCATCGCGTCGGCGACCAAGGTCTATGCGGAACTGAAGTCGTTGGGTCTAGTTGTCGGCGAAACCGGTCGTGGCACCTTCGTGCGCGACCGGCCGCAAAAACGCGAGTGGGATATCGGCGATGAAGCGCGGCTTTCAGGCAGCACCGCCGATCTGTCGTTCAATCATCCAACGTGGCCGGGTCAGGCCGACCTATTGCGCTCGATGTTGCGCGAACTCGCATCTTCAGGCGACCTTGCCGCGCTCATGCATCAGCAACCGCCTGGTGGCCGGCTTCATGAGCGCGCCATTGTCGCCAAGTTTCTGGCCAAGGCGCGTGGAATTCGCGTGGAAGCCGAGCAAATCTTCTTAGTGCTTGGCGCGCAGCAAGGTCTCGACATCACGACGCGCGCACTGCTCGAGCCGCACGATTCCGTTGCGGCTGACGCGCTGACTTATCCGGGATTCAAGATGCTCGCGCATACGCAAGGCCGCGATGTGCACGCGATCCCCACCCTGGATGACGGTCCCGATCTCGACGCGCTCGACAAGCTATGCCGCCGTCACCGCATACGCGCGATCTACACCATGCCGACCGTGCACAATCCGCTCGGCTGGGTGCTGTCGGCTAAACAGCGTCATCGTCTGGTCGAGAGCGCACGGCGTCACGACTGTATGTTGATCGAAGACGCCGCCTACGCGTATCTCGTGAACGACGCACCGCCGCCGCTCGTGGCGCTGGCGCCTGAGCGAACGGTGTATGTATCGAGTTTGGCTAAGAGTCTCGCAAGCGGCCTGCGCTTTGGCTTTATCGTCGCGCCAGAAGACTGCACGAGCCGCACCAAGGCCACGATCCGCGCAAGTTACTGGAGCATGCCGAGCATAGTCACCGCGATAGCCACGCGCTGGATGGCCGACGGCACCGTCGCGCGGCACGAAGTCATGCTGCGCCGCGAAGCGCGCCGCAGACAAGCGATCGCGCGAGACGTGTTCGCGAACATGGAGATGCTCGCGCACCCGTCCTCGCTGTTCCTCTGGCTTCGCTTGCCCGAAGACTTGCGCGCGGATCGCATAGCGACGGCGCTGGCTTCGCAGGGTATCGCCGTGTCGAAAGCAGAGTCCTATGCGACGACGCGGCATGCACCGCGAGCCTTACGTATAGGCTTGAGTTCAGTGCCCATGGAAATGCTCGAACACGTACTGAAGCAGGTACGCGACACCATCGAGCACTTTCCAATCTGAGCGCTTTGGCCTTTAGACCAGCGCCTCGGCTTGACGCGTGCGCGGCAACATGCGTTCGAACTCACGCTTGACGATGCCGTAGCATTCGCACGCACGCTCTTCCAGACCGGCGCGGTCGAGCACCTTGATACAGCCACGGCTGTGATGGATCAGACCCGCGTCGTGCAGCTTGCCTGCGGCTTCCGTCACGCCTTCGCGACGCACGCCGAGCAT